>NZ_CP118480.1:3037500-3337500 GCF_030450055.1 Gallaecimonas kandeliae
TCAGCTAAAAGAAGCCTGTGACAGGGCCAGGGAAAACCTCAAGACCCTGACCACCTTCGATAGAGTCAGGATGGTGGATGAGAAAGGGGAGTACCACCTGCTATCCGACGAGGACAAAGCCGCACAGGTGAAGCAGTACCAGCAGCAGATAAAGGATGCCTGCAAACAGTAAAGAGAAGCCGACCCCAGTGGTCGGCTTCTTCGTTATTGGCTGATGCTGAGCTCTCCAGCGTCAGCATCCACCTTGATAAGCTTGTCAGGTAGCAGTTCCCCTTTGAGGATCTGGTTGGCCAGGGGGTTCTCCAGCCGGTTTTGGATGGCTCTCTTCAGAGGTCTTGCCCCAAACAGGGGATCGAAACCCGCTTCCGCCAGCAGATCCAGGGCCGCATCGGTCAGGGCCAGTTGGTAATCCCGCTCGGCCAGGCGCTGCTTGAGGCTGGCCAACTGGATATCGGCTATCTGACGGATAACCTGGTTGCTCAAGGGGTGGAAGACCACGGTTTCGTCGATGCGGTTGATGAACTCCGGGCGGAAATGGTGCGCCACCACGTCCATCACCATGGCCTTCATCACCTCATAGTCTTCCTTGCCCGCATGCTCCTGAATGCGATCCGAGCCCAGGTTGGACGTCATGATCACCACGGTGTTGCGGAAATCGACGGTGCGCCCCTGGCTGTCGGTCAAACGGCCATCGTCCAGCACCTGCAGCAGTATGTTGAAGACATCCGGGTGGGCCTTTTCCACTTCGTCCAACAGGATCACCGAGTAGGGATGGCGACGCACCGCCTCGGTCAGGTAACCCCCCTCTTCATAGCCGACATAACCAGGAGGGGCCCCAACCAATCGGGAAACGGCATGTTTTTCCATGAACTCGGACATGTCGAGGCGCACCATGGCTTCCTCGGTATCGAACAGGAACTGTGCCAAGGCTTTGCACAGCTCGGTCTTACCGACACCGGTGGGCCCCAAGAACAGGAAGGAACCTATGGGACGGCGGGGATCAGAGAGCCCTGCCCTGCTGCGGCGGATGGCATTGGCCACGGCACTGACAGCTTCTTCCTGGCCCACCACCCGCTTATGGAGGTTGTCCTCCATCTGCAGCAGCTTTTCCCGCTCGCCTTCCAGCATCTTGGCCACGGGGATGCCGGTCCAGCGCGACACCACCTCCGCTATCTCGCCATCCGTGACCTTGTGCTTGAGCAGTTTCATCTCCTGCATCTCGGCGGCGGCAGCCAGGTCCAACTGCTTTTCCAGTTCCGGTATGCGGCCGTACTGGAGTTCGGACATGCGTTCGTAGTTGGCGGCGCGCCGAGCGATCTCCAGCTCCTGGCGGGCTTCTTCCAACTGCGCCTTGATCTGCTGGGTGCCCGAAAGCGCGGCTTTCTCCGCCTTCCAGACCTCTTCCAGTTCCTCGAAGCGGGCGTCCAGATCCGCCAGTTCCTCTTCCAGCAGGTTCAGGCGCTTCTTGGAGGCTTCGTCGGGTTCCTTGGTGAGCGCCTGGCGCTCCAACTTCAGCTGGATCATGCGCCTTTCCAGGCGATCCAGTTCTTCCGGTTTGGAATCGATCTGCATGCGGATGCTGGAGGCAGCCTCGTCGATAAGGTCGATGGCCTTGTCGGGCAGCTGCCGGTCACTGATGTAACGATGAGACAAGGTGGCCGCCGCCACTATGGCCGGATCGGTGATCTCGACGCTGTGGTGCAGTTCATAACGCTCCTTGAGGCCGCGCAGTATCGCGATGGTGTCCTCGACGCTGGGCTCTTCCACCATCACTTTCTGGAAGCGGCGCTCCAAAGCCGCGTCTTTCTCTATGTACTGGCGGTATTCATCCAGGGTGGTGGCGCCGACACAGTGCAACTCGCCGCGGGCCAGGGCGGGTTTGAGCATGTTGCCGGCGTCCATGGCGCCATCGGCCTTACCGGCCCCGACCATGGTATGTAGCTCGTCGATGAAGAGGATTATCTGCCCTTCTTCCTTGGCCAGCTCGTTGAGCAGCGCCTTGAGGCGCTCTTCGAACTCGCCCCGGTACTTGGCGCCGGCCAGCAGGGCCCCCAAGTCCAGTGACAGCACTCGCTTGCTCTTGAGACCCTCAGGCACTTCGCCATTGATGATGCGCTGGGCCAGGCCTTCGACTATGGCGGTCTTGCCGACGCCAGGTTCGCCGATCAAGACAGGGTTGTTCTTGGTACGGCGTTGCAATACTTGGATGGTACGGCGGATCTCTTCATCGCGCCCGATGACGGGATCCAGCTTGCCCTGCTCTGCTCGCTCAGTGAGGTCTATGGTGTAACGTTCCAGAGCCTGACGGGTATCCTCGGCATTGGGATCGTCCACCTTCTGGCCGCCCCTCAGCAACTCGATGGACTGCTCCACCTTGGGCTTGGTCAAGTTGTGTTTGCGCAGCAATTCACCCAATTCACCCTGGTCATCCAAGGCTGCCAGGATAAAGAGCTCGGAGGAAATGAACTTGTCCTTGCGCTTCTGGGCCAGCTTGTCGCAGAGGTTAAGGAGGTTGGCCAGGGCGCGGGAGACTTGGACCTCACCACCTGTTCCTTCAACCTGCGGGAAGCGCTCCAGGATCTGCCCCAGCTCGGAACGGAAGCGGTTGAAGTCCACCTTGTTCTGGGAGAACAGTGGCTTGACCACGCTGCTGTCCTGATTGAGCAGCGCCATCATCAGGTGGGCGGGCTCGATGAACTGGTTGTCACGGCCCAGAGCCAGTGACTGCGCATCGGACAAAGCCAGCTGAAATTTACTGGTAAAGCGTTCGGGGTGCATCTGGGCCTCCTAAATTGTTCAGATGCCTTTTATGTGGGAGCTTAGCCCCGAACTTTCAAGTCAGGTGTTGCGCAAGATCATGAAAGCCATGCGACCGGTCTGGCCGTCTCGGCGGTAAGAGAAGAATCGCTCCGCCTCTGCAAAGGTACAGGCAGGATCTTTATATATGGCAGTGACACCGAGGCGCTTGAGGCGGTTTGCTGCCAATTGCTGAAGATCGGCCAGGTATTTCCCCCCGGCCTTTGGCTGGAAAGCCGCACCATCGGACTCGACCTGGCTTAAGAAAGCCTCCCTGACCTCGGGGCCCACCTCGAAGGCATTGGGGCCTATACAAGGGCCCAACCAGGCAATGAGCTCTGTTGCAGGGACGCCCATAGCGGCCACTGTGGCCTCCAAGACCCCGCCGGCCAGGCCTCGCCAACCGGCGTGGGCGGCACCAACCACAGCGCCGTCCTTGCTGGCAAAAAGCGCCGGCAGGCAATCTGCGGTCATGATAGCCAACGGCTGGCCCGGGATGCGGGTCACGGCGGCATCGGCGCCATCCAGAACAGGGCCTGGCAAAAGCTGTACCTGGTCACCATGAATCTGATTCAGCCAGGCAGGCTCTTGGCCAATGCCTATATCTAGGGACAACAAGGCCCTGTTGTAATGGACCCGGGAAGGGACATCACCGACATGCAGCCCCAGGTTGAAGCCTTGGTATGGCCCCTGGCTGACGCCGCCCAACCTGTCGGTATAGAAGGCGGCAACCCCGGCAGGGAAGACGCCTTCGATGGCATTAACCGCCATGACGCGCCATGTCGTCGCGCAGCAGGTCGTAAAGCCCCAGCATGTCGTCAGGGATGGGGGCTTCCCAGCACATCTCCTCGCCGGTGACCGGGTGCTCCAAGATCAGCTTGGCGGCATGGAGGGCCTGACGTGGGAACTGGCGCAGGATCTCCTGGGTGTCGGGATCAGCCCCCTTGAGCAGGCGGCTGCGGCCGCCGTAGAGAGGATCCCCTACTAAGGGGTGGCCGATATGGGCCATATGCACCCTGATCTGGTGGGTACGGCCCGACTCCAGGCGCAGGCGCAGGCGGGTATGGAGACGAAACTTCTCCGCTACCCGGTAATGGGTGACGGCCGGCTTACCGTCGCGAACCACCGCCATGTGGGTACGTTTGGTGGGGTGGCGGCCTATGGGGGCATCGACAGTGCCGCCGGCCGTCATCACCCCTATGGCCAGGGCCTCGTATTCACGGGTGATGTCCCTGGCCTGCAGCTTTTCCACCAAATGTGTCTGGGCTGCCAGTGTCTTGGCCACCACCATCAAACCTGTGGTGTCCTTGTCCAGACGATGCACTATGCCGGCCCGGGGCACTATGGCTATCTCGGGGCAGTGGTGCAACAGGGCATTGAGCAGGGTGCCATCGGCATTACCGGCACCGGGGTGAACCACCAGGCCGGCAGCCTTGTTGATCACCAGTATGTGCTCATCTTCATAGACGATATCGAGGTCGATGGCCTCGGCCTTGAAGCGCTCGTCGGCTTCCACTTCGGCTTGGACTTCAATGGCCTCCATGCCCATCAGCTTCTGCCTGGGCTTGTCGACCACTTGGCCATCCACTGTGACATGGCCCGCTAAAATCCACTCTTTCAGCCTGGATCGGGAATGGTCGGGGAACAAATCAGCCAAAACCTGATCCAAGCGTTGGCCAAGGTGTTCGACACCCGCCTTGGCCGATAACTCAATCACTTCACGCATAGAAGACTCGTTGTCGCCCCTGTGACAAGACAGGGTACTGGGTTAGAATGCGCCAAAAGACATAGTTTACTCCCCTTTGGCACTGAACACAGTGGCTTCGAATCAAGGTACGGGAAAGAACCACGAATGATGACAAAAAAAGGACGCTGCCTCACCCTGCTTTTGGCCCTGGGCCTGACCCTCGGCGGCTGCGCAAGTAGCAGCAAGGAAGAGAAGGCGATGCAAAACTCGCCGCAGAAGAGTTTCGAACAGGCCCAGACTGCCCTGACCCAAGGCAACTACAAGAAAGCCACAGAGCTGCTGGAAGGCCTGGACTCCCGCTACCCCTTCGGCCCCTACTCGCATCAGGTCCAACTGGACATGATGTATGCCTACTACAAGCAAGGGGACTACGCCTCAGCCATTTCCACTATCGACCGTTTCACCAAGCTGAACCCCCAGCATACCGACCTGGACTATGCCTACTACATGCGTGGCCTGAACCACATGGCCATGGACAGCAACTTCTTCCAGGAACTGCTGTGGGTGGACAGGACCGACAAGGATCCTTCCAGCTCCCGCCAGGCGTTTGAAGATTTTGCCAACTTGATCAAGCGCTTCCCCAACTCCAAGTATGCGGCCGACGCTAGCCAGCGCATGGTGTTCCTGAAGAACCGCCTGGCCAACTACGAGTTGGCAGTGGCCCGCTACTACGTCAAGCGCAAAGCCTGGGTTGCCGCAGCCAACAGGGCCCAGACAGTGGTGGACAATTACGAGGGAACCAAGGCCCAGGAGAAGGCCCTTGAGTTGCTGGTCGACTGTTACGACAAGTTGGGCATAGATGAACTCAAGGCCCATGCCCTGGCGGTGCTTAAGGAAAATTACCCGGACAGCGCCCTGGTGCAATGACAAAAAAAGCGGCCTGATGGCCGCTTTTTTTATTTCAGATGGCTTCTTCGTTTTCTTCGCCGGTGCGGATGCGTATCACGCGCTGCACATCGGTGACGAAGATCTTGCCATCGCCAATCTTGCCTGTCTGGGCCGTCTGCATGATGGCGTCGATGCAACGCTCGAGATCTTCATCCTGCACTATGAGTTCCAACTTCACCTTGGGCAGGAAGTCCACCATGTACTCGGCCCCCCGGTACAGCTCGGTATGGCCCTTCTGGCGCCCGAAGCCTTTGACCTCACTGACCGTCATACCGTTGACCCCTACCTCCGCCAGTGCCTCCCTGACGTCGTCCAGCTTGAAGGGTTTGATGATGGCCTCAATTTTCTTCATGTCCGTTGACCGCAGCTCTCGTTATCGATGGCGCCTAGCATAACGTCGCCGTCCTTCAGGGGGCAACATAGCCACAACCAGAGGTCGGTGCAGACAAGGTGCTGGCCTGCATCAAGACGCAACCATCAGATGGAACGGTGGTGGCCGTGATACCGCTGACAGTGACCGACACCCCGGTAACCGGGTAGTAGACGAAGGTGGTGCCACCGGAGCCTGAATAGCTGAAACTCAAGGTACCGGACCAACCATCGGGGAAACCGGAGCAGTTGTAGGTCGGGGTACCAGCACCGCCAGGCGATGTCACGACGCAACTGATGCTGCTATCCACGGTGGCGTCGGACTTGGTTACCGTGATGGTCGTGCTCTCCACGGTATTGCTGCTGCAGGCTGCGCCGTTCTTGGTCAGGCAGTTCAGGTTTCCGGTGACTGCAGCACCGCTTCCGGTGACAGTGATGGCAAGGCTGTCCTCCAAATACTGGTTGCCATCGTCTTTATCCGTGGGCAGCGAGCCCGTAACACCGGTGTTACCCAGGCGGGCCCTGACCGCTACTGAGCCGCTGGCACCACTGGAGACAGTCAACAGGCCTCGGCTGTAGGTACCGTAATAATCGCTTGAGGGGTCCGGGTCCAGGGTCTTGATGGCCTCGCTGGAGACGCTCAGGCCAGTGCTGCCGGCTCCCACCTGCCAGTCGGCAAGGAGGGTCAGGTTGACGTCATAAAAGGGCACCAGGGCCGGCCATTGGCTGTCGCCTCCGTTGATCAACGCCTGGACCCGGGCCAAGTCGTCCACATCCAGGTGATCCAGATAAATCCCCCTCGCCATCAGTTGGGTCGCACCTGTGTTATCGATCTTGAGTGCCTCGGAGGGGGAAGATATGTCCCGCAGGGCGCTCTTGTCGGCGGCAGTGGTGCCCATGATGGCGTCCTTGACCTTGGCCAAAACGTAGGCTCGGTACGCCGCCTGGTTGGCACTTTCATCCAGCCAATCTTTTCGCATCAGGATGATGTCGATGAGGCGCCAGTCCTGCATGACCCTGTAATAACCGTCCACCCGCAGCAGGCGACAGGCCTCCAGATAGTCGGCTCCCGCCGATTGTGCTTTCGTGAAATTCACGGTATCCAGGCCGCCGGCATCGGTGAAAGTGTTATAGCTGCTGTTGTCAAAAAGAAAGTGCTCATGGGGGGTGGTGGCCCGATCAGGATCGAAGAGCGGATAGCTGGTATCACTGCTGTCGAAGTGGTCATTGCAACACATGGTGCAGTAACTGGCGGCATTGTTGCTGGAAGGAGAGCCTGTCTGTTTATCCAGCAATGAACCGTCTTTCACCACCACCTGATATTCGTTGACCTCTCCGCTGTCGTTAAAGTCCGGCTTGGACAGGAAAGGCGTATAGCCTTGGCCCGTGGTCGCATCCAGGCTGCATTGACAGTTGATGGTGGCAAAATCCTCCCGGATAAGGGTGGTCTTGTCCGGTTTGTAGGTGACGGTGTCAAACTTCACCAGGGTGCTGTTGCCCTGCTTGATGATGTCGGGAACAGGCTTGCTGCTTTCCCTCTTGATGCCGTCACCGCCCGTGTTGAGATCCAGGGCAATGACGTCAGGGGCCTGGCCAGGGGTGTAGCTGACCACTGGACCATCAGTGGATACTATAGGATCCAGGCCTTTCTTCTGATCCGCAGTGGAGTTTGAAGAAATGGAGCCGTTAAGGGTAACGGTGTCGGTGCCGTCGGGGCTGGTCCAACTGACGGTGATGGCGACAAGTTTCTGATCTGAATATGGCGCCCCCGCGGGGGCCGTGGTGGACCAGCTCCCCGTACTGTCGTCGTAATAGAGATCGTTGACGTTCCAGTTACGGCTGTAGGCCTGGCCACTGACGGTAACGCTGTCGCTGCCGGTAACGATATCCACGTAGTTGGAAGTGCCCCCTATGGCATCATCGAAATCCCTGAAGGACTCCATCTTGGCCTTGGCCAGCTCCATTGCCACGTTGCGATAGAGGCTCTCATTGCTGGAGCGCAACAGGGTTTTCTGGAGCACCATCATGCCGGTGACCCCAATACCGATAACGGCGATGGCCACCATCACTTCGATCAGGCCAAAGCCCAGCCATCTTTTAGAAAAGGCTTTCATTACCAGTCCCTCCAACTGCCGGGAAGCCGCCATACGCGCTTGATCTTTTGAAACGGGTTCCCCCCGCCGGTGCCCAACTCTTCAGAGCGCACACCAAAGGTACCGCTGGTGATATCCACATCATGGTTGGCGATGATGCTGCCATCGACCTCGGCCGTACCGTTGGCTTTGAACTTGGTACTGACTGACGGTGCCGTATGGAAGCTGAAGACAACGCCATGGAAGGAGTAGCTTGCATTCATGGTCAAATCGCCGTCCACCACCAGAAGCAGCACGGGAGCGCTTTCGCTGCCCAAGCTGGCCTTGAGGTCGCAGTTTCCCTCGATGATGATAAGACCTGCCTCGCTGCCGGTCAGGGAAGAGCAGTCGTTGAAGATGTAGTTGGCATCACTCTCAAGATCCCGCCAGTTGCTGCTGTCGATGCCGAAAGTAAAGGCAAAGAGATCGGAAGGGAAACTGGGGTCGTTATCCACTATATCGATACCTGGGCTGTCCTTCCCGGAATAGACGGCGCTGGAGCAGTTCCCCCCACTGAATTCCTGCTGGCCGCAGGTCATGACATTACCTGACAGATCAACAGGCGTGCTCATCCAGATGGATACCGGTACCCCCCGGCCACCGCCGTTAGGGTTGGCTGCCACGCTAAAGGAGCCGCCCACCGTCATGCTGCCCCCCACCGTCAGCGGTGCTGAGGGGCCGGTCTTGACCACGGGTGTCACCACCAGGGTCTGGCGATGGGTCTCGGTGGTGGAGCCATCCTGGGAGGTGCCGGTGGAGGATACCCTGGCGACGGAATAGATCACCGCCTGGCCTGATGAGTTGGTAAAAGCCACAGCATCTTCAACCGAGGTGGTGGTGAAGGTGGTCTGGGCCCCCGCTACCTGGGCGTTGGTCAAGGTGAAGCTCAAACTACCTTGCGGGTTTTTGTGGATCTGGGAAACCGCATACTCGAGGCCGCTCTCCGCGGCCTCGAAAGCCTGCTCATGCCTGACTTCGTTGAGTTGGATACGGTTCTCCGTCACCTTGTTGCGCGTCGTAAAGACGGCAACGGAAATGGCCATGATCATGACCAACAGGGTGACGGTGAGGGTGACAAAACCGCGTTCAGATGTCGTCATTGCGCAGCCTCACTTCCTGGGTCAGCGACATCTTCAAATCCGGCGAAGTGCCATTGGTGCCGCTGATGGCGATATCGATGGATCGGATCCCGGTACCTGATGCACCCGACACATAGGTAAATGTGAGGTCTGTTACCGTCAGGTCAGAAGCCCAGGACAGGGATTCACGGGTGTAGGTGCCATCACAGCTGGGGGTTCCTGTCCAACTGGTAATGAAATAGATAGTGCCGTTATCGAACACATAACCCCTGACCTCATTGGTATCGCTGGAATCGAAGACGCCATCGTCGTTGGCGTCCATACGGGCGATGATGCAATGTCCGTCGGCCGAGAGGTCTCTGCTGGGCTTGAAGGTAAAGGGGCAATTGGTTTCATAGTTGCTGGTACAAGCCGCCTTACCGAAAGCATCGGTGGCCGCCGAGGTATAACCGGACCGTCTGACGTCAGAGGCGATCATGTTGGCGATGGCGTTGAGGTCACTACGCAGTACCGTCATTCGGGTCGACACCGAGCTGGCCCCCACAGTGGCAGAAAAGAGGGTAGTCGCCGCCAGTATCACCACCAGCCCCAGCCCCATGGACACCATCAATTCAATAAGGGTCATGCCTCGCTGGCGGTCTCTTCCGGTCAACATGATGAACAGACTCCGTTGGTCTGGGGACAAGTCCGCACCCGGCCAAGGCGAGAGACGATAACGCAATAACCTGTGCTTTCACCCTTGGGAGTAATACTGAAGTGGCCGTTGTTGCTACCACCTGACAAATTGACTACGCCGCGATTCCGGGCCTGCAGCACAAGGATGTTGTCATCAAAAGTGGAGGTGACATTGACCAAGTCAAAGTCGTCGTCTTTGACCGCCCTGGTCAGGTTGCTGGCAGAAAAGGTGCATTGCCCAGAACTGGCCCCACTGTCCAGAGCCGCACAGTCACAATCATTGCCACTGGTGATGGTCCTGGAGGTAACACCAGCACACCAGCCATTGGTGGAAGAAAGGAAAAAACGAATATTCTGGTTAAGCCGGACAGACTCGCTCTGCCCCAACAGGACCTGGGTACGTATGGCCTCCGCCGCCTGATAGAGCTGCCTTTCCTTGATGACACTCTTGAAAGAAGGAACAGCGATACCTGCCAGTATGCTTACCAGCGCCACTGTCACCATCAACTCAAGCAAGGTATAACCCCTTTGTTTTAATGAGCCCAGCACCGCTCGTCCCCCGGTTGTGGCCTATAGTTTTGGTCTGAGTATAGTCAAGCCTCCAAGGGGACCTGATGAAAGAAATGCGCGGTGTGACCTTGCTAGAACTTATGATAGTCATCGCAATACTGGCGATACTGGTGACCATCGCCTACCCCAGCTACCAGCACTATGTATTGCAGAGCCGCAGGAGCGATGCCGAGGGGGATTTGCTGAAGCTGCAACTGTCCCAGGAAAGCTACAGGATCAAGCACAATACCTTTGCTTCATCCCTCTCCGACCTGGGGGGAGTGAGCAACAGCTATTACAACTTTGCCATCAGCAATGTCACCGCCAGCACCTATACCTTCACCGCCACCGCTACCGGCTCCCAAACCAGCGATACTGGCTGCACCAGCCTGACCTTGGATCACAACGACAATAAAACCCCGGCAAGCTGCTGGAATAACTGAGGAATGCCCCATCTTTTGTTAGCATGGGATAGCCATAATCCAATAAAGAGAGGCACTCATGAGGGAAAGAGGGTTTACCTTGGTGGAACTGATGGTCACCTTGGCGGTAGCCGCCATACTGATCACCATCAGTTATCCGTCGTTAACACGTTTTTTCAAAGATAACAGCCTGAGCACCCAAGCCAGCGAGATCCAATCTCTGCTGGTAACGGCGCGTCATCATGCGCTCAATTATCAGCTGCCAGTGGTCGTTTGCCCTCTTACGAGTGGCAAATGCGGCTCGAACTGGCAGGGGCAGTTGAGCGTCTTTGTCGACAGCAATGGCAACGGCGACCAGGACAGCGGTGAAGAAGTGCTGGCAACACTGGAGGCTTCTTCGGCACAGCGGGTCTTTAGCCAGAACAGTGTCCGTTATGCCGCAGACGGCATACTGGCCTCTTCAGCCGGGACAATAGTGCTTTGTGATGGGAACGACGCCAGCCTTTACAGTGGCGTCATAGTAGAGGCTTCAGGGCGTAGCCGGGTCGCCGAGGACAGCGACCATGATGGAACTAAGGAAGACCGAAACGGCAACGCCCTGAAGTGCAATTAGCGGGGCTGTTGCTGTTCCAATTTGCGGGCGGCAGCGCTGGAAAAAGCGCTGTCGGCCGCCACACATTCGTGGACCTTGGTCACCATGGGCTCCCCCTTAAGGTGCAACCGGGTGTAAGGAAGGCTGTAGGCCAGGTTTTTGGCCTTCTCCTGGTCCAGGACAAAGTGAACTATGGCGGGCTTGGCACCGCCCATTTCCAGGAAACACTTGTACTCGACATTCTTTGCCAGGGCCCCCGCGGCCAGGAAAAGGGCCAGTATCGGCCAAGAGTTACCAACACGCATCGCTAACCCCTCCACTGCTGTCTTTGGCCGCTTTATGGCCAGTCTCATCGATAGAAAGCACGGCGCAACTGCCGTCCTTTTGTTGCTGACCGCTTGACGCCGTAGCGGTCAGTGTCAAGGTATCACGGGCAGCGGAAGCCGATATGGTGAAGGTCCCTTTGGCCACTGTGTAGCTGCTGGCACTGCCCCCGACTTTGGTGAGGTCGGCGGTATAGGTACGGTGATCGAGTCTGTACTGTTCCTCAATGCCGGCCAGACGCATCAGTTCTGTCAGGGCCTCGGACCTGTTCCCCTTGGCCAGGTAGCTGGTGTAGGCCGGGTAGGCGATAGCGGCGAGGATGGCGACCACAGCTACGGTCACCATCAACTCGATCAGGGTAAAGCCTCTATTGGCGGACTTCATTTTTCACTCACGTAGTAGTAGATACGGTCGGCATTCATGGACACGTTGATCGGCAACGTTGGCTTGCTCGCACCGTCACTGCCGCCGGTACTCACCCTGCCAACACCGATGATACGGATCACGCTGTTGCCTTTTTCGTCCTGGCCGGCATGGACCACTGGCGTATCGGGCAACTTGCCAGGGATCTCCACTACACCCCAACTGTAGGCATTGAAGCCATGATGCAGGTCCAGGGCATAGAGACGACCCATGCCAGGGATCAGGCAGCTGTTTGCATCGGCAGGCACATCACCGGGAGGTGTAAAGGTGGTGAAATAGGCGATGCCGTCAATGACCAGGGGTGCCGCCAGGGATTTCTCACCGCTGTGGGTCAGGTTGAAGAACCACCCCTCGGCACTGCCCAGTGCCAACTCCTGGGTCTGGCGCTCGGCGTCCGTCATGCTGCTGCTGAACGGCTGACCGCTCATGTCATAGAGGTTTCCAAGACCAATGGCCGTTGGGGTGGTATCAGCCGTCACCGAGTGCGTCACTATATTGGTATCCCGCAGCATGAACAGCTTATCGGAGACGTCTGTACTCAGGGGCGATGGCCGCTTGCCCGTGCCCAGCAAGACGGCGTCGAAGGGCAACGGCTGGGTGGTCACCTGCTGGGTGGTGCTGCCATCGGGATTGGTCACGGTAGCGGTAACCGTCTGAGTGTACTGGGTTTGCACTATGGTCGGCGCTTCATAGAAGCGGCGATCGGTGGCGGTAGCGTTGGTGCCGCCCAGGCTGGCGAACCGGTAGACGGTCCAGGGGTCGCTGCCGCCAAAGGGCGTGGCCGAAGGCATGTCCACCCGCCAGATGTTACCAGCCGTGTCGCTGGCATAGAGCCTATCCACCAGGCCGTCGGCATCGCTGTCCAGGGTGCCAATCTTGTTGGGGAAGGACGCCTTGAAATCCACATGCAGGTTGCTGCCGCCGGTAGCGGCCGGGGTGGCACTCCACACCAGGGCGCCGGTATGGGCATCGATGATGTAGATCCCCCTGCCCATGGTGGCGGTGCTGGCATCGGCACTGTCGGTGCTGGCGTCGTAACCAGCACCGAAGATGAGCACTGGGCCGGTATGGCCCGGGATATGGGCCACGACAGGGGTAGACCAGGTCTGGCCCAACTCGCTCATGCCAGGGCTGTTGTTGTCGATACGCCACAGGAAACTGGGGCTGTCTGGGCTGCTGATATCCAAGCCATAGTAGGCCCGGCCGCCACGGCGTTGGCCGATGAAGGTCCAGACCTTGTCACCGTTGGCAGGCTCCACTATGCCGTTGTCGTTGTTGTCCAGCAGGTAGGCAACCGGGGAGCCGTCCATGGAGTAGATCTTGGCAGCCCCATTGGTATTGAGGCGGAGCTGATAAGCCTTGGGCAGCTCTTGATAGGGGAAGAAGGCCCAATCCTCTTTGGCTGTGCTGTCCAGGTCCTGGAACATGTGCAGGGCCCCTTGGTTGGTGCCCACCAACAGCCGGACGTCATGGGCGCCGTTGGCGCCGCCATAGTTGATGGCCAAGGGCTTGGAGTGCAGAGGGTCGCCCATCAGGTCGGCGCGGATGTCGGTGGTACTGCCATCCAGATCGTCGTCATCCACATCCTCGCCGTACAGCCAGTCCAAGGTATTGACTATTTCCTCTTTCGGGGTGCTGAGGGCGGTAGCCAGCGCGTCATCACTGGCCACTATGCTGTTCAGGGTCGCCTTGGTCAGGGGCTTGAGGCTGCCGTTGGCATTGGTCAGCAGGGTGCGGGTGCCGGCCTGGGCCTGGGTCACCAGATACTGGTTTACACCGCCGGCGCGCGTGTTGTTACCGTCCTGTACCGAACTCCAGTAGGTCTTGGCGCTGTCGCTAATGTCCCCCGAGTCGGTAATGGCCGACAGGCCGTTGACGTCGACGATATCGTCGTTGTTGGTCACCCGTAACTTCTTGATGTTACCAATCCAACGCGGGCCGGCCGAGGGCAGGAACATGGCGTAGTAGATGGAATCCAGGGAGCGGGTCCGGTCGAAGTTATTGGCCGCTATGGACGGCGAGGTAAAGGCCGAGGTCTTGGTGGATACCTCTGCCAACACCTTCTGCAGGGCGCCCGCCAGATCCGAGGCCTTCTTGGCCGAGAAGTACTGGCCGCCGCCGCGTTTGGCCGTTTCCTGCAATATCGGCTCGGCGTTATCCCCTGCATCCAGGGCAAAGCCGATGGTGTACATGTCGATGGTCTGGGTGCCGGCCAGGTTGGGGTTCAGATCCTGGGTGTGCATCCAACCCGCCAGAGCCGGCAGCATGGTGGTGGTGGTTGTGCCATCTGCAGCGGTGGAGGTGTAGGCACTGCCGATATTGGGCAGGGCCTTGATGGCAGTGTCGGCCGCCGCATCACGAGTTGGCTCGCCGTCGGTGATCAGCACCACGTAGATCTTTTCCTGGCAGGTGGTAAAGGGCGACACATAGTTGCCGTTACCGTCTTCCGCCGTAGGATCCTTAGCGGGCTTCATACTGCCGCCGCGGTTGCCGAAAATGACGCTCTGGCCGCTCAGGTAGCGCATCACTTCATAAGTGGTCTCGCACAGGGGCGTCCAGGTCTCGGCGTTGAGGCTGTTGACCTGGTTTATGAAGTCCACCATGTTGTCGCGCTTCTTGATGGCCTGCACCACCCGGCCGCCGGAGTCGTACCAGTCACTGTTGTAGTTGAAGACAGTCAGGCCGAAATCCACACCGGGGGCGGTATTGACGATGTCTGAAACGGCCTCCTTGGCCACCTCCAGGCGTGACTTGGGGCCGTCCAGCCAGCCGGCCTGGATCTGGGCCAGGTAACGCAGGTAATTGGCGGTAAAAAGAGTGAAGCCGTTGCGGTTCTGGTAGAAGTTCCAGAAATCGCTGTCGCCGTAGACGCGGTTATTGCTGATGTAGAAATTGGTGGTGTAAGGGTCACCGTTCTTGGACGGGTTGTAAGCGGGCCAACCGGCGTTGTAGCCAGCAGCGTTGGTCTGGTCGCCGTTCATGAAGTCGTCCAGGCAGTCAACCACCGGCTTGTTGCCCAGGCCCGAGTTGTCCGGCAAAGGCAGCCATTGGCCTGACCGACCCTGGTACTGCACATACTTCACGACGCCGGAGTAACGGCCTACCGTCTTCAGGGGATCCAGGCTGGCGGAGCAGCCGTCCTCGATGTAATTGAAGCGGCGCTTCTTGGCCTCAAAGTCGGCCAGGGGCGGCGCCGTTAGGCCATCCGGCAACTCGGCGTTGGGGATGTAATAGATGATGTCGTCCTGGTACTGGTGCGCCGCATCCACAGGGGCGTAGACCGTGGACGGATTGTATTCGTCATAGGCGCTGTCCAACTGAGTGGACATGGAGCCGGAGTTGTCGAAGATGACCATCAGCTGTGGGCGATAACCGGCCGAGCCGCCGTTACGCAACACATAGAGGTCGATGTCCTCCGCCGATGTCGGCGGCGCCGCCAAGACAGGCAGCAGAAAGGCGAGTATAAAGGTGAACTTTTTCATGCACTCAGCTCCCTGTCGGCGCTATCAAGGGTTGGGAAATACCGTTGGTTGTTTCCACTTTGGCCAGGTTACGCCGGCCGAAGGCGACGTCGGCACTGTCGTGGAAGTGACGGCAGACAAAGGTGTCGGTACCGGTGCCCTTCTCGCTGCGGGGGCAGCTTGACTCTCCGTCGAAGTGCACAGTAGCTTGGCGAGCGTTGCCGTCCTCATCTTTGAGGCTGGTATCGATGGTCAGGCCGCTACTGTAACTGCTGGCGTCGCTGAGAAAGGCCCTGTTGGTGTCCGCATTCATCAGCACATCATCCAACACACCGTTGGCGGCCTGCAGGGCCTCGGTCCGGTCGCTGGCGGCACCAGCCATCTTGGCGTCCATGGCGCTGTTGGAGAGCAGCGCCACCCCGAGGATGGTGATGATCAGGAGAAAGATCAGTGCCACGAACAGCACCAGTCCCCTTTGATTGCTTCTCATAAAGGCCCCCTCCTACAGACTGAGCTGCTGATACTGCGGGTTAGGCAGGTTAACCGTGGTCTGCAACAGCAGGCGCCGGTAATGATCGTTGGGCAGGTAAGCCGCCTGATCCCCAAGCTGATAGCTGATGCTGCCGCTGTAGTCCTTGTCTTCGGTCAGGGTCCTGACCAGCACATAGAGCCTGGCCGACACCACCCTTTGCCCAGAAGATCCTATCCAATCCGCATCCGTCACCGATTCGGCGCCGGAATAGAAATTCGCCATGCCGTCCTTGTCGGTGTCGATGCCGTACATGACGTGGAAACGCTCCACCCCTTCCACCAGGGTCTCGTCCGCCATGTGCGCACCAGTCCCGTCCACCGTCAGGTAACGGCGCTTGAGCACCGGCACCGTCAGGCTGCCTCTGGTCTCGTTGGCGATGTAATAGACGTGGTGCAGGTAAGGCCAGTACTGGCCTTCGTTGATGGCGGCTGGAAACTGGCCGGCCGTGGTGCCGGGCCAGAATTCCGCCTTGTTGCTGTTCATCAGCAGGTAGAGCCTATCGGTGCGCCAGGTAGCGGCGGTGGCGGCGGGCCCAGCCAGACGTTTGACCTGCAGAATGTCGGTGCCATTCACGGCGTCGGTGAGGCAAGCCATGATGCCGGTAGCGGCAATGCCGCCCCAGAGCATCTGGAAGCTGCCGGCCGGGGCCGTATTGCGGGGCAGAGAACCGTTGTTGATCCCCCCTCCCAGGCAGTCGGATGCGACTGCCACGCCATTGAGGTCGGTGTTAAGCCCCACTAACAAAGGCGTGCCCGTCATCAGTCCAAGGAGGTTGGCCTGGCGCAGGTCGTCGCCCATCATCCGCAGCGCGAAACTGGCGTTTTCCTGCAGTTCTCCCACTTGCTCGGTAGAACGCACCCCGCGCTTGGACGCTACGAAAACGGATGAGATGGCGGCGGCCATGATCAGACCCAAGGTCATGGCCACCATCAATTCGATAAGGGAAAAACCTTGCTGCCTGTTCATCACCACACCACGCTCTTGACCTGTACCTGGCGGCGCCTGTTGGACGCTGTTCCACAATTGCCGTCGATAGAGCCATCCGAGCTGGCTTGGACCCCATCCCAGGACAGGGTCACAGTGATCAGGTTAGCCGCCACTGAAACGCAACCGACGGCATTTTCCAGCACCGGCAGGTTACTGCCGGCTTCCTTGGTCCTTGCCCCCAACAGCTCCTGGTTCCATTGATAGCGATCCCAGGCCGCCAGGGCAGCGCTGCTACAGGTGCTGGCACGGCTGCAGCTGCTGGCAGAGGCCACTGTCTGGCCGGAACCCAGGGTGCCGGCATAGGCGGTCAGGCCAAGGGCGTTGCCCCTGGCCCGCTCTATGTAATCGTTGGCAAGGAAGGTCGCCTGGGTCTTTTCCAGGGCGCCGAAGCTGCCGCGTTTTGCGGCCAGCTGCATGGCCACGGCTCCCAGAATGCCAAAGCTGAGCACCACCAGGGCGACCAGGACTTCCAGCAGGGAGAAACCACGAGAATGACGATAGCTTGTGGACACGGCATTTCCCTCAGGCAGTGGCGTTTTAACAGAAACTTAATAAGCCGAGGGTGGAATGTAGCAAAAACGCGGCAAAAGGATGAACGGCATTTAAACCCGACGTCCCTGCCGGGTTGCTTAGTTTTTCAGCGCAATTCGGCTGGCACTGCAAAAACAATGTTTTCTTCCCTGCCCTGGGTCTCTACGACGTCCTGGCCGCCCCAAGTCTTCAGTTTTTCAATCACTTGCTGAACCAGTATCTCGGGGGCAGAGGCGCCGGCGGTCACCCCTACAGCCGTTACCCCTTCCAGCCAGCTGACGTCGATATCCTCGGCCGTATCGATAAGGAAGGCACGGGCGCCCACCTTCTCGGCCAGTTCACGCAAGCGATTGGAATTAGAGGAATTCTTGGCACCCACCACCAGCACCAGCTGGGCCTGGTGGGCCAGGGCCCGCACCGCATCCTGGCGGTTCTGGGTGGCATAGCAGATGTCGTCCTTGCGGGGGCCTTCGATCTCAGGGAAGCGGGCCCGCAAAGCGTCTATGACATCGGAGGTGTCATCGACCGACAATGTGGTCTGGGTCACGAAACAAAGGTTGCCCGGATCCTTCACCGCAAGGCGCTGCACATCCTCGGGGGACTCCACCAGGTAGATGCCGCCTTCACTGCTGTGGTACTGGCCCATGGTGCCTTCCACCTCGGGGTGGCCGGCATGGCCGATGAGGATGGTCTCCAGGCCTTTCTTCGAGGCCCTCGCCACTTCCATATGCACCTTGGTCACCAGCGGGCAGGTGGCATCGAAAACACGCAGGCCGCGTTCCTTGGCCTCGTTGCGCACCGCCTGGGAGACGCCGTGGGCGCTGAAGATGACGATGGCGTCATCCGGCACCTCATCCAGTTCGTCCACGAAGACGGCACCGCGGTCGCGCAAGGAGCCCACCACGTACTTGTTGTGCACCACTTCATGGCGCACATAGATAGGGGCGCCGAACAGCTCCAGAGCCCGCTCCACTATGCTGATGGCGCGGTCCACGCCGGCACAGAAGCCGCGGGGATTGGCGAGGAGGATCTGCATCAGTCTCTTACCTCGATGATCTCCACCTCGAAGGTCAGGGTCTGACCCGCCAGGGGGTGGTTGAAGTCGACGGTGACAGAGTCACCGGCCACGGCGCGGATGATGCCGGGGATTTCGCTGCCGTTGGGCTGCTCGAACAGCATTACGGCGCCCTCTTCCGGCAGCTCGTCGGCGAACTTGGCCCTGTCCACATGGTAGATGTTGTCCGGGTTGGGCTCACCGAAGGCGTCCTGGGGCTCCAGCACGAAGCTCTTCTGCTCACCTGAGCTGAGGCCCAGCAGGCATTTCTCGAAATTATCGGTGAGGCTGCCGTCGCCCATGCGGAATTTGGCGGGCTTGCCGTTGACCTTGGTACTGTCGGCGGCGCTGCCGTCGCTGAGCTTGATGGTGAAGTGCATCACGACTTCACTGCTTGCACTGATAGGGTTGCTCATCTTGCCTTGTCTTCTTTACGAAAGGAGGCCAGCACCAGCAGGGCGGCGCCGACGCAGATGGCGGAGTCCGCCACGTTGAAAGCCGGCCAGCTCCAGTGGCCCAGGTGGAAGTCCAGGAAATCCACGACATAACCGTGCACCATGCGGTCGTAGAGGTTGCCGAGGGCCCCGCCGATGATGAGGGCCGAGCCGCCGGCCTGCAGCTTGTCACCGGCGGGCAGGCGACGCATCCACCACAGCAGCCCCAGGCTGACCCCCACCGCCAAGGCGGTGAAGAACCAGCGCTGCCAGCCGCCGGCGTCGCTCAGGAAGCTGAAGGCGGCGCCGTAGTTGCGCACATAGGTGAAGCTGAAGAAACCGGTCAGCACCTTGCGCTCGTAGAGGGCAAAGGCGTCCAACACCGCATATTTGGTCGCCAGGTCGACGGCGATCACCACCGCCGTCAACCACAGCCAGCGCAGGCCGGAGGCCATCATACGAAGAACCTCTGCTCGCCTTCGCCGTCCACGTTGGTCACGCAGCGGATGCAGATACCGGGATGCTCGGGGTTCTGGCCCACATCCAGGCGGTGGTGCCAGCAGCGCTCGCACTTATCACCCTCAGCCTTCTCCACCAGCACGGCAAAGTCCTTGATTTCGCTGCTCTGCCAGGCCGCCTCGTTGGTGCCCACCACCAGCTTGGCGCCGGAGGTCAGCAGCGCAAAGCGCAGTTCCTCACCCAGGCTGGCCAGGCGTTCCTTGAGCTCCTCACCGCAGTAGAGGGTGACGCTGGCGTCCAGGGGGCCACCGATCTGGCCGTCCTTACGGGCCAGTTCCAGGGCCTTGTTCACCTCGTCACGCACGGCCAGCAGCTCCAGCCAGAATTCGTCGCCCAGTTCGGCGATATCGTCCAGCTCGGCCAGGCCCTCGAACCATTCGGCGGTGAACACGAAGCGGTCACGCTGGCCCGGCATGGCTTCCCAGATCTCCTGGGCGGTGAAGCTCAGCACCGGCGCCATCCAGCGCACCAGTCCTTCACAGATGAGGTAGAGGGCGCTCTGGCAGGAACGGCGGGCGTTGCTGTCGGTCTTGGCGGTGTACTGGCGGTCCTTGATCACATCCAGGTAGAAGCTGCCCAGCTCGATAGAGCAGAAATGCATCAGCTTCTGGTAGACCAGGTGGAACTGGTAGTCGCCGTAGGCTTGGGTGATTTCCTTTTGCAGCTTGGCGGCGCGGCTCACCATCCAGCGGTCCAGGGCCACCATCTGGTCCAGGGCCACCAGATCGGTTTCGGGGTTGAAACCGCTCATGTTGGCCAGCAGGAAACGGCCGGTGTTGCGGATGCGGCGGTAGGCATCGGCGGCACGCTTGATGATCTCGTCGGAGACCGTCATCTCTGCCGTGTAGTTGGTGGATGCCACCCAGAGGCGCAGTATGTCGGCGCCCAGGGTATCCATCACCTTCTGGGGCGCCACCACGTTGCCGAGGGACTTGGACATCTTGCGGCCCTGGGCGTCGACGGTGAAGCCGTGGGTCAGCAGCGCCTTGTAGGGGGCATGGCCGTCGATGGCGGCACCGGTCAGCAGGGAAGAATGGAACCAGCCGCGGTGCTGGTCTGAGCCTTCCAGATAGAGATCGGCGATGGGGCCACTCTTATGGCCCAGCGGGTGGGAGCCACGCAGCACGTGCCAGTGGGTGGTGCCGGAGTCGAACCAGACATCCAGGGTGTCGGCGATCTTGTCGTACTGGTCGGCTTCCGCCCCCAGCAGCTCGGCGGCATCCAGCTTGAACCAGGCGTCGATACCCTCTTTTTCCACGCGCTTGGCCACTGCTTCCATCAGCCCCAGGGTGTTGGGGTGCAGCTCGCCGGTGGCCTTGTGCAGGAAGAAGGGAATGGGCACGCCCCAGTTGCGCTGACGGGAGATACACCAGTCGGGACGGCCGGCGATCATGTTGTGCAGGCGCGGCTTGCCCCAGGCAGGCACGAACTGGGTGTCTTCGACGGCGGCCAGGGCCGTCTCACGCAGCGTCTTGCCGTCGGTGCCCTTGTGATCCATGCCCACGAACCACTGGGCGGTGGCGCGGTAGATGACCGGGGTCTTGTGGCGCCAGCAGTGCATGTAGCTGTGCTGGATGCGCTTGTGGTCCAGCAGGTTGCCGGACTCACGCAGCTTCTCGACGATCTTGGGGTTGGCGTCCCAGATCTTGAGGCCGCCGAAATACGGCAGGTCGTCCACGTAGACGCCGTCACCCTGTACCGGGTTGAGGATGTCGTCGTTGGTCATGCCGTAGCGCTTGCAGCTGTGGAAGTCGTCCTCACCGTAGGCCGGGGCCGAGTGGACTATGCCGGTACCGGCGTCCATTTCCACGTAGTCGGCCAGGAACACCGGCGACAGGCGGTCGAAGAAGGGGTGGCGGAAGCGGATCAGCTCCAGCTTCTCACCGGTGGTGGTGGCGAACACCTTGCCTTCCAGACCGAAGCGCTGCAGGCAGGATTCGACCAGTTCGGAGGCCAGCACCAGGTAGCGCTCACCGGTATCCACCAGGGCGTACTGGTGCTCGGGATGCACGTTCAGGGCCTGGTTGGCTGGGATAGTCCAGGGGGTGGTGGTCCAGATGACGATGGCGGCCGGCTTGTCGAGGCCGGGCAGGTCGAAGGCGGCGGCCAGCTTGTCCGCGTCTTCCACCGGGAAGGCCACGTCTATGGTGTCGGATTTCTTGTCCTGGTACTCCACCTCGGCCTCGGCCAAGGCAGAGCCGCAATCGAAACACCAGTTGACGGGCTTGAGGCCCTTGAAGACGTAGCCAGCTTCCACCATCTTGGCCAGGGCGCGGATCTCACCGGCCTCGTTGGCGAAGTTCATGGTGAGGTAGGGGTTGTCCCATTCACCGAAGACGCCCAGGCGCTTGAAGCCGGCCTTCTGCCCTTCGACCTGCTCGGCGGCATAGGCGCGGGACAGCTCGCGGGTCTTCTCGCCACCCAGCTGTTTGCCATGCAGCGTCTCGATCTTGTGTTCTATGGGCAGGCCGTGGCAGTCCCAGCCCGGCACATAGGGGGCGTCGAAGCCGGCCAGGGTCTTGGACTTGACGATGAAGTCCTTGAGGATCTTGTTGACGGCGTGGCCCAGGTGGATGTCACCGTTGGCGTAGGGAGGGCCGTCGTGCAGGATGAACTGATCCCGCCCTTCGCGCGCCTTGCGAATTTCCCCATAAATGTCGGCGGCCTCCCAGTTCTTCAGCATTTCGGGCTCGCGCTGGGCCAGGTTGCCGCGCATGGGGAAGGCCGTTTCCGGCAAGTTCAGGGTGGCTTTGTAGTCACGCATGTCTGGGATCACTCAAGAGATTGCTTTCGATGGGCAAAAAACACACGAGCGGCTTGCTCGTCCTTCTCGATCTGGCTGCGCAACGCCTCCAGGGAGGCGAATTTCTGTTCGTCGCGCAGCTTCTTCCTTAATACCACTTCCAGTTGGCAACCATAAAGGTCGCCGTCGAAATCCAACAAATGGACTTCCAGTGTCGGTACTGTGCCATTGACGGTGGGCTTGACGCCAATGTTGGCAATGCCGGGCCAGGCAGTATCGGCCGCTCCCAGCACGTCCACGGCAAAAACGCCGTTCAAGGGACTGACCTTGCGCTTAAGGGGCAGGTTGACGGTGGGAAACCCCAGGGTCCGCCCCTTCTTGGCGCCATGATGGACCCGGCCGCTGATGCTGTAAGGCCGGCCCAGCATGGACTCGGCGTCAGCCAGCCGGTCAGCGGCCAAGGCCTCGCGGATACGGGTGCTGGACACCCTGTCATCCACTAGGCAGAAACTGTCGGTGCTGGTGACGGTGAAACCGTGGCGGGCGCCGGCCTCGCTCAGCAGGGCGAAATCGCCACCGCGCTTGTGGCCGAAACGAAAATCGTCTCCCACCACCAGGAATTTCACGCCAAGGCGGGCCACCAGCTGCTGTTCGATAAAGTCCTGGGGCGCCAGGCAGGCAAAGTGGGGGGTGAAGGGTTCCACTATCACCCTGTCCATGCCGAGCGCCCGAAGCGCCGCCACCTTGTCACGCAGCCGCGACAACCTGGCCGGCGCCTTTTCCCCCAGGAACAGCTCCAGTGGCTGGGGCTCAAACAGCATCACTGTCGCAGGCAGCTGCAATTCACGAGCTTTTTCAATCAGTTTGCCCAATACCGCCTGGTGGCCCAGGTGTACGCCATCGAAGTTGCCGATGGTCAGCACACAGCCGTGGTGATGGGGTCGGACGTTATAAAGTCCGCGAATAAGCTCCATGAATACTGCCAGCTTGCCTGAGAAATCGCCCGATTATACCCAACAGGGCCGCACTCTTCACCCGTCCATCGTCAGGACTGGCTACCCGCCTTCAGGTGACGGGGCCGAAAGCCGACGATCAGCAGTGTCGCCCCATAGGTCAGGGCGCCACTGCCGATGAGCCCCACCAGCCAGAGGGCACGCTTGGCCGTATGGGCCTGCTGCCAGGCGTCGAGGCCGGGATTGAACCAGGACAGCACTGCCACCATGGCACCGGTAGCCAACAGTATGCGGCCCAGGGTCAGCCAGGTCAGCCGGCCCGGCCTGTAGATATGGCGCCGCCAGAGGCCGGCGCCCAGCAGGCCGGCATTAAGGAAAGCCGACATGGAGGTGGCCGCCGCCAGCCCGATATAACCGAGCTTTTCACCCAGCAGGCTGGCCAGCGCTATGTTGAGCACCATGTTGGAGACCATGGCGATGATGCCGATGCGGACCGGGGTCTTGGTGTCCTGAGTGGCGTAGAAGCCGGGGGCCAGCACCTTGATCATCATGAAGGCCACCAGGCCGGTACCGTAGGCCCAGAGGGCATGGGATGCCCCCAGGGCGGCATGGGTATCGAAGGCACCGTGCAGGAAGAGCACCATCAGCAGCGGCGCCGCCAGCACTATCATGCCGGCCGCCGCCGGCAGCCCCAGCAGCAGTATCATCCGTACCCCCCAGTCCATGGTGTGGGCAAAGGCGTCGGCTTCCTTGCCGGCATGGCGCCGCGACAGGCTGGGCAGAATGACGGTGGCGATGGCGATACCGAACAGGCCCAGGGGGAATTCCAGCAGCCGGTCGGAGTAATAGAGCCAGGAGATGGACCCCCCCACCAGCCAGGAGGCGATGAAGGTATCCAACAGCAGGTTGATCTGGCTGACCGAGACCCCGAACAACGCCGGGATCATCAACTTGCGGATCCGCGCCACCCCTTCGTCATGCCAGGCCCAGCGCGGCCTTACCAGGAAGCCCGCCTTGTACATGAAGGGCACCTGGAACAGCATCTGGATGACGCCGCCGAGGAAAACGCCCCAGGCCAGGCCTATCTCCGGCTGGGCCAGGTGCGGCGCCAGCCAGATGGCGCAGGCGATGATGGCCACGTTCAGGAATACGGGGGTGAAGGCGGCCACCGCGAAACGGCCCAGGGTGTTGAGCACGGCACCGGCCAGGGCCGTCAGGCTGATGAACCAAAGATATGGAAAGGTGATCTTCAGCATCAGGGCGGCCAGCTCGAACTTGGCGCCGTCCGGCTCACCATGAACCCAAGCCACGAACCAGCCGGTGCCAAACAGCATGGCCAGCACCGGCGAACCGACGATGCCCAGCACTGTCACCCCGGTAATGATGGCGCCCAGTGTGCCGGCAACCCTGGCCACCAGGGCGCGCATGGCATCCTCGCCCTGGTTCTGCTGCACGTCCGCCAGCACCGGCACGAAGGCCTGGGAGAAGGCCCCCTCGGCGAAGAGGCGGCGCAGGAAGTTGGGGATCTTCTGGGCAAAGAAATAGACGTCTGCGGCATTGCCGGCGCCAAGCAGGTTGGCGATCACTACGTCGCGGGCCAAGCCAAGCACACGGGAGATAAGGGTCATGAAGCTGACCACGGCGCTGGCTTTGAGGAGTTTACGGCTCAAGGGACGTCCTTTGACGAAAAAGCCTATAGGCGGAGGCTGGAATTCTGCTAGAATGCGGCCCATCTTATCGCTGTATGACCACGGATGCCAACGACGGACGGCGGCGCAATTTTTGGCCGATCTGTTTGACAAAGGCGCCCAAAACGGGCATATTCCGTGGCCTTTTAATATTGGACCTACCGAATTTTAGGAGTTAGACCTTGGCTAACATCAAGTCTGCGAAGAAGCGCGCGATCCAGGCTGAGAAGCGTCGTCAGCACAACGCCAGCCGTCGTTCCATGCTGCGCACCTTCGTGAAGAAGGTACGTGCCGCCATCGCCACCGGCGACAAGGCCATTGCTCAAGAAGCTTTCAACACTGCCCAGCCGATCATCGATCGCATGGCGACCAAAGGCCTGATCCACAAAAACGCTGCAGCCCGTAACAAGGCTCGTCTGAACGCGCAGATCAACGCCCTTTAAGGTCAGCTTCGCTGAGCTAAAAAAAACCGGCTTACGCCGGTTTTTTTATTTTCAGGCACTTACCTGGATGAACAGCCTGTCCAACAGTTCGATGACCCTCTCCGCCTCGTCACTCTGCAACGAATAGAAAACGGTCTGAGCTTCCTTGCGCGTCCGAACCAATCCGTCCCGGCGAAGCCAGGCCAGATGTTGGGAGAGGGCGGACTGACTGAGGTTGAGCCTTTCATTGAGCTCACCCACTGACAGTTCCCCTTCCTGAAGGTTTTTAAGAATGCACAAGCGCCTTTCGTTGGCCATGGCTTTCAGCAGGGTTACTGCAGGGCTGGTCCTTTCCAACAAGCTCTCATTGCAATACGTCATGCAACATCTCCTTTTGATAGCCAACGCAAAACGTCCACCGCCTGTCGTTTACTACAACACAGAAAATGGACGGCATGTTAAGTTAACCGCGCATTAGCTGAAGCTTGACTGAACTAAAGGGAATGCCCATGCGCAAGTTGCTCGCCTCCCTGCTCATCGCCTCGCTGCCGGCCGCGGCCGCCGTGACCGAGCAGGACATCCAGACCGCCCAGAAACTCCGTGACCAAGCCCTGTCCAGCCCCCTGGCCTATGACCTGGTCAAATCCCTGGTGGTGGAAGTTGGCCCCCGCCTGGCCGGTTCTGAAAACAATAAAAAAGCAGAAGATTGGGCTGTTGCCAAGCTCAAGAGCCTGGGCTTTGACAAAGTCTACACCGAAGCCCTGACCATCCCCACCTGGACGCGCGGCACCATCCACGCCGAAATCGAAGCCCCCTACCGCCAGCACCTGGCCATCACCGCCCTCGGCAATTCAGTGGGCACAGACGCCAAGGGCATAGACGCCGAGGTGGCCTTCTTCGACAGCCTGGACGACCTCAAGGCCGCCGACCCTAAAGAGGTCAAAGGCAAGATCGTCTTCATCAACAAGCGCATGGCCCGCGCCCAAGACGGCTTCCAGTACGGCACCACTGTCGGCGCCCGCAGCCGCGGCGCCATAGAGGCGGCCAAGCTGGGTGCCAAGGCGGTGCTGATCCGCTCGGTCGGTACCGGCCTCAGCCGTTTTCCCCACACCGGCATGATGCATTACCAGGATGACGTCGAGAAGATCCCCGCCGCCGCCGTGGCGGTGCCGGATGCCAACCTGCTCGAGGCCATGGTCAAGGAAGGCAAGCCGGTAAGGCTGCATCTGGAGATGACCGCCAAACCCGGCCCCGAAACCACTGTCCATAACGTCATCGCCGAAGTAACCGGCAGCGAGAAGCCGGACGAGATAGTGCTGATCGCCGGCCACCTGGACTCCTGGGACGAAGGCCAGGGCGCCATCGATGACGGCGCCGGCATAGCCCTGGCCGCCGCCGCCGGCAAACTGATCAAGGATCTCCCCCGGCGGCCCAAGCGCACCATCCGCGTCGTCTTCTTCGCGGCCGAGGAAGTGGGCCTCTTCGGCGGCAAGGCCTACGTGGCTCAGCATAAGGACACCGATCTGGCCAAGCACGTGCTGGCCGGCGAGTCCGACTTCGGTGCCGGGCGCATCTACCGCATCGACACCCGCTTCGGGCCCAAAGGCGATGACCTCAGCGCCGCCCTCAACAAGGTGCTGGGTCCCATCGGCGTCGATGTAGGCAGCAACCAGGCCGGCGGCGGTTCCGAAGTCAGCCTGATGCCCGCCTTTGGGGTGCCCGTGGTGAGCCTGCGCCAAGACGGCACTCACTACTTCGACTACCACCACACGGCAGACGACACCCTCAACAAGATAGTGCCGGCGGAGCTTGCCCAGAATCTGGCCGCCTGGGTCTCCACCGTCTACCTGGCTGCCCAGAACGACAGCCCGCTGCGCCCCATCCCCGAGGGGGATTTCGGCGAATAAGCAAAGGGCCCGCTTCGGCGGGTCTTTTTTATTTGGTCAAACAATGGTCACGGCACCGTCAAGGCACTGTCATCCCTCCCACCTAGGCTGATCCCCGACTGAGTTCGGGAGAGACCACATGAGCCAGCCCCATCGCGCCGTCTTCCTTTCCGATCTGCACCTCGGCAGCAGGGATTGCCAGGCCGACTACCTGGTCGCGCTGCTCCAGGAGCTGCAGGCCGAGACCATCTACCTGCTGGGGGACGTCATCGACCTCTGGGCCATGAGCCGGGGCAGCCACTGGCCCCACAGCCACTCCCAGGTGCTGTTCGAACTGGAACGCCATGCCCAGGCCGGCACCCGGGTCGTCTATATCCCCGGCAACCATGACGAACCACTGCGCCGCTTCTGTGGCCGGGCCTTCGACCGCTTCGAGATGCGGCTGCGCGGCCGCCACCGCCTCAAGGACGGCCGAACCCTGCTGCTGACCCACGGCGACGAGTTCGACGCCGCCGTCTGCCTGGGCCGCTTCGAAGCCATGGTGGGCGACCTCGGCTACGACCTGCTGATGTGGCTCAACCGCAGCTGCCAGTGGACCCGTAAGCGCTTCGGCCTGCCCTACTGGTCCCTGGCCGGCTACATCAAGAGCCGTATCGGCAAGGCCCAGGCCGCCATCCACCGCTACCGCCAGGCCGCCCTCCAGGCAGCCCGCCTTGAGGGCTGCGACGGCATCGTCCTCGGCCACATCCATCAGCCGGCCTTGGAGGAAGTGGAAGGGCTGCTCTACCTCAACACCGGCGATTTCGTCGACAGCTGCTCTTTTATCGCCGAGACCAGCGAAGGCCGGCTGGAGCTCATCCACTGGACAGAACAGCGCCAGCTGCTGGCCGCCCGTGCCGGCCTGGTGGCCAGGGCCGCCTGAACGGTCACAAAAGCGTCACCACCCTGTTAGGGAAACGCCACATTGGCTCTCTAGGCTGTCGGCAGATACGCCAGAGAGAAAGCCCATGTTCAGCGTCGAAAACGTACTGGAGCGCTATTTCCCCCAGGCCCCCTACAAGAAGGTGCTGACCCCGGTATTGCGCCAACTCCTGCACGAGAAAGACTTTCAGGAATTCGACAAGGCCTACCCCAACGTCAAGGGCTGGGACTTCGTGGAAGGGGTGCTGGACTACTTCGACTTCGGCTACAGGGTCGCCGACCGCGAGAAGGAGCGCATTCCCGCTAGCGGCCGGGTGGTGATCATCGCCAACCACCCCATAGGCACCTTGGACGGCCTGGCCCTCCTCAAACTCATCGGCGAGGTACGCCGCGACGTCAAGGTCGTCGCCAATGCCCTGCTGAGCGAAATAGAGCCCCTGCGCAACCTGCTCTGCCCGGTCAACAACATGGTGGGCAGCACCCAGAAGGGCCAATACCAGGCCATACGGGAGCACTTGGGCCAGAACGGTGCCGTCATTATCTTCCCCTCCGGCGAGGTCTCCCGGTTGCGCCCCCAAGGGGTGCGCGACACCCGCTGGCGCTCCGGCTTCCTGCGCCTGGCCCGCCAGACCCAGTCGCCGATACTGCCGATCCGGGTCGAGGCGCGGAACTCCGCCCTCTTCTACTCCACCTCCATGCTGTACAAGCCCCTGGCCACCACCTTGCTGGTGCAGGAGATGTTCAAGCAGAAGCACAAGCGGCTGCAGATGCAGGTGGGGGAACTGATCCCCCACAGCCAGCTCGACGGCATCCATGACCTGCCCCTGCGCACCCAGGTCAAACTGTTCAAGAAACACCTCTACCGCCTGGGCACCCCCAAGAAGCTGCTGTTCAAGACAGAGAGCGCCATAGCCCAGCGCGAAGACCGCCAGGCACTGCTGGCCGTGCTGCAAGGCTGCCAACTGCTGGGCCAGACCCCGGACGGCATGCAGATCCACCTCTACCGCTACCAGGACGACTGCCCCCTGATGCGCGAGATCGGCCGGCTGCGGGAAGTCGCCTTCAGGGCCGTCGGCGAAGGCACAGGCCGGCGCCGCGACACCGACCGCTTCGACCCCCAGTACCTGCATCTGGTGCTCTGGGATCCCAAACGCCTGGAGATCGCCGGGGCCTACCGCTTCGCCGACGCCGCCCAACTCGGCCGCGAAGGCCTCTACAGCCAGACCCTCTTCGACTATGGCCCCGAGATGGACACCATCCTGGAGCAAGGCCTGGAGCTGGGCCGCAGCTTCGTGCAGCCGGCCTACTGGGGCAAGCGGGCCCTGGACTACCTCTGGATGGGCATAGGCGCCTTCCTGGCGGACAACCCCAGGTACCGTTACCTGTTCGGGCCCGTGTCCCTGTCCGCCAGCCTGCCGCCGGCGGCCCAGGATCTGATGGTCTACTTCTACCGCCTCTACTTCGGCCAGGAGAGCCTGGGCACCCGCCACCACAGGCCCTATCAGCTGGCCGGCGAGACCCTGCTCGACCTCACCGCCACCTTCAAGGGCGACGACTACAAGCACGACTTCGTGCTGCTCAAGGACAAGCTGGCCGCCATGGGCGTGGCCGTGCCCACCCTCTACAAGCAGTACGCCGAGCTCTGTGAACCGGGCGGCGTGCGCTTCCTGGATTTCGGCACAGACCCTGACTTTGCCAACTGCGTGGACGGCCTGGTACTGGTGGACGTGCAGGCCCTCAAGCCCCAGAAACGCAGCCGCTATATCGACGCCCATAAAGCCGGCGAGCAATAACAAAGCCCCGAGCGGGGCTCTCATCAGGTGCCCGGCACAGACCCTGCCGACATGGCCAACTGCGTGGACGGCCTGGTACCGGTGGATGTGCAGGCCCTCAAGCCCCAGAAGCGCGGCCGCTATATCGACGCCCACAAAGCCGGCGAGCAATAACAAAGCCCCTTTCGGAGCTATAGAAACGACAAGGCCCCTTTCGGGGCCTTTTTCTCAGAGGCTTTCCAGCAACGCCTGGTAGATGTCGATAAGGCGCAGGTACTCGCCCTTCTCCACCCGCTCGTTGGCCTGGTGGATGCTGGCATTGGGCAGGCCCAGCTCTATCACCTCGCAGCCAAGGGCGCTGAAGAAGCGGCCGTCGGAGGCGCCGCCGGCGGTGGACAGCACCGGGAACTGGCCCAGGCCCTTGAACACGGCCCGCTCCACCCGGGTCAGGAAGTTGGGCTGCGCCTCGCCGAACAGGCTGAAATAGGGCTCGCAGGGCCTGTCCCAATCCAGCTGGAAGTCGAGATCACCTGGCACCAAGGCGCGGATCCGCTGATCGATGGCGTCCTTGCTGGTCTTGTGGGAATAGCGCAGGTTGAACCTCAAGGTGGCGCTGGAGGGGGTGACGTTGTCCAGCCAGTCACCGTGTTCCAGGCCTGTGACGTGCAGCACAGTGCCGGGGAAGTCCGGCGCCCCCGAGTCCCACTCCAGGGCCGCCAGCTGCTGGCCCAGCGCCAGGGCCCGGTGCAGCAGGTTGGCGGTAGGCGGCAGGTAGGCAACGTGCCCGGCCCGGCCGGACAGGCGCAAAGTGCCGGAAACGGCGCCGCGACGGCCGACACGCAAAGTGTCACCGCTATGGCTGCGGGCCGTTGGCTCCCCCACCAACACCCAGGGCGGCAACAACCCCTGGGTCTTGAGGTGCTGGGCCATGACGCGGGAGCCGAATTCCGCCTCCCCTTCCTCGTCCGAGGTCAGCAGCAGCATCAGGCCGGGCAGCTCGTGGCCGGTAGCCAGGGCCCTTTCCACGGCCACCAAAAAGGCGGCAATGCCGCCTTTCATATCTGCAATGCCCCGGCCGTAGAGGTAGCCACCCAGCTCGCTGAGCTGGAAAGGGGGGACCTGCCAGTGCTGGCCGGCTGGCACAACGTCGGTGTGGCCCGCGAAGGCCAGGCTGGGCACGCCAGGGCGGCGGGCGATGAGGTTGTCCACCCCCTGGCAGGGCAGCCTTTCCACGATGAAGCCCAGCTCTTCCAGCCGCTCTGCCAGATAGGGCTGGCAACCGGCATCCAAAGGCGTGACCGAAGCCTTGCCCAGCAGGGCCTCGAGGTGGACCAGTTCAGGGGCGGCCTGGGGGGCCTTTTGCAGCTTCATGGGGTCGTCCTGTTGCCAAGCTGCCCCCTATTTAGCCAGGCCCCTTTGACAGTTTAATGATCGAAGAAGCGGTCGAACTTGAGGGCGCCGAGGTCCAGGTTGCAGAGCCTGGCCACGGCAGGATGCTGGATCATCCGCTCGGCGAAGATCACGTAGTAGCGCTCTTTGACGTCCTCTATCTGCCCCAGGCAGTGGACGGCGAAGCGCCGCTCGAATTCTTCGTTGTTCACGGCAGGCGCCACGAAGATCTCCTTGCCTACGGCGCCGAAGGCCTGCATCAGGCCGGAGTCGTCGAACTCGCCGCCGATGCTGGGGTTGAGGCCCTGCTCGTCCAGCCAGTTCTTGAGATCCCGGCCTACCGCCGTCTTGCGGCTGGGCAGCAGCAGGGGGCGCTCTTCCAGGCAGGCAGGGAAAGGCAGCTCCAGCTTGTCGCCGCAGAAAAAGGCCAGGGGGTAATCGGCGATGGCCCGGGAATGAAGGCCGGGCTCGGCCGCCGAGTCGATGGGGCAGTCCGAGACGATCATGTCCAGCTTGTGGCTCTTGAGTTCGTCCAGCAGCAGCTCGTGGCGGGACTCGTAGCAGCTCAGGGCCACTTCCATGTCCGGCGGCGAGGCCACCCGCAGCAGCAGCGCCACCACCCATTTGGACAGGGCGTCCGCCACCCCCACGTCGAAGCGCACCGACTCGTGGCGTTGGTAGTCGAGGATGTCGATAAGCTCATAGGAGAGGTTGAACATGCGGTCGGCATAGCGGAACACCATGCGCCCCAGCTCTGTGGTGTCCAGGCGGCGACCGCGCTTGGTCAGCAGCGGCCCCATGCGCCCTTCCAGCAATTTCAGCTGGCCCGAGATGGTCTGGGGGGTCACGCAGAGGGCCTCGGCGGCCGCGGCCAGGGAGCCTTTGCGGACCAGCATCCAAAAGTAATAGAGATGGTTGTAGTTAAGATGTGCCACTGTCGGCCTCACGCTCTTGTGTTGGGACAGCGCCCTTGGCCAGGGCGCCCTTCATCAGCCAATAGCCCAGCAGGGCCGCAAAGGTGGAACCGGCCAATATCCCCAGCCGCGAGTAGGTGTCGTAACTCAGGTGCTCATGTTGATAGGCCAGGGAAGCGATGAACATGGACATGGTAAAACCGATGCCACACAGCACCGACAGCGCGAAGAGCTGCCGCCAGCCCGTGCCCTCCGGCAACTTGGCCAGGCCACTCTTGACCGCCAGCCAGGTAGCGCTGAACACCCCCAAAGGTTTGCCGATGAAAAGCCCCAGCATGATGCCGAGCGGCAGGGGCGCCATCAGGCTACCCAGGCTCAGGCCCTGCAGGGACACACCGGCATTGGCCAGGGCGAACAGCGGCAAGATCAGCACAGCCGTGTACTCGCCCAGCAGTTTTTCCAGGCGATGGGCCGGCCTGTCACCATCCACCTCCAGGGGGATGAGGAAGCCGACAATGACCCCCGCCAAGGTGGCATGGACGCCTGACTTGAGCACGCTCACCCAGAGCACGGCCCCCACCAGCAGGTAGGGCAGAAGGCGGCGGACCTTGAGCAGGTTCAGCAGCGCCAACACCGCTATGGCTGCACCAGCCACCGCCAGGCTGAGGGTAGAGAGATCGCTGGTATAGAAAAGGGCGATGATGACGATGACCCCCAGGTCATCGATGATGGCCAGGGCCAGCAGGAAGACCTTCAGCGCCGGCGGCACCCTCCTGCCCAGCAGCGCCAGGACACCCAAGGCGAAGGCGATATCGGTGGCGGCCGGTATGGCCCAGCCCTGGCGGTTGACGGCGTCACCGCCGTTGAAGGCCAGGAACACCAGGGCCGGCGCCAGCATGCCGCCGACGGCGGCGATCACCGGCAGCACCGCCTTGGAGGGGCTGGACAGGGCGCCATGGCGCATCTCGTGCTTGACCTCAAGCCCTATGGTCAGGAAGAAGATGGCCATGAGGCCGTCGTTGACCCAGGCCAGCCAAGGCTTGTTCACCACCAGGGGACCCGCCTGCACCACCAGGGGCGTGTCCAGCCAAGCCTGGTAGTAATGGGCCAGGGGGGAGTTGGCCAGCACCATGGCCAGGACGGCCGCCAGGATCAGCAGGGTTCCGCCCCGGGTTTCAGGGGCAAAGAGGGACTTCAGGGTTTGGGTCATCAGCGGCGTTATCCTCCTGGCAGCATCCAATCAGGCCAGACTAAGGCAGAATTTTATAAAGAAAAATACCTTTATCCCACCTTAAACATCAGAAATAGCCGAAGTGTAGTCCCAAAAAGAAAGCCGCGCTGGGCGGCTTTCTTCAGATGGCCACGGGGGCCTTGATATGGGGGTGGGGATCGTAGCCCTCTATGGCAAAGTCCTCGAAGCGGTAGTCGAAGAGGCTGTCCGGCTTGCGTCCTATCACCAGCTTGGGCAGAGCCCTGGGCTCGCGGGTCAGCTGCAGCCTGGCCTGCTCCAGGTGGTTGCTGTAGAGGTGCACGTCGCCGCCGGTCCAGACGAAGTCGCCCACTTCCAGGCCCAACTGCTGGGCCACCATGTGGGTCAGCAGGGCGTAGCTGGCGATGTTGAAGGGCAGCCCCAGGAAGACGTCGCAGCTGCGCTGGTACAGCTGGCAGGACAGCTTGCCGCCCGCCACGTAGAACTGGAAGAAGGCATGGCAGGGGGCCAGGGCCATCTTGTCCAGCTCTCCCACGTTCCAGGCGGAAACGATGAGGCGGCGCGAATCGGGATTGCTGCGAAGCTGCTCCATGACCTGGCTGAGCTGGTCGATATGGCGGCCGTCGGCACTGGGCCAACTGCGCCACTGGGCACCGTAGACGGGCCCCAGGTCGCCGTTTTCGTCCGCCCATTCGTCCCAGATGGAAACGCCCTGCTCCTTGAGGTAAGCGATGTTGGTGTCCCCTTTGAGGAACCACAGCAGCTCAACGATGATGGAGCGCAGGTGGCACTTCTTGGTAGTCACCAGGGGGAAGCCCTCCTGGAGGTTGAAGCGCATCTGGTGGCCGAAAATGGACAGGGTGCCGGTACCGGTGCGGTCCTCTTTCTCGGCCCCCTCGTCGAGGATCTTCTGCATCAGGTCGAGATAGGCCTTCATGCCTTGCCCCCCTTCTTGGCACTCCAGATCAGCATGGCGATACCGGCCAGTATCATCGGCAGGGACAGCACCTGGCCCATGGTGATGAAGCCGCCCAGTTCGCCCAGCTGTGGGTCCGGCTCACGTACGAACTCCACCAGGGAACGGAAGCAGCCGTAGAGCAACAGGAAGAGGCCGGAGATGCTGCCACGGTTGCGCGGCTTGGCGGAGTAGAACCAGAGGATAAGGAAGAGCACCAGGCCTTCCAGGGTCGCCTCGTAAAGCTGGCTGGGGTGGCGCGGTATAGGACCGCCGGTGGGGAAGATCATGCCCCAGGGCAGGTCAGTGGGGCGGCCCCACAGCTCGCCGTTGATGAAGTTGCCAAGGCGGCCCATGCCGAGGCCGATGGGGACCAGGGGGGCCACGAAGTCACCTATGGTCAGGAAGGTGCGTTTGGTCTTCTTGGCGAAATAGGCCATGGCGGTGATCACCCCCATCAGGCCGCCGTGGAAGGACATGCCGCCTTGGTCCACCCGGAACAGGTAGAGAGGGTTGGCCTGGAAAAGATCGAAGTGGTAGAAGATGACGTAGCCGATGCGGCCCCCGATCACCACCCCCAGGAAGCCGTAGAAGAGCAGGTCGCTCACTTCCTGGCGGGTCCAGCCGGAACCCGGCTTGTCGGCGCGGCGGTTGGCCAGGTACAGGGCCGCAAAGAAACCGATGAGGTACATCAGGCCATACCAACGCACGGCCAGGGGGCCGAGGTGGACGATCACCGGATCGAAATTGGGAAAATGCAAAGGTGTGGACATAACACTTCCTAGTTAAACAACATATCCAGCCCCACCAGCACCAGCAGGACGGCAAAACCCATTTTTATCTTGTGGGCCGGCACCTTGTGCAGCAGCTTGACCCCTTGCGGTGCCATGAAGAAGGCGCCAGGCAGCAGGGCCAGCAGCGCCGGCAGGTAGAGGAAACCCAGGCTGCCGGCCGGCAGCCCCTGTTGATGCAGGCCGCTGACGGCGTAGGACAGGGTGCCGGACACCGCCACCGCCAGGGTGCAGGTGGCGGCAGAGGCCACGGCCTGGGTCATGGCCATGCCGGCAAAGCTCAGCATGGGCACCACCAGGGCCCCGCCCCCTATGCCCAGCATGGAGGCCAGGGATCCCAGGGCCACGTTGATACCCCCCAGGGCCGGAGCCGAGATGCGCAACTGGCCGTCCCCCTGGGCGCGGCCCTTCTGGGCCAGCATCCGCCAGGCGGAGAAGAACAGGAAAGTCGCGAAGAGTCGCTTGAGCCAGAGGCCGCTCATCAGGGCCGCCAACTGGGCCCCCAGCAGACCGCCGAGGATCATGCCGGCCACCAGCCAGCGGGCCTGCTGCCAGGGCACTGAGCCTCGGCTATGATGGGCCCGGACCGAGGAGGCGCCTGTTACGCAGATGGTGGCCAGGGAGGTGGCCAGGGCCATGGGCATCACCAACTCGTGGTGTATCCCCATCTTCGGCAGCAGCCAGGCCAGGGTCGGCACTATCACCAGGCCGCCGCCTATGCCCAGCAGGCCGGACAAGAGGCCGGCAAAAGCACCCACCACCAGGCAAATCCCTATGACCAACAGCAAGAGCGCCTCCACCTGGATACAAAAAAAGCCATGTTAACCTAGCGCCCCGCCCTTAACCAATGGCCGAAACCGGCCTGACTCAGCGGCTCGTGGAGCTGCCAGCAAAGCTGGTCGGCATCCTGGCAGGCCAGCAGCCCATCCTTCAGCGCAGACAGCTCTTTGAGGGACAATTTCTTCAGCAGATGCTTAGCCCTGGCCACCTGGCTGGCGTTCATGGACAGCTGCCGGTAACCCAGGGCCAGCAGCAACGCTATGCCCATCACCTCTCCGGCCAGTTCGCCGCACACCGAGACAGGCAACCCCAGAGCAGCGCAATCGCGCTGGATCTGGGCAAGGGCCTGGACCACGGCGGGATGGAAAGAGTTGAACAGGTCCGCCACCCTGGGGTTGTTCCTGTCCACCGCCAAGAGGTACTGGGTCAGGTCATTACTGCCCACAGACACGAACTGCACCCTGTCCGCCAGAGACGGCAGCAGGTAAAGGGCGGCAGGGACCTCCACCATCACCCCCACCTTGGGCAAGGGGAAGTCCCCCAGCACTTCACAGAGTTCGTGATGGGCCTGGCGCATCAGCCGCAAGGCCTCGTCTACCTCGGCGACGGAAGACACCATGGGCAGCAGGATCTGCAGGTTGCCGTGTTGCTGGTGAGCCCGCAGCATGGCCTTGAGCTGGATGAGAAAGATGTCCGGCTGATCCAGGGTGATGCGGATGCCGCGCCAGCCGAGGAAGGGGTTGTCTTCCGCTATCGGCAAGTACGGCAGCGGCTTGTCACCGCCCACGTCCAGGGTGCGCAAGGTCACCGGCTGGTTGGGATAGCGGGACAGCACATGGCCATAGAGCCGGAACTGTTCTTCTTCGCCTGGGAAGCGGTTGGCCAGCATGAAGGGGACTTCGGTGCGGTAGAGGCCGACACCGTCGGCCCCCTGCCCCGCCGCTACGTCGGTGTCGGCGGACAGGCCGGCGTTGATGTATAGCCGCACCCGCTGCCCGTCCAAGGTGACAGCCGGCCCCTGGGCACTGGCCAGGATATCCTGGGAAATGGCCGCTTCTTCACTGACGAGCCGGCGGTATTCCCGCTCAAGGGCTGGTTCGGGGTCGATGAAGCAACGCCCCGTATAACCGTCGATGACCAGGCGCCGCCCCGGCAGGGCCGACAGCGGCAAGGCGCTGACCCCCAACACGGCGGGTATGCCCAAAGCCCTGGCCAGTATGGCAGCGTGGGAGTGGCCGGAACCGCGGCGGGAGACGATGCCCTTGAGCTGCTCCCTCGGCACTTCCGCCAGCATGGTGGCCGTCACTTCGTCAGCCACCAGTATGATGTCGCCTTCCGGCCTGGCCTTGTTCATCTGGGCGGCGCCAAGGGCTTGGAGCAGCCTCAGGCCCACGTCCTTGAGATCGGCGGCACGCTCCTTGAGGTAGCTGTCCTCCATGGCATTGAAGCGATCCACCGCCTCTTCCACCACGGCCTTGAGCGCCCATTCGGCACTAAGGCCGGTGCCGATCAGGCTACGTACCGGATCACCCAGGCTGGCCGGAGACAGCAGCTGCACATAGAGTTCAAAAATGGTCTGGGTCTGGGCCGGTAGATCGAAGCGCCTGGCAAGGGCCCGCAGGCTTTCCTGGGTACTGGAAACCGCTTCGTCGAAGCGGCGCAGCTCTGCGGCGACCTCAATGCCCGTCGCCTCGGGCAGATCCTCGAAGGTCATGGAAGGGATCCGCACCAGGCAGGCCCCCAGGGCGATGCCCGGCGCCCCCGCCTGGCCGGTGGCGGAGCGCTTCCAGCCGGTCTGAGCCCGCAGCAGGCGGGTCCGTTCCTCGACATTGGCCAGGGCCGGCGCCAACTGGTTGGCCAGGGTCACCAGGCAGGCCTCTTCCTCACTGTCGAAGATGCGGGCATCCCGCTGCTGTATGGTCAATACCCCCAGCACCCGGCGCCGGTAGATGATGGGCACGCCGAGGAAGGACTGGAACAGTTCCTCGTTCAGCACTTCGATCAGCTTGAAGTTGGGGTGATCCTGGGCGGCCGCCAGGTTGATGGGTTCTTCCTTGGTGGCCACCAACCCCACCAGGCCTTCCTGGTAAGAAAGGGTGCAGAGGGTGCCTGGCGGCAGGGTCAGGCCCTGGGTCGCCACCAGTTGCAGCAATGACTGGTCCGCATCCGCCAGGTAGACGGAGCAGACCTCGGTGTTCATCAGTTCACAGATGGCCCCGACCAGCCAGCTTACCGCCTGGTCCAGCGAGGCGGCGCTGTTGACCTGTTGGACGATCCGCTGCAGTCGGGTAAGCATCAGGCTCGCCTTCTGTCGTTGCGGGCAAAGGGCATGGCCAGGGAGGCGAACTCCTTCATGACCCGCCGGTACACATCCCGCTTGAAGGACACCACCTGGCGTACGGGATACCAGTAAGAAACCCAGCGCCAGTCGTCAAATTCCGGGTGGCCTGTGGCCCCCAGGTTGACCGCCGATTCGGGCGAAGTGAGTTGCAGCAGGAACCATTTCTGTTTCTGGCCTATGCAGACCGGGGCCTGTTCCTTGCGGACCATGCGTTTGGGCAGCCTGTAACGCAGCCAGTGGCGGGACACGGCCAGGATCTTGACATCCTTGCGCTTGAGTCCCACTTCCTCCCAAAGCTCCCTGTACATGGCCTGCTCGGCCGACTCCCCGTCGTTGATACCGCCTTGGGGGAATTGCCAGGAATGTTGTCCCCGGCGCCTGGCCCAGAGCACCTGGCCCTGCTGGTTGCAAATCACTATGCCGACATTTGGACGAAAACCGTCGTTATCGATCATGCCAGCCTCAAAAAAGCATTATTGCCTGGATTGTTCCATAGATAGGTTTGCCCAGCAAAGGAATTAGCGGCCCCTGGCGCAGGTGCTTGGAAAACTGCCTGAATAACGCCAGGTTATCCACAGATAGCCGCCCGGTTCCATTCACATAATCTGTGGACAAGGTTGTGTGTAAACTGGTGAATTTTCACAATCAGGCCGGACCAGGCGGGCAGCCGAATTTTTGACTACCGACCCAAGAGAAAGTAACTAAATAAAAAACAAGGGAATTAAACTTCGATCGCAGCAAAGATCCTGGATTGACAGCGGATCCGGATCTGATCCTCCAGCTCATTTCGCTGTGGATGTCTCTCCCAGTACAGGAGTTAATCAATATGAAAAAATCCACAGCACAGAACGATTTTTTACACAGCCTCGAGTCAGCCATCAGCAGCTGAAAGCACTTATCCCAGAATTTTGTGCATGAGGGTGTGGATAGAGTGCCAGAAATCACTGAACAGTGGCACCGAACGCCTTCCAAAATGCAACAAATACTATCTATATCAATAGGTAACGATCATTATGTGCTGTGCATAAGCCTTTCCCGAGGCTTTGCGCAACTTCTATACAGCCTGTGGCTGGCAAAGCCGGTAGAATGGTGCCATGACCAGACCCCAGGCGCACAGCGCCCCTCCCGACAGCCTAGACGAGCTGATGGCCAGAGCCGGCAGCCTGGCCGGTTACAACCTGGGCCAGCTGGGCGAATTGGCCGGCCTGCCTGCCCCCCAGGACCTCAAACGTGAAAAGGGCTGGATGGGGATGCTGCTGGAGACCCTGCTTGGTGCCAAGGCCGGTTCCAAACCCGAGCCCGACTTCCCCCACCTGGGGGTGGAGCTCAAGACACTGCCGGTAGACAGGCACGGCAAGCCCCTGGAAAGTACCTTCGTGTCGGTGGCGCCCCTGGAAGGCTGGCAGGGCGTCAGCTGGGAGCGCAGCCATGTGCGTCAGAAGCTGGCCTGCGTGTTGTGGATACCGATACTGGCGGAGCGCCTGCTACCGCCTGCGGAGCGGATCATCGCAGCGCCCTTCCTCTGGCAGCCCGACGCTTCACAACAAGCGGTGCTGCGCAGCGACTGGGAAGAGCTGGTGGAACTGCTGGCCCTGGGTCGCTTCAGCGAGATCAACGCCTACCGCGGCCAGTACCTGCAGCTACGCCCCAAAGCTGCCCATGGCGGCGTCAAGGTCAGCGCCATGGATGAAAATGGCCAGCAAGTGGCCGTCCAACCCAAGGGCTTTTACCTGCGCAGCAGTTTTACCCGCCAGCTTCTTCAGAGGGCTTTTGACTTGGCCTAAAACTTTATTGATAATCATTATCAACAAAGGGAGGCCAACCATGTTGTTGCCGACAGGACTAAGGATGGGATTGTTGCCGCTGTTGGCTCTGGCCTGGTGGCCGGTTCATGGCAGCAACACCTGGTTGGCCCACGGCTTCTTCGCCATGGCCTTGCTGTTCCTGGCTTTCCCCCCGGTTCTGGCCCTGCGCATCGGCCTGCCGATCCTCTGTTTGTGCACAGTCTTGACCTGGATCCCCTGACAGCACTGTTAAAGGGCGTTATGCTGACTTTACAAGCTCCCAGGCAGTCAAGAGGTTGATATGAGTCATATCGCCATCATCGGCGCCGGGTTGTGTGGCATCACCGCAGCCCGGATCTTGCAGGGACAAGGACTGACCCCCACCATATTCGAGAAGAGTAAGGGCACGGGCGGGCGCATGAGCAGCCGCCGCAGCCAATGGGGAAGTTTCGACTTGGGAGCTCAGTATTTTACTGCCCGCCAACCCCGCTTTATCGATGAACTGGGTAACTGGATAGCCCAGGGTATCGCCAGTGAATGGCAGGTCACCCCCTACCAACTCTCCGGGGCCAGCATGCTCCACACCCAGGACGTGGTGCAGCGTTATGTGGGCCGCCCCCACATGAGCGCCATCACCCGTTACCTGGCCGGCAACCTGGATGTGCACTTCGAGACCACCATCTGTGGTTGCCACCGGCGGGAAGATCAGTGGTGGCTGGAAGACGTCCAAGGCCAGGCCCATGGCCCCTTCGACGGTCTGCTGGTCACCACGCCGGCTCCCCAGGCGGTCCCGCTGATCAGCGCCAGCCCCCGGCTGGCCATGCTGGCCCGCAAAGTCAGGATGGAACCCTGCTGGGCCGTGGGCCTGGTCTTTTCCCAGCCGTTGGACACCCCGGTCAAGGCCGCCCTCGTGGAGAGCGAATCCATCCAATGGCTGGCCCTGGACTCTGACAAACCCGGCCGGCTGCCCAATCCCCAGCGCTGGGTGATCCATGCCACCAGCGATTGGAGCGCCCGCAATATAGAGCGTCCACCAGAAGAAGTGATAAGCGAGTTGAAGGAGCACTTCTTTGAACTACTGGAACTGCCCGACCAGCAGCCGGATGAAAGCCTAGCTCACCGTTGGCGCTTTGCCCGCTGTAGCCAGGATGGGGTCCTGGGCTTCGACGAACCCCTCAAGTTGGGGGCGGGAGGGGATTGGAGCCACGGCTCCCGAGTGGAAGGCGCCTGGCTGGCAGGCCAGGAACTGGCAGAGCGGATGTTAAGAGCCCTGCACAAGGGTGACATCTAGCCATCAAGAGCGCATAAAAAAGCCGCCCAGAGGCGGCTTTTTTCGTGGCTTGGAAGCTTAGGCTTCGGCAACCACAACCACCTTGATGGTGGCGAACACGTCGCTGTGCAGTTGCAGTTCGACTTCGAACTCGCCGGTGGTGCGCAGGGCGCCTTCGGGCAGTTTGACTTCGGACTTGGCAACGGCAACGCCTTTGGCGCTGATGGCGTCGGCGATGTCACGGGTACCGATGGAACCGAACAGTTTGCCTTCGTCACCGGCTTTGGAAGCGATTTCAACGCTTTCCAGGGCCTTCACCTGCTCGGCACGAGCTTCGGCAGCAGCCAGCACTTCGGCCAGCTTGGCTTCCAGCTCGGCGCGGCGGGCTTCGAAGTGAGCAACGTTGTCGCGGGTAGCCATTACAGCTTTGCCCTGCGGGATCAGGAAGTTACGAGCGTAACCAGCTTTAACTTTGACTTGATCACCCAGGCTGCCCAGGTTAGCGATCTTGTCCAACAGAATGACGTTCATTGACGATTCCTCTCAACTCTTTCCCAGGACGGACCTTACTTGTGCAGGTCGGTGTAAGGCAGCAGAGCCAGGTAGCGGGCACGCTTGATAGCGCGGGCCAGCTGGCGCTGATACTTGGCGCTGGTACCGGTGATACGGCTAGGGACGATCTTGCCGCTCTCGGTGATGTAGTTCTTCAGAGTTGCGATGTCTTTGTAATCGATTTCAGTGACGCCTTCTGCAGTGAAACGGCAGAACTTGCGACGACGGAAGAAACGGGCCATGGGGCTTATCTCCTAATTCAACAATTCGATGTGCTGGGCATGCAGTACCGTTTTTGCCAGGCCGTCTCGGCCCATATGGCTGACCAGAAAACCGGTCACGGTCACGGCAGACCCCATCTGTAGTTCCCGGGTTTGATGGTTCAGGCTGTCCCCACTGGCGACGACGGCGATACGCAGTCTTGCCTGCCTGGCCATATTGGCCTCGTCCTGTGTGGAGACATGCTCCAGCCAGAACTGGCAGTGGGGGATACCAGCTGGGCTCTTGCTGCGCCTAGGCGCTTTGGCAAGGTGCCCGTCTATCTGTACCCGGTTACGTTGCACTTGCCTTACTCGGCGCTGGCCTCTTCGGCATCAACGCTTTCTTCGCGCTCGTCGCGACGCTCACGGCGCTCTTCCTTGGCCTTGGCCATGGGAGAAGCTTCGGTAACGGCGTGCTTGGTGCGCATGATGGCGTGACGCAGGATGGCGTCGTTGAAGCGGAAAGTGTTTTCCAGCTCGTCGACAACTTCCTGGCTGGTCTCTACGTTCAGCAGAACGTAGTGAGCCTTGTGCAGCTTGTTGATCGGGTAAGCCAATTGACGGCGGCCCCAGTCTTCCAGGCGAGTCACTTCACCACCGGCGTTTTTGATGACGCCAGTGTAGCGCTCGATCATGCCCGGAACCTGCTCGCTTTGATCAGGGTGAACCATGATCACGATTTCGTAATGACGCATGATTGCTCCTTACGGGTTAGTAGCCTCAAATCCGGCTCAGTCGTCAACCGGTAGGGAGGCAAGGAGAAATGGAACTACGACTGATATAAGGGCGCAAATTGTATAGAAAGAGGCCGCTTCAGACAAGGCAGATTTTCAGCCCCTTGGCGGGCTACAATGCCCAGGCTGATGGGAGGGAGTAAAATGCGTTTTTTGATGTTGGGGCTGCTTTTCTGCTGCCTGCCCAGTTGGGCCCTGGTGCCTCCTTATTACGGTAAATCCAACAAGGACTACCGCTGGGCCGCCGAGGCCGAGGTGGGGCTGTCTTCCACCCGCGGCAACTCCGAGGTGGAAAGCTACAACAGCCGCCTCAAGGTAGGCCTGGACACCGACCGCACCCACCAGGAAGCCACCTTCACCTCAAACTATTCCCGCGACGGCCAGACCACCAGCGCCGAGCGCTACAAGCTGGAGTTGCAGTCCGACGGCAAGTTCTGGCCCAACTATTACGTCTTCCTGCGCGGCTCCCAGCTGTTCGACCGCTTCGGTTCCTACCAGTCGGAAACCACAGTCGCCTCCGGCCTGGGTACCACCCTGTTCAGCCGCCACTACACCTCGATGAAGTTCGAGATAGGGCCAGGTTACCGGTTGCAAAAGGTGCCAGAAGGCAGCCTGGAGAGCGACAACCGCGAAGCCATACTGCGCACAGTGCTCAAATACGAACGGCGCATCCACGAGCGAACCCGCTTCAACGCCGGTATCGAGATGGAGACGGGCAGCGAAAACAGCATAGGCCAGCTGGATGCCTCCTTTACCAACCAGCTGTGGGGCGACCTGGCCCTGAAACTGGGGTTCTACTACCGCTACACCAAGGTGGTAGATCCGGACAAGGCCAACTTCGATACCCAGTCCAGCCTCAACCTGCTTTACACCTTCTGACGCTGGCGGACGATTTCGAAGAGGCAAACGCCTGTGGCTACGGACACGTTGAGGCTGGACACCAGGCCGGCCATGGGAATGGCCACCAGTTCATCGCAGTGTTCGCGGGTCAGGCGGCGCAGGCCCTTGCCTTCGGCGCCCATCACCAGGGCCATGGGGCCTGTGAGTGAGGTGTTGAAGAGCTGCTTGTCGGTTTCACCGGCCGTACCCACTATCCAGATCCCCTGATCCTTCAGCGCCCGCATAGTCCTGGCCAGGTTGGTGACCACCACCAGCGGCATGGTCTCGGCGGCACCACAGGCCACCTTGCGCACCGTGGCGTTGAGGGTGGCGGAATTGTCCTTGGGCACTATGACCGCCGTCACCCCGGCAGCGTCGGCGGTACGCAGGCAGGCCCCCAGGTTGTGCGGGTCGGTCACGCCGTCCAGCACCAGTAACAAGGGCTGCGGGCTTTTCCCCAGAATGTCCGGCAGCTGGTTCTCATTGAAGGCCTTGGCGGCTTTGACTTGCGCCATCACCCCCTGGTGAACGGCCCCTTTGGACTTGTCGTCCAGGGTCTTACGGGCAACCCATTCGATGCTGAGCCCCAGGGCTTCGGCTTCGGCCACCACTTCGGCCAGGCGCTGGTCGTGGCGCTCCCGCGCCACCCAGAGTTTCACCAGGCTTTCCGGCTGGCGGCGCAGGGCCCCATCAACGGCATGAATGCCGAAGATCCAATCCTGACTCATGATGCCCCTTACTTCTTCTTACGGGATTTGCCACCCTTGGGGTGGGACTTCTTCTTGCCGCCTTTGCCGGAAAAACCTTCGGCCAGCACCTTGGCGGCGTCCTTCTTGTCGCCTTTCTTGACCAGCTTGCCGCTCTTGAGGCCTTCACGGACCGAAGGCTTCTTGCTGCGCCCTTCGCTGCCCAGCACCAGATCAATCTTGCGCGAATCCAGGTTCACCGCAGCGACCCGCACTTCGATACGGTCGCCCAGACGATAGCGCTTGCCGCTACGCTCGCCGATCAGGGCCTGGTGGGCCGGATCGAAGTGGTAGTAGTCGTTTTCCAGGCTGGTGACGTGCAGCAGGCCTTCGATCAGCAGATCGTCCAAACGCACGAAGAGGCCGAAGCTGGTGGCGGAGGAGATGACACCGGTGAAAACATCCCCCACATGGTCCTGCATGTATTCGCACTTGAGCCAATCCGACACTTCGCGGGTGGCGTCGTCGGCACGGCGCTCTGTCATGGAGCAATGCTCGCCCATGGCGTCCATCTTCTCTTCCGAGTAGATGAAGCCCCCTTCGGCGGTGACATCTTCCTCGGCCTGCTTGGCCAGCACGGCCTTGATGGCGCGGTGCAGGATGAGATCCGGGTAGCGGCGAATAGGCGAGGTGAAGTGGGAGTACGCCTGCAGCGCCAGGCCGAAGTGGCCACGGCAGTCAGATTCGTACACCGCCTGCTTCATGGAGCGCAGCATCATGGTCTGGATAAGCTCGGCGTCGGGCCTCTCACCCAGCTTGTCCAGCAGGCGGGTGAAGTCCTTGGGCTCAGGTTCCAGGCCGCCCCCCATACTCAGGCCCAGCTCGTTCAGGAACTGATGGAAGTTGGAGATCTTTTCTTCGTCCGGCAGGTCGTGGACCCGGTAAAGGCAAGGCACCTTGTGTTTCTGTACGAACTTGGCCGAGGCGACGTTGGCGAGGATCATGCACTCTTCGATGATCATGTGAGCCGTGACCCTGTGCAGGGGCACTACCTTTTCGATCTTGCGCTCTTCGTTGAAGAGGAACTTGGTTTCCTCTGTCTCGAACTCGATGGCACCGCGCTCGCGGCGGCTGTCCTTGAGGGCACCATAGAGGCGGTGCAACTCCTCGATGTGGGGCAGCACGGCGCTGTACTGCTCGCGCAAGCTTTCGTCGCCGTCCAGCATGGCCTGCACCTTGTTGTAGGTCAGGCGCGCCTTGGAGTGCATCACCGCCGGGTAGAACTTGTAACCGGACAGGTTGCCCTTCTCCGAGACCGTCATCTCGCACACCATGCAGAGGCGGTCCACTTCGGGGTTCAGAGAGCAGAGGCCGTTGGACAGCACCTCGGGCAGCATGGGGATGACCTGGGAAGGGAAATACACCGAGTTGCCGCGGTTGTAACCTTCCTTGTCCAGGGCCGTGCCCAGGCGCACATAATGGGAGACGTCGGCAATGGCGACCCAAAGGCGCCAGCCGCCGCCCTTCTTGGCCTCGGCATAGACGGCGTCGTCGAAGTCCCGCGCGTCCTCACCGTCTATGGTGACCAGGGGCAAGTCACGCAGGTCCACCCGGCCGGCCTTGTCAGCTTCCAACACTTCTTCGCTCAGGCCTGCGATCTCGGCCTTCACTTCCTCTGGCCAGCTGTGGGGCAGGTCGTGGTTGCGCAGGGCAATCTCGATCTCCATGCCCGGCGCCATGTGCTCACCGAGGATCTCCACCACTTTACCGACCGGGCTGAAGCGGGTGCTGGGGCGCTGAGTCAGCTCCAATACCACCACTTGGCCGGCACGAGCACCACCTCGGGCGTCATCGGGAATGAGGATGTCCTGGGCAATACGGCGGTCGTCCGGCACCACATAGCCGATGCCGTCGTCACGGAAATATCGGCCCACCAGTTGCGAAGAGCGGGGTTCCAGCACCCGTACTATGCGCCCTTCCAGGCGGCCACGGCGGTCGGTCTTGATGGCCTGGGCCAGCACCAGATCGCCGCTGAAGGCCTTGTACATCTCGGTTTGGGAAAGGTAGAGATCCTCGCCGCCATCCACCTTGACGAAGCCGAAGCCGTCCGGGTGGCCCTGCACCCGGCCCTTGATGAGGTCCATGCGCTCGGCCAGGGCGTAGGCCTTCTGGCGGGTGAAGACCAGCTGGCCATCCCGCTCCATGGCGCGCAGGCGGCGACGCAGGCCTTCCTGCTGATCCTCGTCGTCCAGATGCAGATGCTTGATCAGCGCCCTCAGGCTCTGGGGGGTACCCAGTTGGCGCATTTCGTCGAGTATGGCTTCCCGGCTGGGAATGGGGTTTTCGTAGCGCTCTGCCTCTCGTTCGGCAAAGGGATCCTTGATGGGGTCGCGCATGGCGTTCTCACTGTCTGAGTTTGGGACCATTATACGCAGGGCAACCGGCGGGCACAGTGCTTCTGTGCCGGCTTTGCCCCTTAATGGTAAGAAAAATGGCGGGTTTTGGCGCTCAGCGCTCGGAAATGCGGGCCACGACAGAAGGAGGCAGCTGTTTTTCCAGGCGGGCGATGAGTCTCTGGGCCTGGCGCCACTGGTCGCGGTTGGGAATGACTGCGTTTTTCAGTTCTTCGAGGGCCTGCTCCCTGTCTTCTGGCACCCCATAACCTTTGCTGGCCAGATCGGCAAAGCGCAGCGTGGCCTTGAGGTAATGGGCTTTATTCGCCATGCGCAGCAGCACCATGGCCCTGTGCATGTCGATCTGCACCCACTTGCCGGTGGCGTAGTAACGGCCCAATTGCTCCAGGGCCTCGGGCAGCCCTTGGTCGGCAGCCTTTTCCATGTAGCTGATGCCGAGGGTGACGTTGGTGGGTACGCATACGCCATAGGCAAGCATGTCGCCCCAGAGGTATTGATAGGCCGGCACCTTGGCCACTTCGGCCCGCGCTTCTATGTCCTGCACCAGCTGGCAGTCATCGTCCAACACCCGGCGCAGGTGCTTGTTGACGGCGATAAGGGACAGCAACTCGTCCTGGCTATAAACCTGGACGGGTTTAACGGCCTGTTCCTTGGGCGCTGTTTCTTCGGCGGCCAACAGGGAGCCACTGAAAGCTAGGAGCAAAACAAGACTGCGCAACATGGGTACCTCCTCGCTACTTATCGGCGAAACCAGCTCCCCCTTTAACGAAAAAGCCGCCTCAGGGGGCGGCTTTTCAGTTCAGCACTTAAGCGAAGGGGTGACGCAGCACCATGGTCTCGACGCGGTCAGGGCCGGTGCTGATGATGTCGATGGGGACACCGGTCAGCTCTTCGATACGCTGGATGTAGGCGCGAGCGGCGGCCGGCAGGCCTTCTACGCTGGTCACGCCGACGGTGCTCTCGCTCCAGCCGGGCATCTCTTCGTAGATCAGCTCGATGTTCTCGAAGTCTTCGGCGGCCAGGGGGGAGACTTCCACCACTTCACCGCTCGGCAGCTTGTAGCCGGTGCAGATCTTGACGGTCTCGAGGCCATCCAGCACGTCCAGCTTGGTCAGGCAGAAGCCGGTGATGGAGTTGATCTGCACGGCGCGGCGCATGACCACGGCGTCGAACCAGCCGGTGCGGCGCTTACGGCCGGTGGTGGCGCCGAACTCCTTGCCCACTACGCCCAGGTGCTCACCCACGGCGCAGTCCAGCTCGGTGGGGAAGGGACCGCCGCCGACACGGGTGGTGTAGGCTTTGACGATACCCAGCACGTAGTCGAGGTGGCAGGGCCCGAAACCGGAACCTGTGGCCACGCCACCGGCTGTGGTGTTGGAGGAGGTCACGTAGGGATAGGTACCGTGGTCCACGTCCAGCAGGGTGCCTTGGGCGCCTTCGAAGAGGATGGGCTCACCGGCTTTGCGAGCCTTGTCCAGCAGGTCGGTGACGTCCACCGTCATGCCCTGGAGGTATTGTGCAACTTCCTTGGCTTCGGCCATGGTTTCCTCGAAGGAAACGGGCTCGACCTTGTAGTACTGGGTCAGCATGAAGTTGTGGTGATCCAGCACTTCCTTAAGCTTCTCGGCGAAACGCTCAGGGTGGAAGAGATCGCCAACACGCAGGGCACGGCGGGCAACCTTGTCCTCGTAGGCGGGGCCAATGCCACGGCCTGTGGTGCCGATGGCCTTGTCGCCACGGGCTTTCTCACGGGCCTGGTCGATGGCCACGTGGTACTTGAGGATCAGCGGACAGGCCTCGGAGATCTTCAGGCGCTCCTTGACCGGCACACCCTTGGCTTCCAGCATGCCGATTTCGCGCATAAGGGCGTCGGGCGCCAGCACAACGCCATTGCCGATCAGGCACTGGACGTTTTCGCGAAGGATACCGGAGGGGATCAGGTGAAGAACGGTTTTTTCGCCGTTGATGACCAGGGTGTGACCCGCATTGTGGCCGCCTTGATAGCGGACGACGTATGCGGCTTTGTCGGTTAGAAGGTCGACTACCTTGCCTTTGCCTTCGTCACCCCATTGGGTGCCAAGGACCACAACATTTTTGCCCATTTTGTCTCTAGGAACGTTGCTTAAAAAAGGATTCTACCAGAAAAGATTATCGGGGTTTAAGGCCTAATGTTTGACCAGCCAGGCTAGTAGCCCACCCAGTACCAGCATGGCGATGCCTATTTGCCTGATTGTCGAGGATTTTTGCCTCGACAATTCGGCCATCAGCAGCCGCCATTTACGCGGCATCAGGGCCGGCCCCAGGCCTTCGAGGACCAGCCACAACGCCAGCAGTTGCCAGAAGATACTGCTCATAGCTCCTTGAGCGCCGAGAGGTCGATGTCCGCCACCTCATGGTAAGGAGCGAAACCGAAACGCAGGCGATTGCCGCGGTAATCGGTATGGATGCCGTGGCTGGCGAGGAAGTCCGCCAGGCGCCCAGTGGCCTCGCCGTCCGCCAGCTCGAAAGTCAGGAAATGGCCGTGATGGCTGAGATCCTGGGCCTGGAGTTGGCCGCGGTGAAGCAGGGGGGAACCTATCTCGTCCAGCTGCGCCAGGAAGGCCTGCTGCAGCTGCTGCACGTGGCCATGAATCGCCTCGACGCTGATGCCGTCCCGTTGCCACCAGTCCAGTACCGCCAGCAGCCGGTAGAGGGCGGAGAGATCCATGGTGGCGCCGGCAAAGCGCAGGCCGTCCTCGGCATAGGCCACCTGGTTGCTGCGGGCGCTGTGCAGGGCGCCGAACTCGGCGTACCAGCCGGTATTGACGGGCCTGAGCTCACAACCCTTGGGCACCGCCATAAAGCAGCAGCCTTCGCCGCCCTGGGCGTACTTGTAGCTGCCGGCGAGGTAAAAGGCCCGCCCGGCGATGTCGCTGATATCCGTAGGCAGGGCGCAGAAGCCGTGGTAACCGTCCACCGCCACCAGGGTATCGGCATCCGGCACCGCATCCACCAGGGCCTTGAGGTCACGCACTGCGAAGCCCGAGTTGAAGAAAACCTGGCTGAAGAACACCAGATCCCAACCGCCCTTGGCGGCTTCAGAGGCGAAGCGCTGTTCGAAATCGGTAAAGGGCTGGGTAGGCACCCGCACCACTTCGGCCAGGCCGCCCTCTTCCAGGCGCAAGCATTGGCGGCTGAAGGAATGGAATTCGCTGTCGGTGGTGAGGATGCGCCACTTACGGCTGCTCGGCAGGCAGGACAGCAGCCGCACCACGAACTCGTGGGTGTTGGGCGCGAAAGCGAGTTGCGCGGCATCCGGCAGCTTTAGGATGTGGGCGATATGGGCCTGGACGGCGGGTACCTTCTCACGGAAGAAGTAACCCCATTTATCGTCCACATAGCGGGCTGTGTCGTCCCAATAGGCCAACTGGGCCTCGCGGGTCACGTCGGGCCAGTAATGATGGCTGTGGCAGGCGTAGTGCTGCTGGCCCTGGTGTTGGGCCAGGAAGCGGCTGTAGTGTTGCTTGAGCATGGCTCCCCCAAAGAAAAGCCCGGCGAACCGGGCTTATTGTTATTTTTTCTTCTCCGGTCCTTTCATGTAACGGAAGAAGTCGGAATCGGGCTTGAGCACCATGACGTCTTCCTTACTGGCGAAGCTCTTCTTATAGGCTTCCAGGCTGCGGATGAAGCTGAAGAATTCCGGATCTTGGCTATAGGCCTTGGCGTAGATGTCGGCGGCAGTGGCGTCGCCCTCGCCGCGCAGGGTACGGCCATCGCGTTCTGCCTGGGCCAGTATCACTGTCACCTTGGCGTCGATGTCAGCGCGGATCACCTCGGCCTTCTCCTTGCCTTCAGAGCGGTGCTTCTTGGCCACGGCGTTACGCTCGGCCCGCATCCGGTTGAAGATGGAGTTGGAGATCTCGGTGGGCAGGTTGATCTGCTTGACCCGCACATCTATGACGTCGATGCCGAGCTCCTTGGCGCTTTCCTTAACCTGTTTGAGGGCATCGGCCATCACTTCGGAGCGCTCACCGGAGACGATGTCGGTGATGGTGCGGGTACCGAACTCGCTGCGCAGGCCGTTGTTGATCTTGCGCTTCAAGAGGTTCTCGGCGTTGGCGATGTTACCTCGGCTGGTGGAGTCGTAGAACTTGCCGAAATCGGCAATGCGCCACTTCACGTAGGAGTCGACGATAAGGTCCTTCTTCTCGGAGGTGACGAAGCGGTCCTGCTCCCCTTCCAGGCTCTGCAGGCGGGCATCCAGCAGCCGGACCCCATCGATGACCGGCACCTTGAAGTGCAGGCCTGGGGTGAAGACCACCGGCTTACCCTCGGCGTCGGTCACGACGCGCTGGAAGCGCAGCAGCAGGCCACGTTGGCCTTCGGAGACCACGAACAGGGAGCTGTAGGCAAGGAGGGCGCCCAGCAGGGCCACTATGACGGTGAAACGTTTCATACTCAGTTCCTCCCCGTACGGCCGGCATTACGATTGACGGCACGGGGGTCTGTGCTGTCGTCATGGTTCAGGCTGGTCTTGCCCTGATTCTTCTGGATCCGCTGCAACTCGTCGCCCTGGTCGGCGCCGGCGGCGCCTTTCTGGTGCTCGAGGATCTTGTCCAGTGGCAGGTACAGCATGTTGTTGGCGTCGCTGTCCACCAGGATCTTGGAGCTCTTGCCCAGCACCTGCTCCATGGTCTCGATGTAGAGACGGTTGCGGGTGACCTCGGGGTTGGCCTTGTATTCGGGGAGCAGCTTGTTGAAGCGGGCGACTTCACCCTGGGCCTTGAGCACCACCTGCTGTTTGTAGGCTTCGGCTTCCTGGCCGATGCGGATGGCCTTGCCGCGGGCTATGGGCTCCACTTCGGAGGCATAGGCCTGGGCTTCACGGATGTAGCGCTGCTCGTCTTCCTTGGCGGCGATGGCGTCGTCGAAAGCGGCTTTGACTTCATCAGGGGCGCGGGCGGACAGGAAGTTCACGTCCTCGATACGGATCCCCAGGTGGTACTGGGCTATGGTCTTCTCGATGAGATCCCAGGTATCGCGGCGCACCTGCTCACGGCCGGTGGTGAGGATGTCGTCCATGGTGTTATGGCCCACCACGTAACGCAGCGAGGCATCCACCGCCTGGCTCAGGGAGTCCACGGCGTCGGTGACATTGAAGAGGTAGTGCTGAGGCTCAGTGACCTTGTACTGCACCTCGATCTCCACCCTGACCACGTTCTCGTCCTTGGTCAGCATGAAGCCGGAGGACGGGATGGAACGGACGGTGCGGGTGTCGACGGGGTAGACGCGGTCGATGAAGGTGGGTTTCCAGTGCAGGCCTGAGGGCACCGTCTCGCTGTATTGGCCGAAATGCAACACCACGCCCTGCTCGGCGTTCTTGATGGTGTAGAAGCCGGAGAGGCCCCAGACGGCGGCGATCAATACCAGGATCAGCAGGAAACCTGCCCAGGAGAAGCCGCTGTTGCCGCCGCCGAAGACGCCGCCCATACGGGAGCCGAGCTTCTTCATCATCTCGTCGAAGTCCGGCGGCCCCTGGTCTTTACCACTGGGCTTGCCCCAGGGATCCTTATCCTTGTTGTTGCCCGGCTCATTCCAAGCCATTGTCTTCTCCCAACGATTTCTCTAGTGAATCACTTTATCAGCAGGGTCTGGGACGATAAAGCGCCTTGGCCCGTCCATTCCCTGCTTGTTGAGGCGCTGCCAGTCGATATCCGGCATCCGCACCGAGACCAGCCAATTGCCTTCTTCGTCTATGGATTCCGCCGTCACCGCCTGCAGGGCGAAGAGATCGGCCCGCAATTTGCCCTGGGTAGGGGGCAGCTGCAAGGTGCCGGCGAAGATGTCCTGGGCCACCAGTTCGCTGAGCGCCTGGTGCAGCAGTTCCAGCCCCTGGCGCTTCTGCGCCGACAGCCAGACGGCAACAGGTTTGCCGTCGTCGCCCCTGTCGATGCGGGGGGCCACGTCGTCCAGCTTGTCCAGTTTGTTGTAGACCATCAGCACCGGCACTTCGTCGGCCTCTATTTCCTTGAGCACCGAGTTGACCGAGCGGATGTTGTCCGCCGAGCGTTCGTCGGCGGCGTCCACCACGTGCAGCAGCAGGCTGGCCTCGCGGGTCTCTTCCAAGGTCGCCTTGAAGGACGCCACCAGGTCGTGGGGCAGGTGGCGGATGAAACCGACGGTGTCGGCCAGCACCACAGGGCCCACGTCCGCCAGCTGCACCCTGCGCAGTGTCGGATCCAGGGTGGCGAACAGCTGGTCGGCGGCGTAGACCTCGGCGCTGGTCAGGGCGTTGAAGAGGGTCGACTTGCCGGCGTTGGTATACCCCACCAAAGACAGGGTGGGCACCTCGCGGCGGCTGCGGGCACGGCGGCCCTGGCCACGCTGCTTCTCCACCTTTTCCAGGCGCTTCTGGATATGGTCGATGCGGTCGCGCAGCAGGCGGCGGTCGGTTTCCAACTGGGTTTCACCTGGGCCGCGCAGGCCGATGCCGCCCTTCTGGCGTTCCAGGTGGGTCCACCCCCGCACCAGGCGGGTGGATAAATGCTTGAGCTGGGCCAGCTCGACCTGGAGCTTGCCTTCGTGGGTGCGGGCCCGCTGTGCAAAAATGTCCAGGATCAGGGTGGTCCTGTCCAAAACACGACATTCGAAGAGCCGCTCGAGGTTACGCTCCTGGGCAGGGCTCAGGGCATGGTTGAAGATCACCACCTCGGCGCCAAGGGCGCGCACCGCCTCGGCCACTTCTTCGGCCTTACCGGTACCTATGTAGTATTTGGGATGGGGGGCTGCGCGACGGGTGGTGACCACGGCCAGCGTGGTGACACCGGCCGAGTCAGCGAGCATTTTCAGCTCGTCCAGGTCTTCCCGGTCTGACTCGGCGGTAAAATCCACGTGAACAAGGACAGCCTGTTCGCCTGCTTCATAACGGTCAAACAAGCGTTGACTACCTCACTGGGGATTAGGCGTTCTCTTCAGCGCCACCGTTGTTGGTACCAGCGGCATATTGGTGCATGGACACGGGGCGTGCCGGCACCACTGTGGAGATCGCGTGCTTATAAACCATCTGGCTAACGGTATTTTTGAGCAATACGACGAATTGATCGAAAGACTCGATCTGACCCTGCAACTTGATGCCGTTCACCAGGTAAATGGACACTGGTACGCGCTCCTTGCGCAGTGCGTTCAGGAAAGGATCCTGCAAAGATTGCCCCTTAGCCATGTTGAAATTCCTTGTTGTGATTTAGATGTAGTTATTTCAAACGATTAGACCGCAACAGCCACTAGTATGAACCATCATTCAAGCGGGATCTAGTTCACAAAGAAGCCGTGCCAGGTTATCTGGAGCGCCGGTTTCAAGGCGCAATAACGGCCACTTCCAGCCATTTAGCCATGTGCATTGGCGTTTTGCCAACTGCCCAGTAGCGATGATGGCTTTTTCCACCGCCTCATCGAGGCTGCATTCCCCGTCCAGAAAGGCCCAGAGCTGTCGATAGCCGACGCAGCGTACAGAAGGCAACTGGGCGTGTAAATCAGACCTTTGATGGAGACGTCTTACCTCGTCCAAGAAGCCTGCCGCCATCATCTGTTCGAAACGCAACCGGATGCGCTGGCGAAGCACAACGCGGTCTGCGGGCATGATAGCGGCCTGAACTGTCCTGTAGGTGAACGGCGCTCCTGGCTGACGGGTCAGTTCGGTGAGGCTTTGGCCCGTCAGGCGATACACCTCCAGGGCCCGGCTGAGGCGCTGGGGGTCGTTAACATGGATGCGCGCTGCCGCTTCTGGGTCTATGCGCCCCAGCTCCTGGTGCAGCGCCTCCCAGCCCTTTTCGGCCGCTTCCCGCTCTATCTCCGCCCTCACGTTAGCATCGGCCTTGGGCAGGGGGGACAGCCCTTCGAGTAGCGCTTTGTAGTAGAGCATGGTCCCCCCCACCAGGACCGGCATCTTGCCCGCCGCCAGGGCCGTATCGATAAGGGGCTGGACGTCGTCCACGAAGTCCGCCGCCGAATAGCTCTCGGCCGGGTCCAGGATGTCGATGAGGTGGTGCGGGTAGCGGGCCAGCTCGGGCTGGCTGGGCTTGGCCGTGCCTATGTCCATGCCTTTGTAGATAAGGGCAGAGTCGACGCTGATGAGCTCGCAGGGGCGGGCGTCATAGAGGGCCATGGCCAGGTCTGTCTTGCCGGAAGCGGTAGGCCCCATCAGCATCACTACGGGCAGGGTCAAGGGTGTTTCTCCAGCAAAGATTGGATATCCAGCGGCCTGGCCAAGGCGTCTTTTTGTTCTTCGTCCAGGGCCTGCCAGAGGCCAGGGGCCTCTGGCCAGCGTAGCCGGCGCGGACATTGGCCGAGGATGGCAGCCAGAGCGGCGAGGGGCTCAGGCCCGTCGAGGGCCGCCAGCCAGCCTGGCAGCCAGAGGCCGGGGTCCAGCTCGCGAAGAGGCGCAGGCAGGGCCCGCACCATCAGCCGGCCTGGGCCGCTCTGGTGCAGGTCCAGGCCCCAGGCGGCCAGTTGGGCTTGGTGCTGTTCGGCGCTGTCCAGCAAGGCCTGCTCCAGCGGCATGGTGACCGGCAGCAGCAGCGGCTGGGGGGCGGCACCGGCCGCCATCTTGGCCACCGCCTGCTGCGCCCAGAGCGGCAGCAGATCGACGGTGCAAAGCCGCCCCTTGTGGCCCAGCACCAGCCAGCGCCCCCCTTCCAGATGCAAAGGGGCACCCAGGGCTTCCGCCTGGGGTTCGGGGGCTTGCGGGCGCGGCGCCTGCCAGCGGGAAAAGGCGTTGATGGCTTCCTGGACCTCGCTGCGGCTGGGGCTGGTGGCGGCTGTGGCCCTGGGGCTCCAGTACCCCCCTGTCGAAACGCTCTGCCGCGGGGCCTGGGGCGGGGAATAGGGCTGGGCCGCCCAGGGATCCTTTTCGGCCTGGGCTTCTGGCAGGGCCTGCTGGACCTGGGCCAGGGCATCGCCCAGGGTGCGGGCGATAAAGTCGTGGACCAGGCGGGCGTCGTGAAAGCGCACCTCGTGCTTGGCGGGGTGGACGTTGACGTCCACCTGGCTGGCCGGCAGCTCCAGGTAGAGCACATAGGCGCCGTGCTGCCCTTCCCCCAGCACTGGGCCGAAGGCTTCCCTGACCGCATGGTTGATCAGCTTGTCGCGCATCATGCGGCCGTTGACGTAGCAGTACTGCAGGTCTGGGTGGTTGCGGGGCGCCTCGCTGAGCCAGCCCCAGAGCCGCAGCTGCTGGTGGCTGTTGTCGATGGCGATGAGGCCCCGGGCGAAGTCGTTGCCGCAGACGGCGGCAAGCCGGGCCTGATAATCGCCGTTTCTCGCCGGCGGGTACTGGCGCACCACCTTGCCGTTGTGGCGCAGCACCAATGCCAGCTCCATGCGCGACAGGGCGATACGCCGCATCAGTTCGTCGATATGGGCAAACTCGGTCTTCTCGGCCTTGAGGAACTTGCGCCTGGCCGGGGTATTGAAGAAGAGGTCGTGCACCTCGACGGTGCTGCCGACCGGATGGGCGGCGGGGCTCAGCTGGACCGCCATGTCGCGGCCTTCGGCCTGGGCCGCCCAGGCCTCAGGTGCATCCACCGCCCTGGAAGTGAGGGTCAGGCGGGAAACAGAGGAAACCGACGCCAGGGCCTCGCCGCGAAAGCCAAGGGAAACGATGGCTTCGAGATCGTCCAAGCTGGTTATCTTGGAGGTGGCGTGGCGGGAGAGCGCCAGGGTCAGCTCGTCCTTGGGGATACCGCTGCCGTTGTCGCGCACCCGGATCAGGCGATGACCACCCTTGTCGATGTCCACCTCGATGCGGCTGGCACCGGCATCGATGCTGTTTTCCACCAGCTCCTTGACCACGGACGCGGGCCTTTCCACCACTTCACCGGCGGCGATCTGGTTAGCCAGCCGGGCTGGCAATATCTGTATGGGCATGGGACTCAGGGAATGGTGAGGGTCTGGCCGACCACCAGGGCGTCGGACTTGAGGCTGTTGACGGCCTTGATGGCGGCCACAGAGGTATTGTAACGGGCTGCCAGCAGCGACAGCGACTCGCCACCGCGCACCACGTGGGTCTTGGCGCCCTGCTGGGCAAAGAGGCTGCCCTGGGGCGGCCAGGCCAGGAAGTATTCCTTGAGGGCCGTGGCCAGGGCGCCGGCGATACGGCCCTGGTGATAGCTGCTGGCCAGGTCCTTCTCCTCGGCGGGGTTGGACAGGAAGCCCGTTTCCACCAGCACAGAGGGGATATCGGGGGCCGTCAGCACCCCCAGGCTCTTGGGCTGGGGCCGGCTCTTGTGCAGCTTGGTGACCTTGCCCAGCTCGCGCAGCATGGTGGAGCCGATGTCCTGGCCTACCGAGCGGCTGTGATCCATGGACATGTCCAGCAGCGCCTGGGCCAGGTATTGCTCCTGTTTGGTGTCTTCCAACACTTCGGCGGCGCCCCCCAGTAACTGGGAATGGCGATCCTTCTCATCGACCCATTTGCCGATCACCCGGCTGGCACGGCTGTTGTTCAGCACCCACACGGAAGCGCCCCTGGGCTGGGCCGAGCCTATGGAGTCGGCATGGATCGAGATCAGCATGTCCGCCTTCTTGTCGCGGGCTATGCCGGACCTGTCCATGACCTCGATGAACTTGTCGCTGGAACGGGTCAGGACCCCTGTCATGCCGGGAACCTTGTCGATGTCGGCCTTGAGCTTCTTGGCGATGGCCAGGGTCACATTCTTCTCATAGGTGCCGTGGCGGCCTATGGAGCCAGGGTCGTGGCCGCCGTGGCCGGCGTCGATGGCGACCACTATGTCACGGCCCTTGGGCAGGGTCGGCGGCGCCTTGGCCAGGGCCTGTTCGGCGGGGGCGGCCGGCGATGGGGCTTTGCTCTGCTCCTTGAAGGGGAAATCGATGACCAGGCGATGGCCGTTGCCGTCGCTCGGCGGCAAGGCGAAGAGGCTGGGCTTGATCCCCTGGGTCAGCTCCAGCACCAGCCGCAGGCTGCCCTTTTCCTTGGGAGTGGAGGTACGCACCTTCTTGATGAGGCTGGACTCTGTCACCAGGAGCGGCAACTTGGCCTTGCTGCTGGTGCTACGCAGATCCACCACCAGCCGCTCGGGGGACTTGAGGCGGAAGTAGGAAAAATCGGGGGCGCTATCCAGGTCCAGCACCACCCTGGTGTTGTCGCTGCCTGGCCATACCCGCACCTGATCCAGGCCGTTGGCCAACACAGGCCCACAGCAGCACCAAAGCAACAGGAAGACAAAGCGGCGTATCACCAGGACAACCTCTCCAATATCTGGGCGCCCTGGTCGCTCAGTGGCTCCAGGACGGCCTTGCGGCCGGCGCCATCGTAAGCCAGCGCCACCACCAGATCCGGCGGCGGCAACACCCCTTCACCTTTTTGGGGCCATTCGATAAGGCAAAGGCAATCTTTGCCAAAGTAATCACGCACGCCCATGAATTCAAGTTCTTCAGGGTCCGAAAGGCGATAGAGATCAAAATGATAAACCTTGATCCCAGGCAGGTCGTAGGGCTCCACCAAGGTATAGGTAGGACTCTTGACGGCGCCTGAATGGCCAAGCCCCTGCACCAGGCCGCGGCTCAGGGTGGTCTTGCCCGCCCCCAAGTCCCCCAGCAGGTGCAGCACTGTGCCAGGTTCCAGGGCCTTGGCCAGGGCCTGGCCCAGGGCGACTGTCGCCGCTTCGTCTTTTAGTTCGAACTCACGCATTGATAAGGGTCCGGATCCAAGGAAGAAGATCGCTGGCCAGGGTACCAATGACCCCAGCCTCACCGGCCTTGAGGCCGGCCTCGCCCTGCAGGGCCACGCCCAGCAGGGCCGCATCCAGGGGACTTAGCCCCTGGGCCAGCAGGGCGCCGATGATACCAGAAAGCAGGTCGCCCATGCCTCCCGAAGCCATGGCCGGGCTGCCTACCGCCAGCAGCCAGCAGCGCTCGCCGTCGCTGACCAGGCTCCCCGCCCCCTTGAGCACCGCCACGGCGCCTGTGGCCTTGGCCAGGGCCAGTGCCGCCGCCACCCGATCTGCTTCCACCTCGGCCACAGAGCACCCCAGCAGCCGCGCCGCCTCACCTGGGTGGGGGCTGATGACGGCGCCGGCCACGGGCCGCGGCGCCTTGGCCAGCAGGTTGAGGGCATCGGCGTCCACCACCTTGGGGCACTCCAGGGCCAGGGCTCCGGCCAGCAGCGCCTTGGCCCAGCCATCTTGGCCAAGGCCAGGCCCCAGCACCAGGGCGTCAAACCTGGGCTGCTCTTCAGGCCAGGCTTCGACGCCCCTCACCATCAGCTCGGGGCGGCCCGCCCCCAGGGACGCCGCCGATATGGAATGGGCCAGCACGCTCACCAAACCGGCTCCACTACGCAGGGCCGCTTCACCAGCCAGGCGGATGGCGCCGCCCAGCCCCTGGTTACCGCCAACCAGCAGTAGCCGGCCGGCCTGGCCTTTATGGGCAGTGGCGCTGCGCCTCGGCAGCAGCTGGCGACAAGCCAAGAAGTCCAGCCCCACCAGGGGGCCATCACTCTTGGCGTCCAGCCCCAGGTCCGCCAGCCAGGCCTCTTGCCAGGCCGCCCTGCCCTGCCCGGTCAGGAGCCCGGCCTTGGGTAGGATGAAGGTCACCAGGGCAGCGGCGCTAAAGGGCTTGCCCCACCAGCGGCCGCTGTCGCTGCCAAGGCCGGAGGGGATATCCAAGGCGAGGATGGGAAGCTTAGTGTCGGCCAGGAAATCCTGTAGCGGCACTACTGCTCCCCGCACTGGGCTGGCCAGGCCCATGCCCAACAGGCCATCCACCACCAGGTCAGCTTCCAGCGCCTCGGGCAGGTGATATTGAACGGCCCCGCCCGCTTGTGCCCAGGCCTTGGCGGCCTGGATGGCCTCGGCGGCCTTGGGCTCACCGCTTGCCACCAGGGTCACGGCCAGGCCCTCGGCCTTGGCCAGACGGGCCAGCACATAGGCGTCACCGCCGTTGTTGCCGCTGCCGGCCAGCACCAGAACATGCCTGGCCTGGGGCCATTGTTGGCGCTGCAACGCAAAAGCGGCCTGCCCTGCCCTTTCCATCAACTCATAGAGGCTAAGGCCGGCGGCCTCGGCCAACTCGGCCTCCAGCACCTTGAGGCGCTCGGCGCTGGGCAGGGGTTTGGGCAGGGTATCGAGCAGGGGAAGCAGCATGGATGGCCCTCATGGTTCTTGGTTACTAGCTTACCCCCGGCGCTGGGGGCCGGCCAGATATGGTAACCTTGGCGCCAACCAGCCAGGGGCAACGCCGTGATCGACTACCAACAACTCGCCGCCGACATCAAAGCCTGGGGCCAGGAGCTGGGCTTCCAGCAGCTGGGGATCACCGACACCGATCTCAAAAGCCACGAAGCGGCACTGCAGGCCTGGCTGGACGCCGGCCATCACGGCGAGATGGACTACATGGCCCGCTACGGCATGCTGAGGGCCAGGCCCGAGGAGCTGTTGCCCGGCACCCTGCGGGTCATCAGCGCCCGCATGGACTACCTGCCCCCCAAGGCCCGTTTCGGCGAGATCCTCGGCGACGGCGACAAGGCCTATGTGTCCCGCTATGCCCTGGGCCGCGACTACCACAAGCTGCTGCGCGCCCGCCTCAAGCAGCTGGGGGAGCGGATCCAGGCCGCCTGCGGCGACTACCAGTTCCGCCCCTTCGTGGATTCGGCCCCTGTGCTGGAAAGGCCCCTGGCCGCCAAGGCCGGTCTCGGCTGGGTCGGCAAGCACAGCCTGCTGATCAACCCCCAGGGCGGCTCCTTCTTCTTCCTCGGCGAGCTGCTGGTGGACCTGCCGCTGCCGGTGGACAAGCCTGCCGATAGCGACCGCTGCGGCAAGTGCGTGGCCTGCATGACCATCTGCCCGACCCAGGCCATAGTCGAGCCCTATGTGGTGGACGCCAGGCGCTGTATCTCCTACCTCACCATAGAGCTCAAGGACGCCATACCGGAGCAGTTCAGGCCCCTGATCGGCAACCGCATCTACGGCTGCGATGACTGCCAGCTGATCTGCCCCTGGAACCGCTTTGCCCATTTGAGCAGCGAGCCCGACTTCGCCCCCCGCAGCGCCTTGCACGGGCCCCAGCTGCTGGAACTCTGGGCCTGGGACGAGGCCCGTTTCCTGAAGGTGACAGAGGGCTCGGCCATCCGCCGCATCGGTTTCGAACGCTGGCAGCGCAATATCGCCGTGGCCCTCGGCAACGCCCCTTTCAGCGAGGCCGTAGTGGCGGCTTTGACGGCCCGCTTGCCCCAGGCCAGCGACTTGGTGGCCGAGCACATCCACTGGGCCCTGGCGCAGCAGCAGGGGCGCCGCGACCAGCAGCAGGCCCAGAAAAGCGGACAACAAAAAGCCCGCCTGGTGCGGGCTGTTCAAAAGGGCTTGCCGGACTCGGCCTAAGCAGGACTCGGGGTTTCCCTCAGCGGGGTACCGCCAGCTCCTTGCTCCAGACGATGATGCCCGAATCCAGGGCCATCACCCTCAGCCTCAGGCTGTCGCCGCTTTCCTTGATCTGGCCGTAAAGCAGGTAGTGGTGGCCGCCCTGGCGCCCCGCCTGGCGGGCGCTCAGCAGATCGAAAGCGTCGACGCTGCCGGACAGATCCGCCACTTCACGCCCGGCCTGGCTCAGGCCCTGCACCAGTTGTTCGGTCAACGCCTGGGTATCGAGGCGGCGGCTGCCGTAGTTGGCCACCCTCACCACGGCCACGTCGCCGTCCGGCAAGGTGGCGGCCAGGGCCGCCATGGCCTGGGCCAGTTCGTCGCTTTGTGGGGCCTCGGGCTGTTGGGCCTGGGGCTCTTGTGTGCCCTGCTGTGGCTGGCTGCCGGGGTAGTTCCCCATCTGGGCGCAGCCGGCGAGCAGCAGTGCCCCCAGGGCCATTGTGATTTTTTGCATGCTTTCCTCCTCGGAAGAGCTTGCGAATGAGTGGGTTAACTCTGACTGAATTAACGCTGCTTGGGAACCCAGGCCCAAAGATAGCGTGCCTGCACCGGCTCTGCCCCTTCTTCGTCGGTGATGGTGACGGCCACTTCCACTTCACCTTTTTCCTGGCTGCGGATCTGGGCTATCTGCTCTTCGGTGAGGGTGGCGACGGCGCTGAGACTGCCCTTGGCCCGGCGCAGGTAGTTCACCTCCATGGCCTTGAGCAGCGGCAGCCTGTTGTCGGGCACGTTGAGGCCGAACACCAGGCCGGTGACCGATTCCCCCAGCAGCGCCGTGGCGGCGGCATGGACGCCTTTGATGTGGTTCTGCACCTTGCCCTTGTTGCGCAGCACCATGCGGGCTTCACCGAAATCGGCCTGGGTGATGCGGATGCCGGCGGTGCCGGCAAACTTGACGGCACCGTTGAAGAGACGGGACAGGGCGGCGCCCTGCCAGCTCTTGGGTAGCCGCTGGCAGAGCCGCACCAGGCGGCCGAGGCGGTTGATGGCTTTCATCTTGGACTCCACTGGTCAAACCAGAAGAGTCTGCCACAAGGCCACGGCCGCCGCTAGAGATCCTCCATGCGCATGGTCTGGTGCACCAGCTGGTGCTGCCGCGCCCGCGCCTCCTTGAGGGTGCCTTCCAGCAGCTCACGACTGCTGGGGCCGGGGCAAAGCGGTACCAGGGCCTCCAGTTCCGCCAGCAGTTCGTTGTCCAGCTTCAGGGCCAGTTCCAGCACATCCTGCTGGCTGACATCGGTCTCCAGGCTGACCCTGTTGAGGCCGTGGATGAAGTCGGTGTCCACGGCCTTGTCGAACCAGGTGCCAAGCTCGGGATGGCTGGCCTTGAGGTACTGGGTGAAGTGCTCGGCCTGCTGCTGCTCATGCTCCGCCAGGTAATGGAGCATCATGCGGGTACGCTCGCTGTCGCAGTTGGCCACCAACCGCTTGTAGAGCTTGGCCAGGGCTTGGTGGGCCTCGGTCAGGTGCTCGAAGACGTCACCCAAGGTCTTGAAACGCATAACGGTATCTCCTTTTTCGTCTTTTTCAGGCTAGCTCCTGCCAGCATGGCCCAGCCTTGCGGCAGGTCAAGTTTTACGCTCGGCCTGGCCGTCAGAAAAGCTTCATCGGGAAGAAACCTCAAAGAAACCAAAGCGCAACATTCGGACAGCAGAATGCGGGACAATTTTTAGCCCACGGAACTCTAAACAATGAAAAAGCAGTACCAACAAGGACTCTTGCTGCCCAGCCTGCTCGCCGCCACCATCGCCGCCCTGCTTGCCGGCCCCGCCTTTGCGGACGAGTCCCAGGCCCAGCAGGACCAAAATGACACCGAAGTGATCTCGGTGATCGGTGCCCGCATCGCCTACGCCAACAACAGCACCGACGACAACATCAAATCCTTCAGCGCCCCGCTCGGCAGCGTCAACGACCTCATCGACAAACTGCCCGGCGTCAGCGTCGGCGAAGGCGGTGTCTTCGGCAGCGACGACTGGTCCACCACCATCACCATGCGCGGCTTCAGCCTCAACGGCACCGATCAGCAACTGGGCATGACCGTCGACGGCCTGCCCAACGGCGGCTCTGCCTACGGCGGCGGCTCCAAGGCCAACCGCTACCTGCTGCTGGAAGACACCGCCAGGGTCGAAGTCATGCAGGGTACTTCCGACATCGCCTCCCCCTCCCTGGACGCCCTGGGCGGTACCTTCAACTACGTCTCCCTCAACCCCGAGGAAGAGCGTGGCCTGACCGCCGACTACACCACCGGTGATTTCGACGCCCGCAAATACTACCTGCGCCTCGACACCGGCCGCTTCCTGGACAACAGCAGCCGCAGCTACTTCAGCATGGGCAGCAGCCACAACAAGCGCTGGATCGGCTCCGGCTCCAACGGTGACACCACCGACTTCCACGCCAGCTACAAGCAGGTGACCGAGCTGGACTGGGGCACCCTGACCGGTCGCATCAGCTACGACGACACCGACGAGACCAACTACAACGGCATCACCCTGGCCCAGTTCAAGCAAAATCCCCGTTGGGACCGCCTGACCTGGAACTGGACCGGCGATCCGGTTGAAGATCAAAACTTCGCCGAGGCCTGGCGCACCCTGCGTAAGAACACCTTCGCCTACCTGCGCCTGGAATCCAACCTCAGCGACAGCGTCAACCTCAGCGTCACCCCCTACTACCACCACATGAAGGGCCGTGGTGACTGGCTGCCGCCCTACCAGATCCTGGTGGACGCCAACCACAAGGCGGTGCTGGACTCAGGCGGCAACTACATCCGCTTCACCCAGTTGGGCGCCGACGGCCAGCCGGTACTGGCCGCGGGCGGCTGCGACAGCCAGGATTGCACCCTGGTCTCCAGCTACCGCCATACCCATTACGGCAAAGACCGTTACGGCACCACCGCCAAGCTGAACTGGTACATCAGCGATGCCAACACCCTGACCGCCGGCCTCTGGGGCGAGCGCCAGAACCGCGACGAATACCGCGACTGGCACAACGTGCTGGATCCCAAGGTGGGCCAGGCCTACGACAACACCGCCTACTGGCGCCAGTACGACCGCACCTACGTCACCGACACCTTCAACTACTACCTGCAGGACAAGTGGGAACTGGGCGACCTGACCCTCTCCGCCGGTGCCCGCAAGTACCAGGTCAAGATCAAGCGTAAGGACAACTTCATCGGCCAAGAGACCGGCTCCCTGTCCAGCAACTCCAAGCTGCTGCCCATGGCCGGCGCCATCTGGCAATTCACCCCCGGCTGGGAGCTGTACGGCGGCTATTCCAAGAACTTCAAGGCCATCTCCGACGGCATCCTCGAGACCAACCAGGACTACAGCAAGCTGGACGCCGAGACCGCCAAGAACACCGATCTGGGCCTGCGCTACCTGGGCAACCAGGTGCAGATGACCGCCGCCATCTACAAGATCAAGTTCGCCAACCGCATCACCTTCATCGACGCCTCCACCGGCAGCGGCATCGACTACCTCAACGAACTGGACGGCCAGTACGTCAACGTCGGCGGTATCAAATCCAAGGGTATGGAAGCCAGCATCAACTGGCAGTTCGCCCCGGCCTGGAGCCTCTACAGCGCCCTGACCTACAACGACTCCGAGTACTCTGCCCGCAGCCTGGTGCCCATGACCAAGGGTGACCAGAAGGTGCTGACGGACATCAGGGGCAACAAAGTGGGCGGTTCACCGCGCAAGATGGCCGTGGTCAGCCTGTCCTACGCCGAGGACAACTACAAAGCCGGCCTGTCCGCCAAGTACACCGGCGACTACTTTGGTGACTTCCAGAACCAGGACCGGATCCCCTCCCACACCGTCATGGACTTCTACGCCGGCTACCACCTGGCAATGAAGGGCAGCGGTATCAAGGGCATGGATCTGACCCTCAACATCACCAACCTGGGTGACACCAACTACCTGGCCGGCGGCAACAACGGCAGCTACTACATCGGCAGTGGCCGTACCGTCACCGCCCAGGCTAGCCTGAAGTTCTGATGCCAAGCCCCGGCTAGCCGGGGCTTTCTTTTTTTAGGAAAAAGCCAATGGTTGACTTACAACGCCGCCGCTTTTTACAGCTCTCCTCGGCGACCGCCGCCGGCATCGCCGCCTCCGCCATGCTCCCCGCCACCATCCGCAAGGCCCTGGCCATAGAGCCGGCCCGCGTGACCGGCACCATCCAGGACGTCAAACACGTAGTGATCTTCATGCAGGAGAACCGCTCCTTTGACCACTACTTCGGGAGCCTGCGCGGGGTGCGCGGCTTTGACGATCCCAGGGCCATGCAGAGCCGCCCCGGCCTGTCGGTATGGCAGCAGGTGTGCAGCAAGACCCCGGCGCCGGTGCTGCCCTTCCACCTCGACAGCCAGGGCACCTCGGCCCAGACCATGCACGACCTCAATCACGACTGGCGTGGCCCGGTAGACGCCTGGGCCTGCAACGACGTCTGGGCAGAGCAGAAGACCCCCATGACCATGGGCTACTTCAAGCGCGATGACATGCCCTTCTACTACGCCCTGGCCGACGCCTTTACCATCTGCGACGGCTACCACTGCTCGCTGTTCGGCCCCACCAACCCCAACCGCATGTACCTCTGGACAGGCACCAGCGGCCTCAGCGTCGGCAACAATGGCGAGCAGGTGGTGGCCAACAAGGACGACGGCAACTGGACCTCGGACATGGGCCGCGACCACGGCGACTTCGCCCCCTACGACTGGACCACCTACCCAGAGCGCCTGGACAGGGCCGGGGTCAGCTGGAAGGTCTACCAGGAATACGACAACTTCGGCGACAACGCCCTGCAGTCCTTCAAGGCCTTCCGGGGCCTGGACCCGGCCTCCAAGCGCTACCAGCAGAGCCGCGCCTGGGTAAGCGGCTCCAGCGCCGACAACGCCGCCGCCTCACGAGGCGAGCACCTGGTGGCGGCCTTCAAAAAGGACGTGGAGAACGGCACCTTGCCGGAAGTGTCCTGGCTGATAGCTCCTTACATCCTCTCGGAGCACCCACAAGCCTCGCCGGGCTATGGCGCTTCCCTGACCGCCCGTCTGCTCGAAGCCTTGATGAGCAATCCCGAGGTCTGGTCCAAGACCGTCTTCCTGCTCAACTACGACGAGAACGGCGGCTTTTTCGACCATATCCCAGTGCCGGTACCGCCGGTGACCGCCGCCATCGGCAAGAGCAACGTGCCCCTGGATGGCGAGAACTACCACGGCGAACCCCTGGGCCTGGGGCCCAGGGTGCCGATGATGGTGATCTCCCCCTGGAGCCGGGGCGGCTGGGTGAACTCACAGCTGTTCGACCACACCTCGGTGCTGCGCTTCCTGGAGCAGCGCTTCGGGGTCAAGGAACCCAACATCTCGCCCTGGCGCCGCGCCGTGGCAGGGGATCTCACCAGCACCCTGGATTTTGCCGGCACCGACGCCACCTGGCCCAAGCTGCCGGACACCAGCCACTATATAGGCCAGGTGGATAACGCGGCCAAGCTTGATGCCCCCGTGGTGCCGCCCATGGCCGCCATGCCCCGCCAAGAGCCCGGCCAGCGCCCTGCCCGGCCCTTGCCTTACGACATGGAGGCCAGCGCCTGGGCCAGGAACGGCAAGCTGGCGCTCAGCATCGACAACCGCAGCAACGTGGCCGTGGCCCTGGGGCTATACGACAATCAGGCCGCCAAGGCGCCACGCCACTACACGGCGGCGGCCCACAGCCGCCTCGATGACAAGCTTGATGCCGGCCAGTCCTACCAGCTGAGCCTCCATGGCCCCAACGGCTACCTGCGCCATTTTGCCGGCAGTGGCGATGACCCCCTGGTGGTGACCCTGAGCCGCGGCACCACCGCCAACCTGGTGATGCTGACCCTCAGGAACGTCTCAGGCGCGCCCCAGCAGTGCCGGATAACGGACGGGTACAGCAAGGAAGTCCACCAGTGCCACCTGGCCCCCGGCCAGCAGAAGAGCCTCAGTTGGCACATCGCCGACCAGGCCCATTGGTACGACTTGACCCTGACCCAGCCAGAAGGCCCTTACCGACGCCGCTGGTGTGGCCACCAGGAAACCGGCAAGCCGAGCTTCAGCGATCCGCTGATCGGCGCAGCCTGAAGTCTGACAAACGGCTCGTTAAGCCAAAAAGGCCACCCTCCTGGGTGGCCTTTTGAATTTGGAGCGGGAGATGAGACGGGCCGGGGCCACGCTGGCGGGGGCGCCCAGCCCGAGCGACCGCCATGTCAGACTGCGTCGTAGGCAGAATGCAAAAAGGCCGTCCTGATGGACGGCCTTTTCTATTTGGAGCGGGAAACGAGACTGACCGGGCCAACGTTTGGCTCGCGACCTTGCCGCAGCGCGGCAACATCTCGTGTTTATCAATGCCAGGTACGAAAAAGGCCACCCTGTTGGGTGGCCTTTCGAATTTGGAGCGGGAAACGAGACTTGAACTCGCGACCCCAACCTTGGCAAGGTTGTGCTCTACCACTGAGCTATTCCCGCATTGTGTGCGCCTATCTTACGATAAACGGCTTTGAATTTGGAGCGGGAAACGAGACTTGAACTCGCGACCCCAACCTTGGCAAGGTTGTGCTCTACCACTGAGCTATTCCCGCATTGTCAGCGCCCGCCCTTGGGCCAACGCTTTTGATTTGGAGCGAGAAACGAGACTTGAAGGGGGCGCCTGGCCCGAGCGACTTGTCGCGTTTCTCTTTCCTGACAACCCAGGCCGGTAGCCTGCATCATCTTAAAATTTGGAGCGGGAAACGAGACTTGAACTCGCGACCCCAACCTTGGCAAGGTTGTGCTCTACCACTGAGCTATTCCCGCACTCATCGGCCTTGACGGCCGCCATCGGTATTCCCCGACAGCGGAGCGCATTGTACCTAAAATTTTGGACCGTGCAACAGGGTCTGAAACTGTTTGGCGCCTTTTTAGGCAGCGGGCAGTTTCAGGAAGTGTTCCCGGTAATAGCGCAGTTCCTCGATGGACTCGCGGATATCGTCCAGCGCCAGGTGGGTTTCCTTCTTCTGCAGACCCTTGAGCAGGTCGGGAGACCAGCGCCTGGCCAGTTCCTTGAGGGTGCTGACGTCCAGGTTGCGGTAGTGGAAGTAGGCTTCAAGCGCCGGCATGTATTTGACCAGGAAACGCCTGTCCTGGCCTATGGAGTTGCCGCAGATGGGGGAAGCGCCCTTGTCCACCCACTTTTCCAGGAAGGTGATGGTCTGGCGTTCGGCGTCGGCCTCGGACAGGGTGCTGGCCTTGACCCTGGCCACCAGGCCATTGGCGGTGTGGGTACGGGTGCACCACTCATCCATGGCCCCCAGCAACTCGTCGCTCTGGTGCACGGCCAGCACGGGCCCTTCGGCCAGCACATTGAGATCCTTGTCTGTGACTATGGTGGCGATCTCGATGATCCTTTCCTTCTCCGGGTCCAGGCCCGTCATCTCCAGATCGATCCAAATCAGGTTGTCTTTGCTCATGGGTTTTCTTCTGCAGGCTGACCTCGGTGTATCATAGGGTTTTGTGTCAGCAGCAGCCAGGAGCAAAGTGGCCAAACGCAGCAAACTGACCCAGGGCCAACAGCGCCGGGTCAAGGCCAATCAGGCCAAACGCCTCAAGCAGAAAGACGATGCCCAGTGGGACGATGCCCACCTGGGCCAGGCTGAGGAAGGCCTGGTGTTGTCCCGCTTCGGCCAGCACGCCGACATCGAGAGCGCCGAGGGCGATGTCTACCGGCTCAACATCCGCCGCACCATTGGCTCCCTGGTCACAGGGGACAAGGTGGTGTGGCGCCGCGGCAGCGAGGCCATGGCCGGCATCAGCGGCGTGGTGGAGGCGGTCCACGAGCGCCATTCTGTGCTGACCCGCCCCGACTTCTACGACGGCATCAAACCGGTGGCCGCCAACATCGACCAGATGTGCATCGTCTCCTCGGTGCTGCCGGTACTGTCCACCCATGTCATAGACCGCTACCTGGTGGCCGGCGAGGCTCTGGGGGTCGAGTCCGTCATCATCCTCAACAAGACAGACCTGTTGGACGAGGCCGCCCGCGAGAGCGCCCTGCAGCAGCTGGCCCTGTACAAAGAGATCGGCTACCAGGTGCTGCTGGTGTCGGTGAAAAAAGGCGAAGGCATGGCCGACCTGGAGGCCCTGCTCAAGGACCAGATCAGCATCTTCGTCGGCCAGTCCGGGGTCGGCAAGTCCTCCCTGGTCAACCGGCTGCTGCCGGACGCCGCCGCCCAGGTGGGGGACATCTCCGAGAACTCCGGGCTGGGTACCCACACCACCACGGTAGCGCGGCTCTTTCACTTCCCCAGCGGCGGCGACCTCATCGATTCCCCCGGGATCCGCGAGTTCGCCCTCTGGCACCTGGAAGAAAACGTTATCGCCCGCGGCTTCAAGGAGTTCCGAAACTACCTCGGAACCTGTAAATTCCGCGACTGTAAACATAAAAACGACCCCGGCTGCGCCCTGCAAGCGGCAGTGGCCAGGGGCGAAGTGGCCGCCTCCAGGCTGGACAGTTACCACAAGATCGTCGATTCGCTGGCCGAGAGCCGCCCCAGCTTCGCCTGATCCCAATGCCAAGGAAATGACCGGTGTTTGACCAACTGAAAATCGCCCTGCAATACATGATTCCCCAGCACGGCCTGTCCCGCCTGGTGGGCTGGCTGGCCGCGGCCCGCGCCGGCGCCCTGACCCACGCCTTCATCCGCGTCTTCATCAAGCGCTACAAGGTGGAGATGAGCGAAGCCAAGGAAGAAAACCCCGACGCCTTCGCCAGCTTCAACGACTTCTTCACCCGTGAACTCAAGGACGGCCTGCGCCCCCTGGCCGACACCGACCTGGTGCTGCCGGTTGACGGTACCGTCAGCCAGCTGGGCCCCGTCAGCGAAGGTCGCATCATCCAGGCCAAGGGCCACGACTACAGCGCCGAGGCCCTGCTGGGGGTCCCCGAGCTGGCCGCCCCTTACCAGAATGGCCATTTCGCCACCATCTACCTGGCCCCCCGCGACTACCACCGCATCCACATGCCCATCAAGGGCAAGCTGACCGACATGATCTACGTGCCCGGCGCCCTGTTCTCGGTCAACCCCCTGACCGCCGAGAAGGTGCCCGGTCTCTTCGCCCGCAACGAGCGGGTGGTGACCCTCTGGGAAACCGAAGTGGGCCCCATGGCCCTGGTGTTGGTGGGCGCCACCATAGTGGCCAGCATCGAGACCGTCTGGGCCGGTACCGTCACCCCGCCCACCGGTAAAGGGGTGCGCCACTGGGATTATCGTCACCTCAAGCCCGTCGTCCTGGACAAGGGCGAAGAGATGGGCCGCTTCAAGCTGGGCAGCACTGTGGTGCTGCTGTTCGGTGAGCAGGCCGTCAACTTCGCCGAAGAGCTGGCCCCCGGCGTCACCACCCGCCTGGGCGGTGCCTTCGCCACCAAAGCCGGATGACGCCGGCCAAGAGCCTCTGGGAACTGCACCTGTCGGTACTGCTGTTTGGCGGTACCGCCCTCTTTGCCAAGCTCATCCCCCTCGGCGCCCTGGACATCACGGTATTGCGCTGCGCCATCGCCGCCACTTGCCTGGCCCTGGTGGCCAAGGCCAGGGGCGGCCGGTTGCGCCTGGGCAGCGGCCGTGAATACCTGACCGCCCTGGTGCTGGGCACCATAGTGAGCCTGCACTGGCTCACCTACTTCGCCGCCATCCAGGTGGCCAGCGTGGCGGTGGCCATCATCGCCTTCTTTACCTACCCGGTGATGTCGGTGCTGCTGGAGCCGCTGCTGGAGCGAAAGCGCCCGCAGGGCCGGGATCTGTTGGCCGCCGCCACTGTGCTGCTGGGCATAGCCCTCATCATGCCCAGCACCGACCTTGACGACAGCACCACCCAGGGCGTGGCCCTCGGAGTGCTCTCCGCCCTGCTGTTCACGTTGCGCAACCTATTGCACAAGCGCCGCTTCAGCCACCACTCGGGCCCCAAGGCCATGTTCTACCAGACCCTGGTGGCGGTACTGGTGCTGGGCCCCTTCCTGACCGGCAAGGCCACCGCCATGACGGCAACGGGCTGGGCGCTGCTGCTGGTACTGGGGGCCGTTTTCACCGCCATGCCCCATGCCCTGTTGGCCCAGGCCCTGGCCAAACTCAAGGTGAAGACGGTGGCTTTGATCTCCTGCCTGCAGCCCCTCTATGCCACGGCCCTGGCGGCCCTGGTGCTGCACGAGGTGCCGAACGGCCGCACCCTGCTGGGTGGCCTGCTGGTGGTGAGCGCCGCCGCCTATGAGACTCTGGCAGCCAGGTCACAAAAGCCCTAGGATGAGGGGGCCACTGCCTCATGGACGTCCCTATGCCCCTTCTGCCGCGCCTGTGCCTGCTGATGCTGCTGCTCGCCTTCGGTGCCCAGGCCAACACCCCCATCCAGAAACTGCTCAAGGAGCAACTGCAAAACCAGGCCCAGGCCGCCGCCAAGGCCGCCGACCCCCAGTCTGATCAACTGGCGGCCCTCTACAGCGAGGCGGCCCAGCTGACGGAGCAGCGGGACGAACACCTCAAGGCGGCCGCCCAGTACCAGGCCGTCATCGACGGTTTCGCCCAGCAGCAGGCCAAGAAAGAAGCGGCCCTGGCCCAGTACCAGAGCCCGCCCCTGCCCAAATACGACAGCTGGCCGGAAAGCCGACTGGACAAGGAACTGCCCCAGGTCAGCAGCAACCTGGCCCGGCTCAACGACCAACTGGACAACCTCATCAACGAGCAGAGCCGCATTTCCAGCCGCGCCGGCCAGGGCGCAGTGCAGGCGGCGGCGCTGCGCAGCGACCTCAGCCAACAGCAGGCGGAACTGGACAAGCTGTCCGGCTCCGGCGCCCTGGACCAGGCCAAGCTGGCCCTGGCCCAGGCCAAGGTGCAGATGCTCCAGGCCTGGATCAAACGCCTGGAACTGGAGGACGCCTCCGCCAGCCAGCGCCTGCGCCTCAAGGAGCTGGACCAGGAACTGCTGACCCTGCAGATAGCCGACCAGGTGGCCCGCCAGTCGGCCATGCAGGCCGCCACCAACGCCAAGCGCCAGGCGCGGATCCAGGCCACCTTGCTGGAGAGTCTGGACAAGGACTACCAGCACCCCTTCCTGGATCAGCTGGCCCAGGAGAGCATCGGCTATGCCGACCAGCTGGCCCAGCTCAACGACCAGATAGTGGCCACCCTGGGGCAGCTGCGGGACGTCAAGCAGAAGAACCTCGATTGGCGGGAATACCAGGCCTCGGTACAGAAGCAGATCGAATGGCTGAAGGTCAGCGCCGCCTTCGGCGAGACGCTACGTATCCGCTACGACCAGCTGCCCAGGGACTTCCAGCACCGCCGCCTGGTGGACACCATCAACCAGGCCCGCATCGACAAGTACGAGTTCGACCAGAAGCTCAAGGCCGCCGAACCGGCAGAAGCCCTGGCCGGGCTTTCCGACCGCCAGCGCCAGCAGGCCCGCAAGCTGCTGGAGACCCGCCGCCAGCTGCTCAAACGGCTGTCGGAGCGCACCTTCGAATACCTGGGCCACCTGACCCAGCTGGAGATCGCCACCGGCGATCTGGAAAAGACGGTCACCGAACTCAAGACCCTGATCGAGGGCCACCTTTTCTGGATCCCCAACGCCCGGCCCCTGAGCTGGGACTGGATCAAGGCCCTGGTGGCCGACAGCGCCCGTTTCGCCGGCCAGAAATTGGGGGCCGGCAGTGAATTCAAACCCAGCCGCCACCCGCTGCTACTGGCCCTGGTGCTGGGCCTGGTGCTGCTGGCGGTGCTGATCCGCTGGCTGGAACGGTACCGGCTGCGCACCCGCCTGGCGGAGCTGGGCAGGCCGGTGGGCAACGTCACCCGCGACAGTATCACCTTCACCCTCAAGGCCCTGGCCCTGACGGTGGCCTATGCCACGCCGGTGCCACTGCTGTTCCTGGTGCTGGGGCTGCTGGCCCAGGCCAGCCAGCCGGCCCTGGCCATGGCCCTCTATGCTGGCGCCTGCGGCACCGGTATCTGGCTGACAGTGCGCAACCTCACCCACGAGGAAGGGGTGCTGCAGGGCCATTTCCGCTGGCGGGCCGCCGGGGTCAAGCGGCTGCGGATCACGGTGCGGCGCCTGGCCCTCGTCGCCACCCCACTCTTGATGCTGACCCTTTACTGCCAGCTCCAGGCCGAGGAGGCCATACGCCAGGGGCTGGGGCGCCTGGCTTTCATGGCCCTGGCGGCGGGGCTGGCCCTCTTCTACCAGCAGCTCTACAAGCACAGGGCGCTGCTGGTCTACAACCTCGACAAGGGCCTCAAGCCCAAGCCCTGGCACCACCTGCTGTGGTGGCTGTCCGTGGTCATACCCCTCGCTTCACTGGGCCTGGCGGTGACCGGCTACTACTACACGGCCCAGCAGCTGCTATGGCTGGAGCAGCTGTCCCTGCTGATGCTGTGCGGCTACGGCTTCATCTACTACCTGGCCAAACGGCTGCTGCTCATAGAAAGGCGCAAGATCGCCTTCGCCCAGGCCAAGGCCAAACGCGCCGAGCTGCTGGCCCAACGGGCCAAGGAAAACCCCGATGGGGACGCCAACCTGGAGGTGCCGCCAGAAGAGGCCCTGATCGACATCGAGACCATCGCCAGCCAGTCCATAGTGCTGATGCGCACCCTCTTCAAGCTGGTGGCCGTGATCAGCCTGCTGCTGCTCTGGTCCTCCATGTACGACGCCCTGAGCTACTTCGAGCACGTCAATCTCTGGGACGTCACCACGCTGGTGGACGGTGAGGAAAAGTCGGTGCCCGTGACCCTGATGGCGCTGATCTGGGCCCTGCTGGCCCTGATGCTGACGGTGGTGGGCAGTCGCAACCTGCCGGGCTTCTTGGAGCTGGCGCTGCTGCAGCGCCTGCAGCTGAGCCCCGGCACCGGCTTTGCCGTCACCACAGTGTCACGCTACCTGGTGATAGTGGTGGGGCTGGTGGCCGTTTTCGGCCTGCTGGGCATCGAATGGGCCAAGGCCCAGTGGCTGGTGGCGGCGTTGACGGTGGGGCTGGGCTTTGGCCTGCAGGAGATCTTCGCCAACTTCGTCTCGGGCCTGATCATCCTCTTCGAAAAGCCGATCCGCATCGGCGACACCGTCACCATCCGCGATCTGTCCGGCACCGTGGCCCGCATCAACACCCGCGCCACCACCATAGTGGATTGGGACCACAAGGAGATCATCGTCCCCAACAAGGCCTTCATCACCGAGCAACTGGTGAACTGGTCGTTGTCGGACCCCGTGACCCGTCTCATCCTCAAGGTCAGCGTCAACCACGGCTCCGACACCGACCTGGTGCAGCGGTTGATGCTGGCCGCGGCCAAGGATTGCCCGCTGGTGCTGGAAAACCCCGAGCCCTCGGCTTACCTGCTGGGCATAGGGCCTTCTTCCCTGGATTTCGAGCTGCGGGTCTATGTGGGTGACACCGACAACCGCCTGCGCACCTGCCACGCCCTTTACAGCGAATTCCACCGCCGCTTTGCCGAGCAGGGTATCCAGCTGGCCTGGCCCAAGCTGGATCTCAAGCTGCAAGGCAAGGCCGAGGCCCCCCTTTTCTCATAAGGCAGACCCATGAAGATCTTCGCCCACAGGGGGGCCTCAGGGGAGGCTCCCGAAAACACCTTGGCGGCCTTCCGCCTGGCCCTGGACCAGGGCTGCGAGGCCATAGAGCTGGACCTGCAGCGCTGGCACGACGACATACTGGTGCTGCACGACCGCTGGCTGCATCACAGCACCAGCGGCCAGGGCCTGCTGGAAAACCAGAGCAGCGACGCCCTGGCCCAGGTCGACGCCGGCGACGGCCAGCCCATACCCCGGCTCTGGGAGGTGTTGGAGCTCTGCGCCGGCCGCTGCCAGCTGAACCTGGAGCTCAAGGCCCACGACCTGCTGCCGGTGCTGCTGCCGCTGCTGGACAGGGCCGTCACCGAGCTGGGCTGGCAGCCCGAGGATCTCCTGATCTCCTCCTTCCACCACCGCCAGTTGGCCGCCTTCCAGGCCATGAAGCCGGACTGGCCCATAGGGCTGCTGATCAGCCACATCCCCCTGGAGCTGGCCCCCATGTTGGGCCCCTTGAAGGTGTTCTCGTTGCATCTCGACTGCGCCTTCGTGGACAGGGCCCTGGTGGAAGAGGCCCAGCGCCTGGGGCTCAAGGTCTACAGCTACACGGCGGACGAACCCGAGGATCTGCACCGGCTGGCGCTGCTGGGGGTGGACGGCATCTTCACCAATTACCCGGCTCGCTCCAGGGAATGGCTGTTGAGCCATATCACCTGAGGCGGTGCAACACAGCCATCTTCACGCCGGTTTGCCCGGCCCGATCCAGGGAATAGCTGCAAAGCCATATCACCTGAGGCGGTGCAACACAGGCATCTTCACGCCGGTTCGCCCGGCCCGCTCCAGGGAATGGCTGCAAAGCCATATCACCTGAGGCGGTGCAACACAGCCATCTTCACGCCGGTTCGCCCGGCCCGCTCCAGGGAATAGCTGCAAAGCCATATCACCTGAGGCGGTGCAACACAGCCATCTTCACGCCGGCTCGCCCGGCCCGCTCCAGGGAATGGCTGCAAAGCCATATCACCTGAAATCAGCCATAAAAAAAGCCGGCATCCGCCGGCTTTTTCCTTTTTCGTCAAGGTATTACTTGACGCGGGAGACGTACTCGCCGGAGCGGGTGTCGACCTTGACCACTTCGCCGATCTGCACGAACAGCGGTACCTTGACCACGGCGCCGGTGGTGAGGGTGGCCGGCTTGCCACCGGTACCGGCGGTGTCACCCTTGAGGCCGGGATCGGTCTCGGTGATTTCCAGCTCGACGAAGTTCGGCGGGGTCACGGCGATGGGGGCGCCGTTCCACAGGGTCAGGGTGCAGACGTTCTGCTCCACCAGCCACTTGGCGGAATCACCCACGGCTTTGGCGTCGGCGGCCAGCTGCTCGAAGGTCTCGTTGTTCATGAAGTGGTAGAACTCGCCGTCGTTGTAGAGGTAGGCCAGTTCCATGTCCATGACGTCGGCGCCTTCGACGGTCTCACCGGACTTGAAGGTTTTTTCCAGGGTCTTGCCGGAGATCAGCTTCTTGATACGAACGCGGTTGAAAGCCTGGCCCTTGCCGGGCTTGACCAGTTCGTTGTCGATGATGTTGCAGGGCTCGCCGTCGAGCATGATCTTGAGACCGGACTTGAATTCGTTGGTACTATAGGACGCCATTTTTGCCTCTTGTACGATTCTGTTGTAGCGAACTGTTAGATGCCGCAAATGATAACCGCAAAAGCCCCGCTGTGGGAGCTTTGCTGGCGGGATGAACTCAAAGCCGCCATTTCCGACCCTCTGGAGTTGGCAAGGACGCTGCAATTGGATACCGCCCCCCTGGAAGCGGGCTTTGGCGCACGCCGCCTCTTCCCCCTGCGGGTGCCAAGGCCCTTCGTGGCCTTGATGGAAAAAGGCAATGCCCAGGACCCCCTGCTCAGGCAGGTGATGACCGACCAGGCCGAGTTCGCACAAACTCAGGGCTTCAGCACAGATCCCCTGGACGAGCAGGATGCCGCCGTACCGGGGCTCTTGCACAAGTACCAGAGCCGGGTGCTGTTCATCTTGAAGGGCGGCTGCGCCGTGAACTGCCGCTACTGCTTTCGCCGCCACTTTCCCTACAACGACAACCCGGGCAACAAGGCCAGTTGGCAACAGGCCCTGGACTACATAGCGGCGCGCCCCGAGATAGAGGAAGTGATCCTCTCCGGCGGCGACCCGCTGATGGCCAAGGACGAAGAGCTGGCCTGGCTTATCGAAAGGCTCAATGCCATCCCCCACCTCAAGCTGCTGCGCATCCACAGCCGGCTGCCGGTGGTGATCCCGAGCCGCATCGACCAGTCCTTCCTCGATACCCTGGCCGTCAGCCGCCTGCCGGTGACCCTGGTGCTGCACATCAACCACCCGGCCGAAGTGGGGGAGGACCTGGCCAAGGCCTGTAGCGCCCTGCGCGCGGCCGGGGTGACGCTCCTTAACCAGAGCGTGCTGCTGGCCGGTATCAACGACGACGCCCAGGTGCTGGTTGCGCTCTCCCACCGGCTGTTCGCGGCCGGCGTACTGCCCTATTACCTGCATGTGCTGGACAAGGTCCAAGGCGCCGCCCACTTCCTGGTGGACGATGGCCGCGCCCGGGACCTGATGCGCCAGCTCAACGCCCGCCTTTCCGGTTACCTGGTGCCGCGCCTGGCCCGGGAAGAAGCCGGCAAGCCCGGCAAGACACTGATGGATTTGAATCTATGAACGAGACCCAACACCCAAGCCTGCTCCAAGCCTTGCGCGACAGCCTCAAGGCCGCCTACCAGCAGGCCCTGGACGCCGACCGCAAACTCGACGCCCTGGCCAGCGAGAACCTGGCCCAGTTCGAGACGGTGCTCAAGCCCAATAACGGCTTTACCGTCGAAGCCACGCGCTTCAAACCCTATGTGGAGGAGTTGGGCCAGGAGCTGATCGCCCTGGAAGCCAGCCAGGCCTTCAACACCGACCTGGAGAAGCTGACCCGCAAACTGGGGCTGCTGCTGCAGACCTTGGCCAGGTTCAAGACCATGGCATGAAGAAGGGGCCCTTGGGCCCCTTCTTATTGGAACATGGCGGCCATGCGCCGCTGCAACTCCTCATGGCCCACATCCTCGATGTGGGTGCCCAGGGTCCATTGGTGGCCGAAGGGATCGAGCACAGTGCCGGATCTGTCGCCATAGAACTGGTCTTTCAGCGGCATCAGCTCGGTCGCCCCGGCTGCGATGGCCTTGGCGAAGGCGCTGTCCACATCTGGCAGGTAGAGCATCAGGGAAAGGGGCGTGCCACCCAGTGTCTTGGGGCTTTGGGTCTGCCACTGGGGGTTTTCCTCGGACAACATCAGCGGTGAGTCCCCAATTTTGAGTTCGGCATGGGCCAGGCTCCCCCCCGGCATGTCCATGCGCAAGGTAACCTCGGCGCCGAAGGCCCTCTGGTAGAAGTCGATGGCGGCGGCGCCGTCCTGGACTATGAGGTAGGGGGTCAGGCTGTGGTGGCCTTGTGGAATGGCTTTGACTGTCATGAACTGTTCCTTGTCTGCGGTTTGCCTCCAGGAGTATAGGCGGGGAAAAAAGGAGCCGGCGTCCCGGCCGGCCCCTTTATCTCAGTGCGCCACCAGCGTCATGCCGGCCTGGGTATAGCGGCCACCGGCGGCCACGTCCGGCGGGAATATGGCCTCGATGGCCGCCAGTTCCTCGGGGCTCAGGCTCACCGCCGCGGCCTGGATGTTGTCTTCCAGGTAGCGGCGGCGCTTGGTGCCGAACAGGGGGATGATGTGCTCCCCCCTGGCCAGCAGCCAGGCCAAGGCCAGTTGGGAAGGGCTGACGCCCTTGTCGGTGGCCAGGGCTTTGACGGCCTCCACCAGTTCCAGGTTCCTGGCGAAGTTCTCCCCTTGGAAGCGCGGATTGGTGCGGCGGTAGTCGCCGGGCTCGAAATCGTCCACGGAGCGGATGGCGCCGGTCAAAAAGCCGCGGCCCAGGGGGCTGTAGGCCACGAAGCCCACGCCGAGGCGCTCGCAAGTGGCCAAGACGGTGCGCTCCGGGTCCCGGGTCCAAAGGGAATACTCGCTTTGGACGGCGGTGATGGGGTGCTCCTGATGAGCCCGCGCCAGGGTGGCGCCGTCCACTTCGCTGAGGCCGAGGTAACGGACCTTACCCTCTCGCACCAGATCCCCCATGGCGCCCACCGTTTCCTCCACCGGCACTGCCGGATCCAGGCGGTGCTGGTAGTAGAGATCCAAGTGGTCGGTACCGAGACGCTTGAGGCTGCCTTCCACGGCCTGGCGCACATAGTCGGGCCGGCCGTTGACGCCGCGCTTCTCGGGATCCTGGGGGTCGCGCACTATGCCGAACTTGCTGGCCAGGAAGACCTGGCTGCGCCGGCCCTTGAGGGCTTGGCCCAGCAGTTCTTCGTTGCTGAAGGGGCCGTACATGTCGGCGGTGTCCCAGAAATTGACCCCTTTCTCCAGGGCCAGGTCCAGGGTGGCCAGGGACTCGCCCTGGTCGCGGCCGCCGTAGAAATCGCTCATGCCCATGCAGCCCAGGGCCAGGGCCGACACCTCCGGGCCCGCGGCCCCCAGTCGACGCATCTTCATCTCTTACCTCCTTGGTTGGATGGCCACAGCATCTTTGTTTTCATCTTTCCGATAAACAGCGCTATAAGGTTTTCACTATTTGAAAAACACGAACAATGATGGACAGACTGCAAAGCCTCGCCGTGTTCCAGCGGGTCTGTGAAGCCCAGAGCTTCACCAAGGCCGCCGCCAGCCTCAACCTGCCGCGCTCCACCGTGACCCAGGCGGTGCAGCGGCTGGAAAGCCAACTGCGGGTGCCGCTGCTGGTCCGTACCACCCGCCAGGTCAACCTGACCCGGGAAGGAGAAGCCCTGCTGGCCAAGGCCCGCCAACTGCTGGCGGACTGGGACGAACTGGAAGCCCTCTTCCAACCCCAGGCCCAACCCGGCGGCATACTGAGGATAGACCTGCCGAGCCGCCTGGCGAGATTGGTGGTGATACCGGCCCTGCCTGGCTTTCACGATGCCTACCCGCAGATCCAGCTTCACATCGGCATCTCCGACAAGCCCATCGACCTGGTACAGGAAGGGGTGGACGCCGTGTTGAGGGCGGGGCCCCTGCAAGACAGCAACCTGGTGGCCCGCCGGCTTGGGGAGATCCCCCTGGTGACGGTGGCCAGCCCCGGCTACCTGGCCCGCTTCGGTACGCCGCAGCACCCGGAGCAGTTGGACGGCCACCAGATGGTGGGTTACGCCTCCCCCAGCAGCGGCCGCATCGACCCTTTCGAGTACCACGACGGCAGCCAGTACTGCCACCGCATGCTGCCCCACCCCATCACCACCAATGGCGCCGACGCCTACATGGCCGCCGCCCTGGCCGGCCTGGGCCTGGCCCAGTGCCCGTCCTACGACGCAAGGCGCCACCTGGTCAGCGGCCACCTGCAAGAGCTGCTGGCCGCCTACCCGCCCAAGCCCATGCCCTTGGCCATCCTCTTCCCCCAGCGGGGCCAGCTCAGCCGGCGGGTGCAGCTCTTCGCCGACTGGTTGGCCGGGCAGCTGAGAGCCCAGGCTGTGACCCAGGTGCAAAAATAACCGAGCAAGGCCAGCCGATAACGGCCATAATGGCGCCGTCAAACCCGTACAAGGACATCGAGCATGACCAACTGGCAAAAGAGCTACGACAGCTTCCTGGCCCGCATCCAGGAAAGCGGTGAACTGTGGAGCCTCAACTCCGAAGATGGCTGGGTGATCTGCGATTCGGCCGAGTTTGAAGACGCCGAGGTCATGCCCTTCTGGTCCAACAAAGCAGAAGCCGATCGCCACTGCGTTGACCAATGGTCCGATTACCGCGCCGAGCGCATCAGCCTGATCGATTTCGTGGAGCTGTGGCTGCCGAACCTGGCCGAAGACGATATCCTGGTGGGCCCCGACTGGAACGAAGATCTCGAAGGCCTGGAAGTGGAGCCGGGCGACATCGCCGAGTCCCTGCTGGAGGTGTGACGATGAACGTCAACAGCACCCAGGTGAACGGTGGCGCCGAGGCCCTGTCCGCTCACTTCACCAACAACCAGATCCGCCGCCAAGGGGCCATGGCCCTGGAATTGATGCAGAGCGCAGCCCAGGCCCCCCAGGCCGAGGCCGCGCCCAAGTCGGACGGCCCCCTTGGCCAACACGTCGATATACAGGTCTGAACCCAGGCCCAAAAAAAGCCCGGCTACTGCCGGGCTTTTTCATGGCTCAGTGCCAGCAATCCAGGCGCAGCGCCGCCGTCTGCTCGCCGTTGGTCAGCAACCACTCCCCTTCCATCAAGGTGGCCCCCAGGCTCATGTTGCGACCGGCCAGGGCGGCCAGGGCCGGCAGCTGGTCGAAGGAGAGGTTGAACACCTGCACCCGGGCGCCCAGGGCCTGGATCTCGCTGCCCGCCTGCTTCCACCACTGCTCGGCACCGCGGGCGCCGTAGGAATAGACCAGTACCTTCTCGGCCCGTGACAAGCCCTGCTTGATGCGTTTCACCGTCGGCTCCCCCAGCTCTATCCAGAGCAGGATGCGGCCGTCAGGGGCCTTGAGCCAAAGGTCCGGCTCGTCGTCGGTGCTGATGCCCTTGGTGAAGGCGAGATCCTCCTGGGCATTGGCGATGAAGGCCAACAGCCGCACCATCAGCCGGGTTTCGGTCTCGGACGGATGGCAAGCCAGGGTCAGCTGGTGCTCGCCATAGTAGTGCCGTTCCAGGTCGCTGATATTGAGATGTGCCTTGTAGATGGTCGCGCCCAGTGCCACGGCCCGCTCCTTTGCTTGAGGTCGAAGTGGCGCAGTGTCCGCCAAGGCGGCCGGGCTGTCCAGCCAGACCGGTAAAAAGCCCTTGCTCCTGACGTTGGGTGAGGTGCCAAACTGGGGTCCATCGGCTCGAACAGGAGTGACAAATGAAGAAGGACGACAGCTATTCCATCGGTGAGGTGGCCCGCAAGACGGGGCTGACGGAGCGGGCCCTGCGCTTCTACGAAGAACAGGGACTGATCAGCCCGGCCCGCACCCAGGGCTACCGCCGCGCCTATGACCGCGAAGATCTGGAACAGCTCCAGCAGGTCCAGCTGCTGCGCCGCGCCGGCTATTCCCTGGCCGACATCGGCAGCCTCCTCGACGCCTGCACCCTGAACCCCGCTACCGTCATCCGGTTGCAGATAGCGGCCATCAAGGGCGAGCGGGATCGCCTGAGCCGCCAAATAAGGGCCCTGGAAGCCACGGCGGCCGACTTGGATCAGGACCAGGAGATGGACGTGCACCAACTCTGCGAACTGATCCGCCTTGGCGAACAGAGCGCCGAACAGGCCGGCTGGCAGCAGGTGGTCAAAGACTATTTCAGCGAAGAGGACAGCGCCCGCTGGCAGCGGGCGACCCGCCCCTTGATGACAGAGGAATGCCAGCAGGATTGGGCGGAGCTTGTGGCCAGGGTGGAAAAGGCGATAAGTGCCGGCGTCGCTCCCAACAGCTTGGGCGCCATAGCCCTCGCCAAAGATTGGCTGGCACTGCAGGCACCGATGCAGGGCGCAGTCCCCGGGCTCTGGCAGCAAAGCGCGCAGATGATGGCGAACATGGAGCAGTGGTCCCACCTGGCCAGGCCGCCCTTCAGCAAGGCCGTGTTCGACTTCGTCACGGCGGCGGTCCAGGCCGGGCGCGCCCAAAAGCTGCTCCCGGCCGCTGGAGCCTGATTCAGTCCAGCAAGGGTTCCAGGCCGGCTGCCGTCATGGTGGCTTCGAACTGGACAACCTCGTAGCGGGCCACGCTGGCCAGGGCAAAGGGGTCAGCAGCCAGCACCGCCTCCAGGGCTTCGCGGCTGGCGGCCTTGCAGAGGATGACGCCGCCGTCCCTGGGTACCTTGCGCCCCGAGGCCAGGAAGACACCAGCTTCATAGCCCTGCTTCAGCCAGGCTTTGTGGGCTTCCAGCAGGGCATCGACTTTATCCAGGGGTTGGATATAGGTCAGGGTAACGACAAACATGGAAAGGCTCTCCTTGAGACAGTGGCGGCAATAGCATATATCAAGGACGCTCGGTAAAGCTCAGGGAATGGCGAAGGCCGGGATCGGAGCCGCCGCCGACCTCGGCATCCCAGTAACCGTCTGTGACCAGGGTTGCCTTGCGCAGGCCCAGATCCCAGAGTGCACGACAGGCGGCCGTGCTGGAGGGAAAGACCAGGCTGGCGCCCGTCTCATCCTCTATCCACACCAGCTTCTGGCCGAGGCGCAGCCGCAGCCGGTAGATCAGGGTTTCGATGCCGACCACCTCCACAGGAGGCCGGAAACCGTTGGCCAGCACCGCTTTCAATTCCGCGAGGGTCATGGTCGCTTCCCACCCACCGTATCGCTACTGCCTCTTCTGCAACGCCTGGCGAATACGGTCAGGGGCATAGCCGTGGATCACCTTGTCTCCCAGCACCAGTATCGGCAGGGAGGCGTCGCCGTACTTGGCCCGGATCTGGTCCGCTTCCAGGGCGTAATCCATGTTGACCCGCTCGGCCTTGACCCCGAGCTCCTGCAACAAGGCGTCGGTGCGCACGCAGGCCGGGCACCAGTCGTTGGTGTAGAGCTTGGGACTCTTGTCACCGGCATGCCAAAAGGAGCTGGAGAGCACAGTGCCATCTTGATGCAGCAAAAAGGCCAGCAGCCCAAAGGCAAAGATGCGTTCCATCTTCAGAACCTCGAATTGCTCAATTAGCGAGCATTAGAAGACCCCTTTGCTGAACTCAGAATTAATCACCCCGATCTCAGGCAAGGTGCCCTGCTGGCATCCCTGAAATGCCCATGGCAACTGGGCTGGCGGCAGATATTGGGATGCCAATATGTCCTTGGTACAGGATTCCGATACGGACGCGAAAAGCCGGCGCGGATCGGCGAGAACCACTAGGAACGGAGTTATAAAAAAGCCCCGCCAAGGCGGGGCTTTTTCTTCAAGCAGGGCTGCTTACATCATGCCGCCCATGCCGCCCATGCCGCCCATATCGGGCATGGCGGGGGCATCTTTCTTCGGCAGTTCGGTGACCATGGCTTCGGTGGTGATCATCAGACCGGCCACGGAAGAGGCGAACTGCAGGGCGCTGCGGGTCACCTTGGTGGGATCCAGGATACCCATCTCCAGCATGTCACCGTAAGTGTCGTTGCCAGCGTTGTAACCGAAGTTGGCAGCGCCGTCCTTGACCTTGGCGGCGATGACGGAGGCTTCGCCACCGGCGTTCTCGACGATCTGGCGCAGCGGGGCTTCCATGGCGCGCAGGGCGATCTTGATGCCGTGGTTCTGGTCTTCGTTGTCACCGGTGAGCTCGGCGACCTTGGAGGCAACGCGCACCAGGGCCACACCACCGCCAGGAACCACGCCTTCTTCGACGGCGGCACGGGTGGCGTGCAGGGCGTCTTCGACGCGGGCCTTCTTCTCTTTCATTTCCACTTCGGTAGCGGCACCGACCTTGATCACGGCAACACCGCCGGCCAACTTGGCCACGCGCTCTTGCAGCTTCTCTTTGTCGTAGTCGGAAGTGGACTCTTCGATCTGGGCGCGGATCTGCTTGACCCGGGCGTCGATGGCGGCGGCTTCACCGATACCGTCGATGATGGTGGTCTCGTCCTTGGTGATGACGACACGCTTGGCCTGGCCCAGCTCTTCGAGGCCGGCCTTTTCCAGTTCCATGCCGATCTCTTCGGAGATGACGGTACCGGCGGTCAGGATGGCGATGTCCTGCAGCATGGCCTTGCGGCGGTCACCAAAGCCGGGGGCCTTGACGGCAGCGACCTTGACGATGCCACGCATGGTGTTGACCACCAGGGTAGCCAGGGCTTCGCCTTCCACATCTTCGGCGATCACCAGCAGCGGCTTGCCGGACTTGGCCACGCCTTCGAGGACGGGCAGCATCTCACGGATGTTGGAGATCTTCTTGTCCACCAGCAGGATGTAGGGGCTGTCCAGCTCTACGCTGCCGTTGTCGTGGTTGTTGATGAAGTAGGGGGACAGGTAGCCGCGGTCGAACTGCATACCTTCAACCACGTCCAGCTCGTCTTGCAGGGCCTGGCCTTCTTCGACGGTGATAACGCCTTCCTTGCCCACCTTGTCCATGGCCTCGGCCAGGATGTTGCCGATGGTTTCATCGGAGTTGGCAGAGATGGTGCCGACCTGGGCGATGGCCTTGGAGTCGGCGCAGGGCACGGACAGGGCCTTGAGTTCGGCAACGGCGGCCACAACGGCCTTGTCGATACCGCGCTTCAGATCCATGGGGTTCATGCCGGCGGCAACGGCCTTGAGGCCTTCGTTGACGATGGCCTGGGCCAGTACGGTCGCTGTGGTGGTGCCGTCACCGGCTTCGTCGTTGGCCTTGGAAGCGACTTCCTTGACCATCTGGGCACCCATGTTCTCGAACTTGTCTTCCAGTTCGATTTCCTTGGCGACGGAAACGCCGTCCTTGGTGATCAGGGGAGCGCCGAAGGACTTGTCCAGCACCACGTTGCGGCCTTTGGGGCCCAGGGTGACCTTAACGGCGTCGGCCAGGATGTTCACACCCTTGAGCATTTTGACGCGGGCATCGTTACCGAATTTGACTTCTTTTGCTGCCATTTTCTAATTCCTCTTAAAAAACGGATTGAAACTGGTAGGGGATCAGGCTTCGACGATCGCCAGGATGTCGGACTCGCTCATGATCAGGACTTCCTGACCGTCGAGCTTCTCGGTTTTCACACCATAGCCATCATTGAAGATGACTTTGTCACCGACTTTGACATCCAGAGGCTTGACGTCGCCGTTGTCCAGGATGCGGCCCTGGCCCACGGCCAGGATCTCGCCACGGGTGGATTTCTCGGCGGCAGAGCCGGTCAGGACTATGCCGCCGGCGGATTTGGCTTCAACCTCGATGCGTTTGACGATGACGCGGTCATGCAACGGACGCAGTTTCATCTTGAAAGTCTCCTAAACGTTTAAGTCTGAACGTTTTTGACAAAGGGCCACAGGGACCCCAAATCTCCATGCCTCCCATATGGGGCAGCCAAGGTAGGATCCCAAGGGGGAAGCGAAAAAATTTTTCAGTCCTTGCGCTCGAACTCACCTTCGATGGTGTTGTTCTGGCGAGGCGAATGGCCTTGTTGGCCCGGCTGCCCCCCCATGGGGCCGGCGGAATAAACCACCATCCGCTTGCCAAGTTTGGCCGCCAGCTTGCCGCGCACCGAGGGCACCAGCAGCACTATGCCGGCAAGGTCGGTCAGCAGGCCAGGGGTCAGCAGCATGACACCGGCGATGAGCAGCAGCAGGCCCTCGCAGATCTGCTGGCCTGGCACTTCGCCTGCAGCCAGGCGCCGCTGGGCCTCGGCCCAGGTGGCAAAACCGGCCTGGCGCACCAGGCGGGCACCGATGACGGCGGTGATCACCATCAAGGCGACGGTCGGGACCACGCCTATGATGCCGCCGAGCTTGATCAGCAGGCTGATCTCGATGAAGGGAACGATAAGGAAGAGCAGGAAGAGTCGGCCGAACATGGGGCCTCCTTGGAAGGGCTTGTAAGAAAACTGGGGGCGCTCTGGTCTTTTTTCAAGCCTGTGGCGGCTGCAATCGCCTTTTGTCTTGCAGGGCAAAGGGTTAAGGTAGCAGCCAAGCGGTAAAGAGGAGATGAACATGACCCAGGCCCTGGTGGTGCTCTGCACCTGCCCCGATGAGGGCAGCGCCGAAGCCCTGGCCAAAACGCTGTTAGAGGCCCGGCTCGCCGCCTGCGTCAACCTGCTGCCGGGCATGCGCTCCCTTTATCTCTGGCAGGGTGAGCTTTGCGACGAGCCCGAGGTGCAGCTGGTGATCAAGACCCAGGCCAAGCATTTCGACGCCCTGGTCCAGCTGCTGCGGGCACATCACCCCTACGACACCCCCGAGATCCTTGCCCTGCCGGTGGTGGCCGGCGCCCCCGACTACCTGGCCTGGCTGAAAGAGGTAACGAGTCCATCATGATACGCCTGTTGTTTTCCCTGCTGCTGTGCCTGCCCCTCTGGGCCCAGGCCGGCCTGCCCCTGCCCAAGGCCGACCAGCTGCTGGCCGATGAGCCCCATTTCCTGCCGGTGGACCAGGCTTTCCAGTTCAACTTCCAGCAGGATGGCGACCAGCTCAAGCTGGAATGGACCATCGCCGACGGCTACTACCTCTACCAGGCCAAGTTCAAGGTTGAAGGCAAGGCCGTCACCCTGGGCCAGCCGCAGTTGCCCAAGGGCCTGGACCATGAAGACGAGTACTTCGGCCAGAGCCAGATCTACCGCGGCCAAGTCAGCTTCACTGTGCCCCTGTCCGCCATCCAGGAAGGCGCCAGCCTGGTGGTCGCCTACCAGGGCTGCGCCGACGCTGGCCTTTGCTACCCCATTACCCGCAAGACGGTGCCCGTGGACCCGGTAGCCACGGCGCCGGCTGCCATACCTGACAGCGCCGCTAAGGCACCGGCCCAAGCCGGCAGCCAACCCTTCGAGAGTGAGCAGAACCGCCTGGCGGCCGTCCTGGCCGGTAAGGGGCTGGCCTTGAAGCTGCTGGCCTTCTTCGGTGCCGGCCTGCTGCTGGCCTTCACCCCCTGCGTCTTCCCCATGTATCCGATCCTCACCGGCATCATCGCCGGGGCGGGCCAGAAGTTGACCACGGGGCGGGCCTTCAGCCTGTCCTTCATCTACGTCCAAGGTATGGCCATCACCTACACGGTGCTGGGGCTGGTGGTAGCCAGCGCCGGCGCCCAGGTCCAGGCCGCCTTCCAGCATCCGCTGGTGCTGATCGGCCTGTCCCTGCTGTTCCTGGCCCTGGCCATCGCCATGTTCGGTGGCCTCAACCTGCAACTGCCCTCAGGGCTGCAGGAGAGGCTCAATGCCCTGTCCAACCAGCAGAAGGGCGGCTCCGTTATCGGGGTGCTGGCCATGGGCGTCATCGCCGGCCTGGTGGCCAGCCCCTGCACCACGGCCCCCCTGACCGGTGCCCTGCTCTATGTTGCCCAAAGCGGTGACCTGCTGCTGGGTGGCCTGGCCCTCTATGCCCTTTCCCTGGGGATGGGCCTGCCGCTGCTCATCATCGGCAGCACCGGCAGCAAATGGCTACCCAAGGCCGGGGCCTGGATGGAAACCATCAAGCAGCTGTTCGGCTTCATCTTGCTGGCCGTGCCCATACTGCTGCTGGGCCGGCTGGTACCAGACGCCTGGGCAAGCCTGGCCTGGGCGGCCTGGCTGCTGGCCACCTTCGCCTTCCTGGCCCAGGCCAACACCCGGGCCCAGCCCGGTTTCTGGCAAGGTGCCCGGACACTGGTGGTGTTCCTGGGGCTCTTTGGCGGCGCCATGCTGGGCTATCGCACCCTGTTCCCGGCCCAGGCTCCTAGCCAGGCAGCCAGGGTGGAAACCGGGCACTTCAAGAAGGTGCGCAACCTCGCCGAGTTGCAGGCAGCCGTCGCTGCGGCCGGTCGCCCCGTGATGGTGGACTTCTATGCCGACTGGTGTGTGGCGTGCAAAGAATTCGCCAAGTACACCTTCACGGACCCGGCCGTGCAGGCCCATTTCAAGGACATGGTGCTGTTGCAGACCGACGTCACCGACAGTACTTCCGAGCAGGTGGCCATGATGGACCACTACCAGATCTTGGGCCTGCCCACTTTGTTATTCTTCGACAAAGACGGTAATGAACTGAAGGCGCTGCGTGTCACCGGCTTCCAGCAGCCGGCCCAATTCCTGCAGACCCTGGCGCAGCTGTAACCGGCAACGACCGAACGACAGGCACAAAAAAGCCCCTTTCAAAGGGGCTTTTTTCTTGGCTGGGCTTATTCCCCCAGCAGCATGGAGTAGGCCGAGCCCTCTTCCTTGACCTTGAGCCAGGCATCGCGGGCGAAGGTCCAGTCGATCTTCAGCTTGATGGCCAGCTGCAGCGGCCAGTCCACCGGCTGATCTTCACCGGCCTCTTCCTGGCGCTCCAGGTAGGCGGCCATGTAGACCAGGGCGGCGTATTGGCTGAAGGGTTCGGCCAGCAGCGGCACTCGCTGGTTGCGGATGGCCAGCTGGATCACCTCGGGGAAGAGCCAGCGGTTGGCAAGCTCTGCCCCTACTTCGGCATAGGTAAAGCCCAGCACGGCGTGCTCGGCGTAGGCCCTGGCCTCACCGGCGGCGACGCGGCTATCCAGTTCGGCGGCCAGCTCGGGTTCGGCGGCGTGGATGATCAGCTCGCCGATGTTGTGCAGCATGCCGCAAGTAAAGCCCAGCTCGCTGTCGCACTGGGCCTTGCCGGCCAGCAGCCGGCACAGCTCGCCCACGTTGAACGCCTGTTGCCAGAAGCCCTTGAGGTCGAAGTGCGGCACGCTGGGATACATGTCCACCAGGCCGGCGGCCAGCACCATGTTGCGCAGCACATCCAGGCCCAGGCGCACGGCGGCGTCATTGACTGTGGCTACCTGGCGGGAACGGCCATAGCGGGCCGAGTTGGCCAGCTTGAGGGTATTGGCGGTGATCACCGCATCCATACCGATCTTCTTGGCCACGGAGCGGACGTCCGTATCCGGATCGTCAAAAGTCTCGATCAGCTCCTTCACCACTTGCGGGATCTGGGGCAGATTCTGGGGACGCGAAAAAAACTGTTCTAATGATTTTTTGGACATTCAGGCTCCAACTCCCTTGGGTGATCCCGTTGGGGTTATTCGCTTCATCTTTCAGCCGGTCATTCTGGCCAGACCATGACAGCGCAACCTGGCGGTTCGCCCTGACCCTAAATCGTTGCACCGAAAAAGCAAAAGGCATTCCAGCTCCGAAATCTCGGGCGAATGCTTTCCCTCTTGTCGTTCCGGTCACACAGGCCAGGATTTCCCTCAGTACGGGACTGATTCTTACCTTGTTTGACGTTCGGTGTTCTTCCTTGACCTAGCTGATAATAACGTCGGCCACCCCCACCGCCAAGGGCACCGTACAAATAACGACAGTGCGCCGGTTTCCATGGACAAAAAGCAGCGAAAGCTCAGCCCAGGGGGTCTCCCTGCGCCTCCAGGGCATCCAGAATGGTGCACTGGTGAGCCTCGGCATTGCCGCCCTGGCAGGCCTCCACCATGGCCTTCAAAGCCTGGCGAACTCTTTCCAGCTGCGCCAACCGCTGCTCGACCTCGTCCAGGTGGGCCTGGGCCAGGGCCTTGACCTCGCCGCAGCTGTGGCTGTCCTTGTCGACCCTGATGGCCAGCAGCTCACGGATATCCGCCAGGGAGAAGCCCAGGGACTTCATGGCCTGGATAAAACTGAGGGTGGTGAGGTCGGCCTGGTCGTAGTCGCGGTAGCCGCTGCCGGTTCGTCTGGCCTCGAGCAGGCCCTGCTTTTCCCAGAACCTCAGGGTGTCGACGCTCACCCTGACCTGGCGTGCAAGTTCACCTATCTTCATCGCTTGGACCGGATTGCCTGAAAGAACCTGCCCTTATCAGGCCCCAAGAAAAGACCAGAAGCAAGGGAGCCTGAACGCAAAAAGGCCGCCCTGGTGGGCGGCCTTTTCTGGGAGCTGGAGCGGGTGAAGGGAATCGAACCCTCGTATGCAGCTTGGGAAGCTGCCGTTCTACCATTGAACTACACCCGCGATGGAGCCCGATTATAGGGGAAATTAATGGCAAGGAAAGCCCTTTGCGCGCAACTGGTTAGAAGTCGTCCAGCCGGTTAAACTGGTTGGACTTGTTGGAATAAGGAGTAATCCATGTCTTTCGATTTCACGGGCAAGACGGTATTCGTCATGGGCGGTACCAGCGGCATCAACCTGGGTATAGCCCAGGGCTTCGCCGCCGCCGGCGCCAGGGTGGCGGTGGCCAGCCGCAGCCAGGACAAGGTGGATGCCGCCGTGGCCAGCCTGGGCCAGGGCGCCTTCGGTTTCAGCGTCGACGTGCGCGACGCCGAAGCCGTGGCAGAGGTCTTCGCCAAGGCCCGCGACCAGTTCGGCCAGCCCATTGACGTGCTGGTGAGCGGCGCCGCCGGCAACTTCCCGGCGCCGGCCAAGGAGCTGTCCAGCAACGGTTTCAAGGCGGTGGTGGATATCGACCTGCAGGGCACCTTCAATGTCATGAAGGGTGCTTACCCGCACCTGGCCAGGCCCGGCAGCATCATCAATATCTCAGCCCCCCAGGCCTTCATTCCCATGGCCTTGCAGGTACATGTCTGCGCCGCCAAGGCAGGGGTGGACATGATCACCCGTACCCTGGCCATGGAATGGGGCCCCGAGGGGATCCGCGTCAACTCCCTGGTACCGGGCCCCATCGAAGGCACAGAGGGCATGGCGCGCCTGGCCCCGGGCGACAAAGCCCTGGCCATGGTCAGGGAGTCGGTGCCGCTCAAACGCAACGGCAGCCCGGCGGATCTGGCCAACGCCGCCCTCTTCCTGGCCTCGCCCCTGGCCGATTACATCAGCGGCGTGGTGCTGCCGGTGGACGGCGGCTGGTCCCTGGCCGGGGTTTCCAGCGCCATGGACAACCTGGCCAGGGCCTTCGCCACGCAAGGCTAAGCGGCTGATCTGAAGTGAGATAAATCCAAAGGGGATGCGTGAAAATTGCGGGATCTGATGGGATCGAATGGTACAGAGTGAGATAGAAAAATAGAAATTCGTTTCAAATAGTGAAAAGGAGGGCGACCCCCTCAGAACAGCCCTGGCTGGTTGGGGTCGCCTTTGGCACGGACGCGCTTGATGACCTTGTAGATCCCGCGCACTGTCATGTTGAACTCTTTGGCCAGTACGTGATGATTGCGGCCGTTGAAGCGGTCGTAGATCTCAGCATCGCGCTGGCTGATCCTGTAGTGGTGGTCCATGGGGATGGTGAAGTTCTGGCCGCCCCAGTTCTCCGCCAGATGGTCGGCGATGGCACAGCCCACTTGGTCGGCCACGTCCTCTTTGATCCCGAACTCCTGCGCCACCTTTGCCACCTGGGCGTGGATGTCTTCGAGCAGCTCGTGGCGGCGGGTACCCATCTGGTTGTCGCTCATCGCTTGTCTCCTCTAAACCGTTCCATCTGCTCCTGGTACAGCCGCTCGTTCTCCTCGCTGGAGAGCGTGTGGCTGCCGCGTATTTCGAGGCTGGGGCTCTTATGCTCGGCTGGCGCCACGACGGGCGCCGGGGCGCTGTCGAGCACCTTCTGCAGGTACTTGTGATTGCTGAGCGGCTGCCAGCCCTGCTCGGCGCGCTTCTTATATAAGGAGGCGACGGTGCTCTCCAGGGCTTCCAGGAGCTGCCCCTGATGGGTCGTCAGCTCCAGGGCCTCCTGCATCAGGCGCAGGGCCCGACTGTTGGCCAGGTCGCTTTTCTCCGGGCGGAACAGGCCGGCGTACTGCACCAGGGCGGTGCCGAGGCGCTTGGGCTGCTGCACTACGAACGCGAGCAGCTCGCGGGTGGTCTCGTCGTTGACCAGCGCGTCCAGGTGCAGTGTGGTTTTGCAGACGGGGCAGCGGCTGAGCTTCATTTGGCCACCCCGTACTTCTTGTACAGGTCACAAAGGGCCTCATACCAGCGGCCGCCATGGGTGGGGCGGCCCTGGCGGCGGTAGTCGTCCAGGGTGAGGTAAAGCCTGCTTTCCGGGAAGAAGCCCCAGCGCGCGCCCAGGGCGCGCTCCAGCTCCCTGGTGTGCCACTTCTTGAGGGCTTCCAGGGCCTGGGCGGCGCTGCGTTGCTTGAGCCAGCCGACGTGCCGCACCTGTGTGACCGAGCAGACCCACTTGTCGAGGGCCGTTTCTGAGCCGTCGCGCACGAAGCCCTGCTTGCTCATGGTGATCCAGATGGCCCTGATCTTGTCGACGGCGCCCACCGCTGCAGTGCCGGACTTGGGGCTAAGCCGGCCCTTTGGAATGGCCTTGAAGCCCTTGCTCTTGAGGTGTTCCAAAACGGCGTCGGCTTTGGCAAAGGTCAGTTCCTTGCTGGACGGAGCGCCTCCAATGTCCATCAGCAGTTGGCGGTAGAGGTCGTCATCCAGGCCCAGCTGGGCCTTGGCGATGTGGATCAGCTGGATCTGCTGCTTAGAGGCCATGTTTTACTCCTTACCCAACATGGCCGGCTGCGCGGCGCCTTTGACACCGTGGCTTAGCTGCACTTGGCGGCCGTCCTGGTAGCCGTCGTCGGCGGCGCTATGGTCGCGCTTGGTGGTCTTGCTCTGTCTGGCCTTGCCCTCCTGGGTGTTGGGGTAGTGCTTGGCGAAGTACTGGCTGATCAGGTCCGCCTCTTGCTCGGTTGGCACTAGCGCTTCGACTTTCTCCCGCACACCAAAGACCCAGCCTTCACAGTAGAGATCGGCGCGGGCGGTCTTGGTGGTGGTCTTGAGGCGCTTGTTGAGTGTGGCCAGGTACTCACGCCTTGCCCTGGTGAGCTGCCTGGCCAGCACTGTGTAGCAATAGACGGCCACTTCTACCCTTTCAGACGGGCCGATAAAGTGGCACTGCGGCTCGTCAAACCACTGGTGCCTAAAAATGGCCTCCACACCGAAGGCCCGCGTCAATACAGACACCAGCATGTGCGACCAACGCGGCTGGGTCTGGCTCTTATTGGCCAGTTTGGCGCTGGCCTCGTCTATGGCCGACAGCGCCACATCGCTTTCGGTCAACTGGTGGGCCGCCATCAATGCCTGGGCCTTGGCCAGGGCGCTGGCCGCCTCGTGGGGGTTGGTGGTCCGGTTCGCCAGGGCCATCAGCTTCTTGATTTTGGCTAGGATACGGTCGTCCATCAGTTGGCCTCCCTTACTTTGACGGAAATGGCCGCTTTGACCTTGACCAGGGTGGCCACGGCCGGCTTGAGTTCTTCGGGGTAGCTGCCAAAGCCCATCTTGTTGCGCATGGCATGCTCGGCCCTGCTGATCAGCTCCAGGTTGTCGAGGGTGATGTTGGCCTTGTCGCCGTCTTTGAACGTGACGACATGCTTATCAGGGATAGGGCCGTGGTGCTCTTCCCAAAGCAGCCGATGTACCTCTACCCAATCGGCGGGCGGATAGCCGGTGTCGGTCATCTTGCGCTGCAGATAACCGTCACAAAGCCGTTCGCTGCCGATAGGGGCCCAGTTGCTGGGCTGATCGCCCTTCTTGAACCGGGTCTCTGCAGAACGGCCACCCGCTTGCCAGCCTTTCACACCTGCGTTATGAGGGCTGTTGCCTTTCTCAAAGCAACCTGTCCTGCCTGTCATGATGCCATGGCGCTTGCAGGTGCCTTTGATGGCAGACACGCTGAGATTGGTGCCGAAGTGCAGGTTGAAGCATTGGGTCAAGTACTTGCGGTCCAGGTGCGCCCGCACGGCCAGCCATGCGATCTGCTGGCGGGTATAGTTGAAGGCGGCCATCAGTCTTTGCTCCCGTCGGTCAGCATCTCCGGCAGCTTGTGGCCGCGATACTCAATGCGTATTTTTTCAGCCTCGATGACGTTACGGTGGTTGTCGATCACTTGCTTTGCTACTGCTGCCAGCGCTTTAGCCCTGGCCATTTCCGTTTTCAGTTCATCCTCTTTTAGGCTCTCATCAGAGAGCCTTTCCAGCTGTGCAAACAGATGGTTGTTGAGATCTCCAGGCTTGTTTTTCATGCGATCCCCCTGCTGGGTTTGAACACCACGGAACTGAGGTAATGGATTTGCTGGCGCTGCCGATCGGTAAGTTCAGGCGGGGCCACCTCACCACAGTGCCAAGTGGGACTTGGCAATACTTTCAACACCTTCACCTTGTAGTGGCGGGGGCTGCCGATCACTTGCGTGATGTAGCGTTTGCAGCGGCGTATTGCGCCCAAAGTTGCAGCGGCTTTCTCGACCGTCAGACCTAACTGCTCTCGCAATTCAGTAGCCGTGAAATAGCGTCCGGTAGCCATCATGGCGCGGGCCACCCTCTCGTTCTCTGACATATCTTTCATGCCGCCTCCCTGCTTTGCTTGATCAGCACCTTGTCGCCTTCGATGTGCAGGGCCACGTCCAGCTTCTTGCCCTGCTGCTGGCTGTACTTGAACAGCCGCTCCACCGACAGCAGATTGGTCTCGATCTTCTGCCCTTCCTGCAGTGCCAGCAGGAACTCGTCGAGAACGGTGTTTCGATAGATGGCCATGGCTCACCCCCTGGCCAGTTGGTCCAGGGCCGCCTTGCCGCAGCTGAGCAATGCCTGGCGGCGCTGCTCCTGGCCGGGCTCGCCCTGGATGCAGTGGAGTGCGGCCGTCGCCTTGATGGCGGCGTCCATGGGGCTGGTCTTGGTCAGGTCGCCCAGGGTCTTGGCAATGTGCTGCACGGTGCCAGAGGTCAGGGCCTGCATTTGCTCGTTCATCACGTCGTTCCTCGTTGTTGGCTGCTCATCAGTACCTGACCACCACGCCAGGCAGACGCCCCAGGCGGGGCGTTTCGCTTAGGCGTCGCTAACCGGCGCCCCCTGCAGGCCCAGGAACCAGCGAATGGTGGCGATGACGCCGTCTTCGAAGGTGTCGTCGGGGAAGAGGGTTTCGGTATCCACCTGGAGCTGGGCCGCTGCGATCTCCTGCTGCAAGTCCTGCTCCGGCATGGCGGCAAAGCGGGTACCGGCGGGCAGCTGCGCGACGGCGCCGTTGATGGCGTCTGCATCCAGGAAGTCGCACAGCTGGATAAGGGAGAGGCGCATTACCATCTCCATACCGCGTACGCTCAGCGACAAATCGACGTTGTCGGCACAGCCCTTACCCATGGCGCTCAGCACTTGCTGGATCAGATCTTTGGCGCTGATGCTGGGGTCGAGCTGCAGGGTGTTGGTCTTCATGTCCATGGTTCTCTCCTTGGGTTCAGAGCTTGGCGATGTCGAGGTGGATGGGGTTTAAGCGGCCGTCGTCGCTGCGGCGGTAGATGCGCAGGTAGGCCTTTTTCTCGCCCACCTGGATGGAGTCGGCGATGGCGTCCATGGCCTGCTCCCACTTGGGATGACTGATGTTGAGCTGGCGCAAGCTGAGCACCTGGTTAACGTCGATGTGCCCCTGCTTGTTGACGCGAAATGCGTGGTCAACCAATGCTTTGATTTCGGTGCTGGCACCTTCCGACCACACTGCAATGCACTCGTCTATAAGCACCTTGGCCGCCTGGACACGCTCGTCAAAATGGCGCCGCTCGCCCTGGGCCAGCTGCACCTGGTACTGGCCATCAAAGCTGGTCAAGGTGACATTGCCTTTCTTACCGCCGAGGTTGACGCCGTACTGCTCGGCGCTCAGCTCCACAAAGCTCTCCACCTCGGCCATGGCCTCGGCTTTGAACAGCGCCAGGCGCTGCTGCTGTTCCAGGGTCTGCTTCACCAGGCGCTGCACCAGGTCGTCGCGCACCAGGTCGATGGGTTTGATCTGGTCCTCGGGTACCAGGTGGCCCAAGCTGTTGCGGCGGTAACCTTCTGTGGTGTTGGTAGTCATGCTCTTTCCTCCTCCCATTGGATGCGGCAGCCGTCGAGGTCGCAGACCTTGAGGTTGCGCAGTTGCCCGCTTTGGCGGCAGGTGACGCCAACGGCGGTGCCGCGCACCCGGTCTTTGGGCGGCTTGGCGATCTCGATAACGGGGCGCTGGCGCCCCAGTTCGACGTTCAGCACTGTGATGCCCGCCTTCATCAGGCGGCGGGCGGCACTGCTGGCGCAGGCCAGCTGTTCGGCGACCAGGGCGTTCTGCGGGGTAACCAGGTCGCGCATGGCGCTTGAAATAGTGCCCATCTCACACCCCCTTGATCAGGTCGCTGGTGACAGCGTCGATGCCCAGATCGGCGGCCTCGTTGAGGGCGGCGGTCAGGACGTTGTGGACGGCCAGCGGGTAGAGGGCGCTGAAGCCCTGGCCGGTCAGCTTGGCGCGCAGCGCCTGGAATGCGGCGGCGTCCATCAGCTGGGTGATGTCGACGCCGGCCAGCTTGAAGCGGTGCGCCAGGTACTGCTCCAGGTGGTCGTTCAGGGGGCGCAGTTTGACCACCTCGCAGCGCTGGACGATCTCGCGCACCCTGGGGTTGCGCTCGTCCAGGCGGTTGCCCAGTTCGGGCTGGCCGACAAGGATGATCGAGAGCAGCTTGTTGAAGCCGTCTTCCAGCTCGTAGAACCTTTTCAAATGCTTGAGGGTGGCGATGGGCAGGCCGTGGGCCTCTTCGATGATCAGAACGTGCCTGTTGCCGGCGCGGTAGCTTTCCAGCAGGCAGGTATGGACCTGGCGGAAGCGGGTTTCGGCGCTGTGGGCCACTTTCTCGCTGGGGGCGACGGCGCGGATGATGGCCTCGGCGATGTGCAAGGCCTTGAGGCTCTTGCCGCGTTCGTCGCTTTCTTCCATGCCCAGCACATAGGGCTCGATGAGGATCACCGGGTCGTGCTCACTGGCGGCCCAGGTGGCCAAGTCCTTGCGCAGGGTGGATTTGCCGGCACCGGATTCGCCGACGATGGCCATGAAGGTGCCGAACTTGGCCCCCACCCGCATCGACTCGCGCACATAGCGGATATCGTGGGTCAGGAAGACCTCGGAGCTATCGCGCACCTCCCCGAAGGGGTCGCGGGCCAGGCCGAACGCCTGCCGCGCTTTTTGTGTCAGGTTCTGCTTACGTAGTAGCATCATGCTCTCCAGGTTATTGCCTCTGCGGTTTTGACTTGGATCGGTCCCCTGGGTACCAGCCAGGGGACCACCCTCGAAATCGAACAATCCATTCTCGTGATGGGGCTGCAGGCCCTGAGTGCGCAGGTAGTCGATCACCTCGGCCTGGAAGGCCTCGACGCTGCGGCTTTTCGGCCATTTGCCGTAGTGGATGAGGTTGGTGATGGTGGCGGGCGACAAGCGGACGGCCCGGGCCAGCTCCGACTTGCCGACGTCGATCATCTCCAGCACCCGGTTCAGTTGCATGGGCATCATTCACCTCCTACTGCGCGCAAGCTGAAGGGAGTCAGGCGGCGCATCGCGGCTTCAATGCTGGGCAGGTCGTCCTCGGTGACCCCTTCGGGGTAGCGCTGCACCAGCCATCTGTAGTGTTCACCCGTCCAGGCCTCACCCAGGCGGGCACGCAGGCGGCGGGCGGCATCGACCGGGGTCAGGCGCAAGGCCTGGATGGTCGGGGCCTGCACGTCCAGCTCGGTGCCGCGCTTGGGCAGGTATTCGGGCAGTGGGGTATCGGTAATGGGTTTCATGGGGTCGAGCTTGCCGCCGAACGGGGTGGCGCCGCGCTTGCGCTGGGCGGCCGCCTCGGCGTCGGTACCGGCGGCCATAGACAGCCGCTCCAGCTCCTTGCGGTTGGTCTCAAGCTGGGTGTCGGCATGGCTGCGGTAGGTCTCGCCGATGACAGGCGCATCCACCTGGAAGCCGTATTGGTTCAGCTCCAGGGCCTGGACCAGCTGCACCACCTCGCGGCCGTCGGCGTCTTTGTAGACGATGCCGGCCACGTCTTCGTGCCAGGGGTTACGCATCACCTGTAGCTGCATCCCCACCTGAACGCCGGGGATCTGCGCCACCGAGTAGCTGCGGCCACGGAACGACACCTCCAGCTGCACGTTGACCTTGCGCGGCTCGGGCTTGGCCATGGCAACAGCGCGAATAACGGCAGGCTCAGGCGCCAGCACCAGTTGCTCTGCGGTGATGCTCTGCCAAACGCCAAAGCGGGTTTGGCCGGTGCGGCCATGAACCTTGGTACCGTTAAACCAGGCCATCCAGCCCTCAACAGCGCTGTTGAGCTGCTCCAGGGTGGTGGGCGGCTCGGCCAAAAACTTGAGGCGATGCTCGAACGACCGTTCGACGATGTCGTTGGCCTTTTCCACCTGGCCCTTGGCCCAGGGTTGGCCGGGCACGTTTACCTGCAGGGTGATGCCGAGCGCCCGGCAGGCATTGCGAAATACCGCACCGGTGTTGGCGCTGCCGGGGTCCACCATCACCAGGCGCGGGATGCCATAAAAAGGCTGGTTGCCGCGCTGGCAAGCGGCATGGATAAAGGCGGTTAACAGGTTCACGCCGCTTTCGGCGCCCAGCACGTAGTGAACGAAAATGACGCCGCTGGTGTGGTCGGTGATCACGTAGCGCCAAACCCGCTCTTTCTCAATGCGGCGAATGTTGGCGGGCTTGTTCTTGTAGAACTTGGCCTCGTCCATCACCTGGATGGCTTCGCCCTCGGCGGCGGGCAGGTAGTAGAGCACACACAGAGACGGGTCGATTTGCCAGACGTGGTTGGGGTGCAAGCTGGCCAGCGCCGTTTTTGGCGTCGGGCGGCGCAGCTGCTCCGGGTGCAGGTTGTAGGTATACAGGGCGCGGCCAATGGCCGAGAGCGACAGCGCTACCCATTCACCGGTGCTTTCATCCAGGCGCCCGGCGGCTATTTCACCGTTGCTGCGCAGCACTTCGACGGCCTCTTCCAGGCTGGCCAGTTGCTTGCCGTTCTTGCGGCTGCTGTCGAGCATATAGGCCGATATCGCCCTGGCTTCGGCCAGGGTCAAGGCGCTTTGGCCCGCGTCATTGCGGCGCTTGCGGCAACTGGGGCGCAGTGTGGCCAAGTCGCGCATCACCGTCGCCACACTCACCCCCAGCTGCTCGGCGGCCTCGGCATACAGGGCGGAGCATTCACCATGGGGCGCTTCATCGGCGCGCCTGGCAACGTCGCTAAGGTACTGCCAGCGGGCCAGATTGGGCCGCGCCATCACCGGCTGCTTATTCATGCTCAGCGCTCCGTTGGCCTGCCCACTGCTCGCCGCCCAGGTCGCTATCGGCCTCGGGCTGCCAGCTCACCATGCCCAGCTGCTCGCGCAGGTAGTCCAGCGCCTCGCCCAATTGGTCGAGCTGGCCGCGCAGCCAGTGGCTGGCGTCAATGCCGTGCTCGCCGGCATGGGCCATCACCTGCTCGGCAGGCTGCACCAGGCGGCGCACACTCGCCTCGGCATCAAAGAACAGCCCGTTAGCCTCTTCGCGTAGTTGCTGGCTCTCTTCATCGGGGGGCAGGCGCTCAAGGCGCTTGCGGCTTACCTGTTTTTCCAGGTCCAAAATCTTGGCGGTTTTGTCGGCCACCACATCGTCCAGGGCGGCTTTGTCGGCGCGGGCGTCGTCCCGCTCCTGGGCAAGCTGCTCACGTTCTTTGCTGTGCTTGGTGATGATCTCTTCGGCCAAGTCAACAAAGGCGTCTTTGTCACCGGCTTTGGCCACTTCAATCAGTGCGGTTTTTTCGTCTTCAGGCAGGCGGCGGTACTGGCGCAGCTCGCGGTAGCCGATGCCCATGCGCGACATGGACTCCAGGGCTTCTTCGCCGAAGGCGCGGAGGTTGGCGATGTCTTGATTGGCCTTTTCATCAGAGATCCCCAACTGCCCACAGAATTCTGCCCAGGTGCCTTTCAACTCCAAACCGTTTGGAGTTTTCTGGCCAGCCAGTGCTCTGTAGAGCTTGTTTTCCTTGACGAAGGCCAGCTTGGAAGCCCAAACGGTTTGGGAAAATTTACCAAACGCTTCGGCCATCTGGGCCTGGCCCAGCAGTTGGTGCATCAGGGCATGTTCTTCGCTGCTGGCGCTGCGCAGCTCGGCTATCTGGTTCTGCAACTCGGCGCCCTGGGCCACGAATTCAGGGTCCAGTGCCGGTACGGTTTCGGGGGCTTTGGTTTTGGTCATGGCGTGGCTCCTTAATGGCGAGCCCCGGCGTGGATACGCTGGGTCAGTTCATTGATGCGTTCGTTGGCGGCGGCCAGCTCGTTGCTGGTGCGCTGGGCTACCTGCAGCAGGGCCATGCCAGGGGCAAAGCGGCCGTTGTCCAATTTGGTGGCAAAGCCCTCGGCGGCCATGGTGGCCATCAGCCGGGTCACGGCGCTGGGTGGGATGTTCAGGGCCTGGGCCAACTCGGCGTTGGAAAGGCCGTCCAGGGCATGGCCGGAGAGCGCCTTGATGGCGCGCAAGATGCGCAGCCCGGTGTTGCTCACGTTGGCGTTACTCATGGTCGCTGAACTCCAGTTGGGGCTGGGCGTGCTGCTGCACGTTGCCGCGATGCCAGGCCAGGGTTTCCAGGGCGCTCTGGATGCCGGCCAGGGTGGCGTCGGCGTCGGCGCTGCCGGCATAGAAGGCCATCAGCAGGCCGGTGACGGCGTGAAGCTGCTGCTGCAGCTCCTGGATGTCTTCGCTGCCGACCTTGCGGCCGGTGGGCATATCGATAAGGAGCTTGCCGGTGGCGGCAGCCAGCCAGCGCGATACCAGGTTGATGCCGCAGACGGTCTCGTAAGCAATGAGCAGTGGCAGCGGCATGCGGCCGCTCTGGATGTACTTGTAAAGGATCCAGTGGTCAGCCAGGCCCATCCGTTGGGCGATGCCTTCCACGCTGAGGTTGTGTTTTTCCCGTGCGTATTCCTTGCACCCCTCCAGGGCGCTACGCAGATCTCGTGGTTGATATGTCTTCCAACGCCGTGCGGACATTGGAACCTCCTTTTTCATCGCCCCTCCGGGGCGTCCAAAAAAATGGTTTTTTTGGCTATTGTTAAAGGCTTTGCTAAGGCCAAGGCTGTTCGGTACAGTCAGAAACGAGGCCAGCGTTATGGCGACCAGCGAACGGTTAGCGAAACTTGAAGCCCAGGTGCAGGCCCTTGGTCAGGCCTGGTTGTATCTGACGGCAGCGTCGGAGATCGCAGGCAGCCATGACCCCACCAAGCTGGACAAGGCGCTACGCCAGTTGCACTGGGACCAGCCTGAAATGAACAAGCTGGCCAAGGCGTTTCTGGATGGTCTGCTGATTGAGCTGGCGGCCGCCCGGCGGCGGCGCCAAGAACAGGGGCGACGGTAGGAAAGCCGAGGGCGTTAAAGGTCATCACCTGGCCCTCAAGCGGCATCGGCGTCGAACTTGGGCTTGAGGCCCAGGTCCACGGCGATCTGGTGGGCGCGGCCGTATGCCGCCTTCTCAACGCCGTTGAGAACGCGATAGACAGCGGCACGTGGATAACCACGTTCCTCGGCCCACTTGGTGATGGTGGTGCCCTGGGCGCGTAGCGCTTCTTTAACTTGCTTGGGGGTCATGGCAGTGACTCCTTAACGTATGATTTTGTGTGTATTGCACGTTGATTATGGTTCAATTATTTGAACCATTCAATGCCAAAGGTATGGATTTTTGAATGTTAGGTGCGCGTCTTAAAGAAGAGCGAGAGCGTCTTGGGCTGACACAGCCCGTTTTTGCTGCCCAGGCGGATACCAAGAAAGGGACGGTGATCAACTGGGAGAAAGACGCCAGCTCTCCCACCGCTGTGCAGCTGGCGGCACTGGCCAAAATCGGTGTTGATGTGCTCTATGTGGTGACTGGCCAGCGCACCCAGCAGGTGTTATCCGAGGAGATGGCGGAGATCATCACCTTGTATCAAGCGGCGCCCATCCAGGTGCGAGCAGCCGTGCATGGCGCCTTGACCGCCGGCAACGCCAAGGTGTCACCCCAGGGTGGCAGTATCGATAACGGCGGCAACAGTGGCACGGTGCGGGTCACTGGCAACGGCAACACCGTGGCGGGGCGCGATATCAAAAAGTAGAAACAATAGCGATGTAGAGGGACCGTGATAGACATTGCAGTTGAGGTAGACGGCGACGGCAACAAGGTCGCCGGTAGGGACTATGTGGAGGTCAACTATCAGCGGCCTCCACCGTTGACCAAAGAACACCGCAAGGAACTGAACCGGCAAGTCCAGCATGTGGCAGAGGCCATAGGGCTGCATCCGGCGGAGCTGTGGCGCAAGCTCCACTATGCGCTGAGCGTCGACAGCGTAAAGGAGATGCACCGGGACCATGTGGTCACCGTCCAGGTGCTGCTCAGCCTGGTTGAGCAGAACCACAGCCTGCGCCGATCCCTGCGCGCGCAGTCGGATCCGTACCAGGTCTGCGAAGCGGCCCCCGAACCGTACGAGCCTGAACCACCCCCAACCTCCGCTGAAGATGGCGATCCTGATGAGGACGAGGACGAAGTCTGGCCATACGGAGAGAACTTCGACGACTTCAAGGAACTGTTTGATAGCGCCATCGTGGAGTGGCTGAAGGAAACGCCAGAAGAGGCTGCGCTGGACGCCCATGAATTCTTCGGGCTAAAAACGGTGATTAAATGACTATGCTGATCCTGCTGGGATGAGCATGATCCAAGGAGGATGAGCATGAACCCCAAAGCACTGGTGTTAGCGGCCACGCTCTTGCTGATGCAAGGATGCGCTAACAATGACTTCAGCACAGCAGCACCGGACGACATTGCGCACTCAATTAGCGTAATCAAAAATGACTTCAGCAACTCGGATATCTACGCAGCGCCACAGTTGACGCATAGTTGGGATTTCGCTGCCAGCTATGCCGCAAGATTGGCCGCCGTGAAGTTTAAGGAAACTGGTAAGGTGACCGACACAGTTGCTATAACATGGACCTACATGGGCAAGAACTGGATGTTCTTCCGGTCCGCAACACTGAAGGGACCTATCCAATTGCCAGTCGCCATAGGTGCAAGAAATGTTGATTACTGCTCTTCTGCTGGGAATTGTACCTACAGAGAAACTATCTCAGCTGAGTTACCTAGGTCTGCTCTGGTGAACGCATCCGGCACAGGACTGGTAATACGTGTTAACTCAGCAGCTGGTTATGTCGACGTGCAGTTACCGCCTAATTACGTTCAAGGGTATCTGAAAGGTATATCCGGCATCTGATTTTGCCCACGTTCAAATTACCCCTGACACAACGCCCCCGATACTGGGGGCGTTTTCGTTGTCAGGAGCCATCCCATGTCACGCCGAACCGCCCCCCGCTTGACCCTGGCCGCCTTGCTGGCCGTCCTGCTGTTGCTGGCCATTGGCGAGCTGTCCCCCGTCAAACTGCCGGTGGTGCTCTACAAGGTCTGTCTGGTACAGCTCGGCGTCGTGCTGGGCTACTGGCTGGACCGCACCCTCTACCCCTACGCCAGGCCGCACCTGGCCTTCGAGAAAGCCAACGACGCCTGCCGGCGCCATGAGCACGAGCTGGCACGGACTCTGGGCTATGTGGCGGCGGCGCTAACAATACGCCGGGCGCTGATCGTCATCGCCTGCGTGCTCGGCCTGACGCTGGGGCTCTGACAATGAAGCGCCTGCTGCTTTGCCTCACCCTGCTGCTGACCGCCTGCGGGCCGCTGGTACCGGCCCAAGGCTCGGCCCTGGAACCGGCCCAGGACCTGGGCACCCTTCCCGCCGCCGCCCTCAAGTACCAGCATTTGCTGCTGCGCAGCGCCCAGGCCAACTGGGGCCTGGATGCGCCGGTGGCGCTGCTGGCCGCGCAGGTCCACCAGGAGAGCCGCTGGCGCCCGGATGCCGAATCGCCTGTCGGTGCCCAGGGCCTGGCCCAGTTCATGCCGGCCACCGCCGCCTGGATGGCGGAGCTGTATGCCGAGCCGCTGGGGGCCAACCAGCCCCAGGATCCGGCCTGGGCCCTGCAAGCCCTGGTGCTCTACGACCGCTGGCTTTACCTGCGCATCGAAGCGGCCAGCACCTGCCAGCAGTTGGCCATGACCCTGGCCGCCTACAACGGCGGCCTGACCTGGGTCAGGCGCGACCAGGCCCTGGCCGCCGGCGCCGGCGCCGACCCCGGCACCTGGTTCGGTAGCGTCGAGGCCTACACCCAGCGCAGCGAATCTGCCCGGCGCGAGAACCGCGCCTATGTGCAGCAGATCGTGCGCCGCTGGCAGCCCCTGTACCAAAGCTGGGGTCCAGCGGCCTGCGAGGGGAAATTCTGATGAAGCTGCCCTGGATCGCATTGGCCATTCTCAGCGCCTTTTTGCTGGGCAGTGCCGGGGGGTTTTGGAAGGGCTGGCACGACGGGGCGCTGTCGGTAACCGCCGCCCAGGACCAGGCCCAGCTGCAGAGCCTGAACCAGGTGATCACCAATCAGCGCAGCCTCATCAAGGAGGCCAACAGCGCCAGTGCGCGCCTGGCGCAGCTCGGCAGCAGCCGGGCCGCCCAGGACGCCGCTACCACCCAAGCCCTCAAGGAGATGCTCCATGAAACGGCCTCTCTGCGTGCTCAGTGCCGCTTTGATGCTGGCGTCATGCGCCAGCTCGTCGCCGCCCGCGCCCGTGCTGCCCAAGCCGCAGCCGGCGGCCTTGATGGTGCCGTGCCCGCCGCCGGTCAGTCCGGAGGATAACGGCATGGACGCCACCGCCCTGGCCCTGAAACAGCTTTACGACCAGTACGGCCTCTGCGCCGGCCGGCTCTATGAACTCCAACGCCGCCTGCTGGGAGAGCGCAATGGACACTAAGGACGTTCTGACCCTGGTCGCCCTGGCGTTGACGCTGCTGGCCGGCGGCTGGGCCCTGGCCAAGTACATCGGCCGGCTCTTCACCCAGCAGCTCGACACCCAGTTCACCGCCCTCAACCAGCGTCTGACCCGCATCGAGGAGAGCGAGCAGCGCAACAGCCAGCAGGTCAGCGAAGTGGAGCGGCAGTTGATGGCCCTCAAGGCCGAGCTGCCCGAGAAGTACGTGCGCGCCGAGGATTACATTCGCGGCCAAAGCCGCCTGGAAGCCAAGTTCGACCACCTAGCCAATACCCTTTACCGGCAGATCAAACCGAGGAGCCCCCATGACGCAGATTGATATGGCCAAGATCCGCCGCGAGTCCATGCGCTGGTTCGTGCTGCTGACCCTCAACAACGCCAGGCCCATCGGCGCCGGTGAGCACCTGGTGCTGTCTGTGGTGCAGAGCGAATACCCCGACGCCACCCGCCAGGAGCTGCGCCGGGAGCTGGACTACCTGGGCGACCGCAAGCTGATCACCGTGGCCAAGCAGCCCGACGGGCGCTGGCACTGCGAGCTGACGGCGCTCGGCACCGACGTGGCCGAGTACACCGTCGCCTGCCACCCCGGCATCGCCCGCCCCGAGAAGTACTGGTGAGCTTATGAGCATCGTATCCAGTCGCAGCTCCATTGCGCGCCAGCCCGCAGAAATCCGCGATTACATCGAAGCCTTGCTGATGAACACGGCGCTGACGCTGGACGAGAAAGTGGCTGATCTGCGGGCACAGTTCCCAGACGAAGACGACTTGCCATCGCGTAGCGCCCTGGGCCGCTACGGCCAGAAGCTGGAGCAGCGCCTGTCTGCCATCCGCGCCAGCACCGAGGCCGCCAAGATCATCCGCGCCCATGCCGGCGACCGTGAAGACGCCCGCTCAGAAGCCCTGACCGCCATGATCCAAAGCGAGCTTTTCGAGTCGATCATGGCGCTCCAGGAAGCGAGCGACGAGGATGTGAACCCGGCCGAGCGCATCGGCCTGCTCTCCAAGGCCGCCAAGAACATCGCCACCCTGACCCGCAGCTCGGTAGCCCTGAAGAAGTACCAGGAAGACATTGCCGAGGCAGCGCGCCAGGAACTGCTGCGTGAGCAAACGGCGGCCCTTGAAGCCATGCCCAACAAGGGGGGCGTGACCGAGGAAACCAAGCAAGCCATCCGCGACGCCCTGGGGATCAAGTGATGAGCCAGCCCAGAGGCAACGCCAAGTGCATACCGGCCGACCCGGACGCCATCTTCCTGCCTTACCAGTCCAAGTGGATCACCGACGTCAGCCGCCTCAAGCTGATGGAAAAGAGCCGGCAGATTGGCCTTTCCTGGTCCACCGCCTATGCCTGCGACGAGCGCACCGCCGCCCAGGACGCCCGTTTTGACCAGTGGGTGAGCAGCCGCGACGAGCTGCAGGCGCGGCTCTTCATCGAAGACTGCAAAATGTGGGCGGACATCATGGGTCAGGCCGCCCAAGACCTTGGCGAGGTGGTGGTGGACCCCCAGGCCCGGCTCTCGGCCTATGTGCTGCAATTCGCCAGTGGCCGGCGCATCCATTCCATGAGTTCCAACCCCGACGCCCAGGCCGGTAAGCGCGGCGGCCGGGTGCTGGACGAGTTCGCCCTGCACCCCGACCCGCGCAAGCTCTGGTCCATCGCGTATCCGGGTATCACCTGGGGCGGGGCGCTGGAGATCATCTCCACCCATCGCGGCAGCCATAACTTCTTCAACCAGCTGATCAGGGAGATTGTCGAGAACGGCAACCCCAAGGGCATCAGCCACCACAAGGTCACCCTGCAGGACGCCCTGGACCAGGGCTTCCTGTTCAAGCTGCAGCAGATGCTGCCGGCCGACGACGAACGCCAGGCCATGGACGAGGCCGCCTATTTCGACTGGGTGCGGGCCGGCTGCGCCGATGAGGAGTCCTTCCAGCAGGAGTACATGTGCAACCCCGCCGACGACGACGCCGCCTTCCTGGAGTACGGGCTCATCACCGGCGCCGAGTTCCCGGCGGGCAGCGAGTGGCAGCGCCAGGAAGGTGGCCAGCTGTTCATCGGCGTGGACATCGGCCGTAAGGCGGACCTGACCGTGCTATGGGTGGTGGAGAAGCTCGGCGACGTGCTCTACACCCGCCACGTCGAATGCCTGCAGAACATGCGCAAGTCCGAGCAGGAAAAGGTGCTCTGGCCCTGGTTTGCCAGGGCGTCCCGCATCTGCATCGACGCGACCGGCCTCGGCATCGGCTGGGCCGACGACGCCCAGGACAAGTTCGGTACCTACCGGGTCGAGCCGGTCACCTTTACCCCGGCCGTCAAGGAGCAGCTGGCGTACCCCATCCGCTCGGCCATGGAAGAACGGCGTCTGCGCATCCCCCACGACCCGAAGATCCGCGCCGACCTGCGCCAGGTCACCAAGCAGGTGACCACCGCCGGCAACGTCCGCTTTACCGCCGAACGCACCCCCGATGGCCATGCCGACCGTTTCTGGGCCCTGGGCCTGGCGATCCATGCGGCAGGCGGCCCGACGGTGGAAATTGACTTCCAATCCATCGGCCGGCGCCAGGCCCTTAGCCAGGACGGTGATACCCGGTCCGCACCTATCACCGACGCCGGCTTTGGCACCGTGGCCGGCTCGCAAGACTTTGGAGGCTACTGATGTCCAAACCCGAACAACAACAGGTGCCAGTACCGGCCAGCTTCGCCGAGGCCGGCGCTGGCCAGCCGGTGATGCAGGAGATCGCCACCAGCCTCGACGGCCGGGACATCACCAGGGGCTTTTTGGACCCGCTACAGCTGCAGGCGAGCAGCGACCAGATCCTGCAGCTGCGCAGCAACGGGGATTACGAGATCTACCGCCAGGTGCTGCGTGACGACCAGGTAAAAGGGGTCTGGAGCCAGCGTCAGCTGGCCATCACCAGTAAGGAATGGACGGTCACACCCGGCGGCAAGACCCGCAAGGACCAGGCCGCCGCCGATTTCATCCGCGAGCAGGTGGCCCAGGTCGGCTTCGACCGGGTCACCGGCCTGATGCTGTTCGGGGTCTTCTACGGCTTCGCCGTGGCCGAGGCCATGTGGGGCCGTGATGGGCGCTTTGTGACGCTGGACGAGATCAAGGTGCGCGACCGCCAGCGCTTCGGCTTTGACGGGGCCGGCCGGCTGCGCCTCAAGACTTTTGGCCAGCCCAACGGCGAGCTGCTGCCGGAGCGCAAGTTCTGGGCCTTCAATACCGGCGCCGACCACGACGACGAGCCCTATGGCCTGGGCCTGGCCCATTGGCTGTATTGGCCGGTGCTGTTCAAGCGCTCCGGCATCAAGTTCTGGCTTATCTTCCTGGAGAAATTCGGCCAGCCCACTGCCAAGGGCACCTATGACAGCAACGCCACCCCGGCGGAAAAGCAGCGCCTGCTGCAGGCCCTGTCAGCCATCACCACCGACTCGGGGATCATCGTGCCCCAGGGAATGCAGATCGAGCTGATGGAGGCGGCCCGCTCGGGTTCTGCCGACTACGTGGCCCTGGTCGACCGGATGGACAGGGCCATCGCCAAGGTGGTGATGGGCCAGGTGGCCAGCTCCGAGGGTACCCCTGGGCGCCTGGGTAACGACAAGCTGCAGGGTGAGGTGCGCGAGGATCTCATCAAGGCCGATGCCGACCTCATCTGTGAGTCCTTCAACCGCAGCATCGTGCGTTGGCTGGTGGAATGGAACTTCCCTGGCGCGGCCCTGCCCAGCGTCTACCGCAAGGTCTCCCAGGACGAGGATCTGGGTGAGCGGGCCACCCGCGACAAGACCATCTTTGACATGGGCTTCAAGCCGACCCTTGGCTACATCCAAGACAACTACGGCGAAGGCTGGCAAGAGAAAGCCCCCATCGCACCGCCGCCCCCAAATCCAGGCCAGGCGCTACTCGGGGCGCCGTCGGCCAGCTTTGCAGAAAGCCAGGCCCAGCCCCCCACACAGATGCTGCCTCAGGCTGAGAAGGCCCTGGCCGCGCCCGTAGGCGCCTGGCTTGACCAGGTGCGTACACTGGTGGGCCAGGTCCAAAGCCTCGAAGAGCTGCGTACCAAGCTGCTGGATCTGTACCCGGCCATGAGCCTGGACCAGTACGCCGCCGCCCTGGCTGAAGCCGACAGTGCCGCCCACCTGGCCGGCAGGAACGCGGTCAAAGAGGAACAGCGCTGATGGCCAGCAGCGTCAGCTATGGCTCAGTGCCGTTCCCGGAGCAGATCCGCTTCTTCCGGAAAAAGCTCAATGTGCCCACCCAGGCCTGGACCGACATCTACGGCGCCGAGCACGACTGGGCTTTCATGGTGGCCGGTGCCACCCGCGATGCGCTGCTGGCCGATTTTCGCCAAGCGGTCGAGAAAGCCATTGCCGAGGGCACCACCCTGGAGGATTTTCGCAAGGACTTCGACGCCATCGTCGCCCGCCACGGCTGGGACTATAAGGGCGGGCGTAACTGGCGTTCCCGCGTCATCTATGAGACCAACCTTTACAGCAGCTACGGTGCCGGCCGTTACGCGCAGCTCTGGGCTGACCGTGACATCCTGCCGTTCTGGCAGTACCACCACAGCGACGCCGTCAGCCACCCCAGGCCGCTGCACCTGTCCTGGAACGGCATCATCCTCAAGGCCACCGACCCCTGGTGGCGCACCCATAGCTGCCCCAACGGCTGGGGCTGCCAGTGCTTCATAACCGGCCTCTCGGCCTTCGATATGGAGCAGCAGGGCCTGAGCCCGTCACCGTCGCCGACTATCACATGGCAGACCGTGGAGGTGGGCAAGCGCAGCCCCGGTGGCCCGCGCACCGTCCGGGTACCGGACGGCATAGATCCCGGCTTCGAGCACACTCCCGGCCGTGCGCGGCTGGAAAGCGCCGTGCCGCCCCCAATCGCCTCACCCAACCCCACTGGCACCCCCAGCCTGCCGAGCCGCCCGCCGGGCGATCTGCTGCCCGAACCGAGACCGGTCAGCGCCTCGTTGTCGCCTGCCACCAGCCCTGAGCAGGCGGTCAGCGACTTCCTCTCGCCCTTCGGCGCCACCTCGGCCAGCCCGGCCGTCTTCCAGGATGTGGTGGGCGAGCGGCTGGCCATCGGTAAAACCCTCCTGACCGACGCCAGCGGCGCCCTGGCCAGTACCGTACCCACTGCCGAGCTGCCGCTGGTGGCCAAGGCCCTGCAGGCGCCCGATGAGATCTGGGTGCGCTTGGAGTGGCACCCTGAGCTGAAAAAGGCGACCCTAACCCGCCTTTACCTCGCTCGCTTCCAGGTACCGGGCCAGCCGCTGCCGGTGCTGGTGGTGGTGCAATGGGGGGCTGACGGCTGGCGCGCCGATGTTGGCGGCCAGAACAGCGACCTGTGGCGCACCGGGGTGCGCCTCTACCGGCGCGGGGACAACTGATGGCCGGCGCCCGCATCGAGATCGGCCTTACCGGGCCGGCCGGCAGCCAATTGGGGAAGCTGATCCAGGCATTGGATGACCCCAGGCCGCTGCTGGTCAATGTCCGCGAATACCTACAGCGCAGCACCACCGAGCGCTTCCTCAAGCAGCGCAGCCCGCAAGGCAACCCCTGGAAGCCACTCTCGCCCCGCTACAAGGCCCGCAAGAAGCAAAATCAGGACAAGATCCTGATCCTGCGCGGCTACCTGATGAACACCCTGCGCGGCGTCATCGACGACGATAGCCTGGCCTTCGGTACCGACCGGCCCTATGGCGCCGCCATGCAGTTCGGCGCCACCATCGAGCATGCCGCCCGCAGCCAGCAGGCCTACTTCAAGCGCAATGAAGACGGCAGCGTCGGCAACCGCTTCGTCCATAAATCGAAGAGTGACTTTGCCCAGTGGGTAACCATCGGTGAGCATGTCACTCACATTCCGGCCAGGCCCTGGCTCGGTACCAGCAAGGAAGACGACGACTACCTGGTGAAGATGGCCCAGCACTACCTCAGTGAGGCCATTTAGGGAAAAGGCCCTGAGCGCCGCTGTGGGCGTTTTAGGGCCGTTACCCGCTACAGCGGCCGCAACCTGAGGCCGTTACGGCCGCCAAAACGGCGTTGAGGCTTTTATAAAAAGGCCTGGCCACCCACCGGCGCCTCCCTCGGCACTTTCCACGTCACCCCAGACCGCCTTTCAGTTTTGCCCCCGTTCAAATTACAACCACCGCCCGCGCCCATAGGCTGAGTCCGTCAAAGCGATTTCTTCCTCGATTTCGAACCGGAGTAGCCATGTGAGCGCATTAGAGATCTTCAAAGCCGGCACCCATACCGCCATGGACGGCCAGCAGCTGAGTTTCAGCGCCGCCGATATCGCCGCCTCGGTTGCCGCCTACGACCCGGCCGTCTTCAAGGCGCCCCTGGTGGTCGGCCATCCCAAGCTCAACGACCCGGCCTATGGCTGGGTGCGCTCGGTGGCCATAAACGGGGAGGTGATGCAGGGCGAGCCCGAGCAGGTGGAGGCCCAGTTCGCCGAGATGGTCAACAACGGCCGCTTTCCCCGCATCAGCGCCTCTTTCTTCCACCCCGACAGCCCCAGCAACCCGGTGCCCGGTGTCTGGTACCTGCGCCATGTCGGCTTTCTCGGTGCCCAGGCGCCGGCCGTCAAGGGGCTGAAACCGGCCAGCTTCGCCGAGGCCGGCGACGGTGAAGTGGTCACCGTCGAGTTTGCCGCCAATGGCGAGGCGCCCGGTGCCTGGGCCCTGACTCGCATCTTGCGCGGCCTGCGCGAGTTCCTCATCGAAGACCGCAACAGTGAAACCGCCGACAAGGTGATCCCCGACTGGTTGATCACCTCCTACGAGGAGGACATGCGCCGCGAGGCGGCGGAAGGCCCCACCCACTTTTCTGAGCCCGAGGAGACCGAGATGGACCCGACCAAAACAGCGGATTTTGCCGCGCGTGAAAGCGCCCTGCAGAGCCGCGAAGCCGAATTAGCCCAGCGCGAACAGCAATATCAGGCCAAGGAGGCCGAAGCCCGTAAGGCCGGCATTGCCAGCTTTGCCGACGGCCTGGTGAAAGAGGGCAAGGTGCTGCCCCGCGACCGCGAGGGCCTGGTTGCCTTCATGGCGCACCTGGACGAGGCCAGCGTTGTGGAGTTCGCCGACGGCGACCAGAGCGTCAAGAAAGCCGGCGTCGAGTGGTTCAAAGGCTTCCTGGGCAGCCTGCCGCAGCAGGTGGACTACGCCGAGCACGGCGCGACCCAGGATGAACACAAGCCGGCCAGCTTCGCCGCCCCGCAAGGTTACAGCGTCGACCCGGACCGCCTCGCCCTGCACAACAAGGCGCTGGCCTACCAGGTACAGCACCAGTGTGACTACAACACCGCGATCAATGCGGTCAGCTAAAGGAGCCACCCATGTCCGCTCAAAACTATTCCCTGCTGGGGCTGTGCGCTATCGCCAGCGCCGCTGTCACTGCCAACACCTTCGTTGGCTGGGACAACGCCACCGCTACCGCCGCCGGCAACGCCAAAGGGGTAGCCCGCTCCGACGCCGCCCTCGGCGCCGCCCTGCCGGTCGACATCATCGGCACCGCCGTGGTCAAGGCCACCGGCGCCATCGCCGACGGTGACGCCCTGGAAGTGGGCGCCAATGGCACCGCCACCGTCAAAAGCGCCGGTGTCACGGTGGCCAGGGCCCTGCAGTCCGTGGCCGATGGCGAGCTGTGCGAAGTGCTGCTCATCGCCAACTAACCCCACCGAAGCAATCAGGAGAGAACCATGCCTCAGATGAACAACAACCAGGTGCGGGTTATCGACCCCATTCTGACCACCCACGCCAACGGCTACCGCCAAAACAAGCACGTCGGTCTGGCACTGTTCCCCCGCGTGTCGGTGGCGGTGTCGGGCGGCCAGATCCTGACCTTCGGCAAAGAAGCCTTCATGGAGTACAACATCCGCCGTACTCCCGGCTCCGCCACCAAACGGGTGCAATTCGGCTACCAAGGCGAACCCTTCGCCCTGGTGCAGGACGCCCTGGAAGGCGTGGTACCCCGCGAGCACCTGCGCGACGCCAGCCAGGTGCCCGGCATCAACCTCGGCCAGCGCGCCATCAATAACGCCATGGCCATCGCCAGCCTGGCCCTGGAGCGCGAGCAGGGCGCCCTGGCCCGCAACGCCGCCAACTACGACAGCGACCACAAGGTAGACCTTTCCGCCGCCAAGTGGACCGACGACGCCAATGACCCGGCCAAGGATCTCCGCACCGGTGCAACGGCCATCCGCGACACCACCGGCATGGAAGCCAACACCCTGATCGTCTCGGCCAAGGGCTTTGCCGCCCTACAGGAGAACGCCAAGATGAAGGAGAACTTCAAGTACACCTCGAAGGACTCCATCACCACCGCCATGATCGCCGCCCTGCTTGACCTGGAGAACGTCCAGGTGGGCAAAGCCATCACTTCCGACGCCAGTGGCAACCTCAGCCCGGTGTGGGGCAGCGATGCGGTGCTGGCCTACGTGCCCACCTCCCCGGACCCCAACAGGGAAGAACCCAGCTATGGGTACACCTACACCATGGAAGGCCACCCCATGGTGGAGCAGGCCTACTACGACAAGAACGCCAAGAGCTGGATCTACCCGGTGACCTACGAGCGGGTGCCGGTGCTGAGCGGCATGACAGCAGGCTACCTGCTGCAGAACCTGGCCTGATAGCCGGAACAATAGGAAGCCCAGGGCCAAGGAAGGCCCCTCAATTTGAAGAGGTGAGCATGACCCGTTACCGCATCGACCGCCCCATCAAGTGGCAGGGCGAGATCAAAAAGACCGGCCATATCGAGGCAGACCCCAAGGCGGTGGAAGCCTTGGTCAACTCCGGCGCCCTGGTGCCGGACGAAGCGGCCCCCCAGGCCCAGGCTGACCTCGACAAGCTCAAGGTCGACGAGCTGCGCACCCTGGCCGAGCAATCGGGTGTGGAAGACTTCGCCACCCTGAAAAAGGCCGAGCTGATCGCCGCCCTGCAGGCTGCAGAGCAAGGCACTGGCCAAGGTGACGCATGAGCTACATCAGCCGCAGCGATCTGGCCAAAAGCCCTGGCGCCCGAGAGCTGGCCCAGGTGGCCACCCCCGAGCAGGAGGCCGTGGTCGATGCCGACCTGATGCAGGCTTCCCTGACCGGGGCTGATCGCAGCGCCTGGAGTGCGGACGAGATTGCTGTGGCTGACCAGGCCCTGGCCGTCATCGATGCCGCCGTGGTTGACGCCGATGCGGTGATCGACGGTTACCTGGCGCCGCGCGGCTACCTGCCGCTGGACCCGGTGCCGGGCATCGTCACCACCTGGGCGCGGGCCATCACCCGCTACCAGCTGCACAAGGACCGCGTCGGCGGCGAAAAGGACGACCCCATAGTGCGCGCCTACCGCGACGCCCTGGCCCTGCTGCAGCAAACCGCCGCCGGCAAGTTCAGCCTGGGCTTGGGGGACACCACGGCCCCGGCCGGTACCGGCAGCCCGGACTGGTCCGCCCCGGCGCGCCAGTTCACCAATGACAGCCTGCAGGACTTTTGAGCCATGAACGAACCCTTTGACGTCGCCCTGGTCCAGCAGCGCCTGCGTGAGCAGGTGGCGGCCTTGACCGGCGGCGTTTGCGGGGGCGCCGAATACGCCGCGGTGAAGAGCCTGCGCGACTTTCGCCACGGCAGTGCCTATGTGGTGCTGGCCTCGGAAATCAACCCCAACTCGCCGGACAGCCCGGCCGGGGCCCGCAGCCGCGGCGTCAACCAGGTGCTCTGCACCTTTGGCGTGATCACCGTGGCCCGGCACCAGCGCGGGCGCACCGGCGAAGAGGCCCTGCAGGAAGCCCGGCCGCTGATCGGCGCCGTGCGCACCGCCCTTATCGGCTGGGTGCCCGAGGCGCCGTTGCGGCCGGTGAGCTGGCTCAAGGGCGACGTCATGGAATACGACGCCAACACCCTGCTTTGGATAGACGTTTTTACCACCACCCATTTCATCACCGGAGGCACCGCATGAGCACCGCACCCAAACCGGCCACCGTCGAGGTGGTCCTCTTGAAGGACCACAAGCACGGCGGCAAGCCTTTCAAGAAAGGCGCCACCATCACCGTCACCGCCGCCCAGCGCCAGTTCCTGATCGAGCGTGACATCATCGCCAAGAACAGCCCCGCTGTTCCGGCCACCGAGAAGAAGGGGTAAGCAGCCATGTTGGATTTTGCACTGCAAGGCAAGGTACGCCTGGGCGACAACATCAACGGCAAGCCGGGCGCCATGTATTGGGTCGGTGATGCCGAGCTGATGGTGAAGTCCAGCGCCAGCGAAGAAAAGCGCAAGGAGAGCTACAGCGGCAACCGCAACACCTCCGCCACCATGCACACCGGCACCGAAGTCAGCTTCACCCTGAAGCTGCGCTATGCCCTGTCCAAGAACCTGGCCCTGGGGCTCTACGGCAACGTCAACATCATCGCCGCCGGCAGCGCCACCGGCGAAACCCTGCCGCTCGGCCTGGTGGCCGGCGACCAGGTGCAGCTGGAAGGCACCGGCATCAGCGCCCTGGCCATCCAGGACAGCGCCGGCACCCCTGTGCCGCTGGTGCTGGATACCAACTACAAGGAAGAAGATCTGGCCGGCGGCATCATCGAGATCCTCGACCCGGGTAGCCTCACCCAGCCCTTTACCGCCGACTATGACTACGGCGCCAGCGTCGACGTGGCGATGTTCACCCAGAAGCCGCCGGTGCGTTACATGAGCTTGGTCGGCACCAACGCCGTGGACGGCGCCACCGACCAGATGAGGTGGGACTTTTACCGCGCCAAGTTCAACCCGGTGGCGACCCTCGACCTCATCAGCGACAAGATGGTCGAGATCTCCCTGGACGGCACCCTGCTCATCGACAGCAACAACGAGGCCGATAGCGCCCTGGGCGGCTACGGCCGGTTGCGGCAGATCGGGGCGACCAGCTGATGGCTGAGAAGCTGCAGCCTAAAGAAGAGGGCCTCCAGGATCTGGAGACCCTCTTTCCCGATGCCGAGATCGCCATCGCCGGCCGGGATATCACGGTGCGCGAGTACAGCTTCGTCCAGGGGCTACGCTTGCGGGCCAGCATCCAGCCCTTGCTGGCCGGGCTGGCCAAGCTGACCGCCAAACCCGAGAACACCCCTATCGACGCCATCCTCGACCTGATGGCCGAGCATCACGACCAGGTGCTTGACCTCATCGCCGCCTCGGCGGGCGTCGAGCGGGCCTGGATAGAGCAGCTCGGCGACGCCGACGGCCAGGCTCTGGCCTTTACCTGGTGGCGGGTCTGCGGCCCTTTCTTCGTTCGGCAGCTCCAGAGCAAGTGGTTCAGCGAACTGCTCCGGCCGCTGCCGGGAGCGTCCGCTGGCGGGACATCTTCGCCACCCTGATCGCCGCCGGCCACAACCCGGAGCGCATCGGCCACTACACCGAACGGCAACTCAAGCTGCACTATGACGCTGCCTGCCGCCGCGAACGCCACCAAAGGGCCGACCATATCGTTGACACCAACGCCGGCACCTGGGGCGGCGACGACGTCGGCAAGCTGCTGCGGGAATTGAGGAAGTGAAGATGAGCAAGCAAATCATGATCTGCGGTATCGACTGCCACCAGGGTGACCAAAACTGTAATGGCTATTGCACTGGCGACTCCCAACACCCGCCAGAAGCTACCCCGCAGATGAAGCTGGAAGCCGCCAAGGAAAAGGCCCACCGACTGCTCAACGAGGCCGAACAGGCGTGGCACGCCTATGCGGCGCAACTGGACGTTGGGCCAGAACGCGAGCGCGCTTTCGAGGTGTATCAGAACGTGCGCCTGGCCAGGCGTGTATAGCCAGCGAATACAGCAGATAAGGAAAGGCCATGACACTGGAGCAACGGCAAGCCCATGAGCGTGAAAAGCTGGAGCAGCTACGGGATGCGATGGAGAGCCGGGCACATGATCTGAGGTCACTCATGGACGTGCTGGAGGCGTGTAAGAACATGGCGGGATTAGATCCGCTTCCACACCTCAAGGACGCTATGCAGGAGTACCTGAAACGAAGCGACAAGAACTGAGAGGAGATGGCCATGCAGATTGATACCAAAGAGCTGACCGATGACGATATCCATGAGCTGCTCATTGAACTCAGGGAAGAAAAGCGTCGCCGCAGTGAGGAGGAAAAACGACCGGTCTTTTACTGTGACAATATGTACAGGAAGTCGTTGGGCGCCGCCTTAAATGAGCTGATTGAAGAGGCCCAAAGAGCCCTCAACTTCAAAGGTGGTCCAGAAGCCTATTTCGCCGGAGCCATTAGCCGGGCTGAAAAGACCTCTCTGTTGACCCTGGACGTTGAATTCTGGTCGAAGTCGGAATATGACGCCCGGCCGGACGTCGTTTGGGGATAGGGGATCACCCCGCCATTCCCTTTTTGCCCCCGTTCAAATGACCCGCCCCTAGCATCCTGCCATCCTCGCTCTGTAACCAGGGGCATGGCATGGCTGACAAGAATCTCGAACTCGCACTGAAGATATCCGCCGATCTGGCCCAGGCCCGCCGCGAGGTGGAAGCGCTGGCCGATGAGCTGGGCGCCGCCAGTGACGCCTCCGACAAGGCCGACAAGGGCGGCCGCCGCGCCGCCGCCGGGGTGAGCGCCGCCGGCACCGCCATGAACAAAGCCAGCGGCGAGACCCGCGCCTATGCCGGGGCCGTGGCCAAGGCCGACGCCAGCACCCGTAAGCTCGAAGCGGACAGCCAGCGGCTCACCACCACCACCCGCACCCTCGGCGGCGGCCTGACCGCCGTGGCGTCCTCGGTCAAGGCCCTGACCCTGACCATGGCCGCCGGCTTCGGCCTCCATGAGATAGTGCAAAGCGCCGATGCCTGGACCGCCTACCAGAACCGCCTGCGCCTGGTGACCCATGGTGAGGAGGCCCTGGCCCAGGCCACCAACGATGTCTACGCCATCGCCCGCCGCTCCAGCCAGCAGCTCGACACCACCGCCAACGTCTACCAGCGCTTTGCCCAGAACGCCGACCGGCTGGGGATCAGCCAGCACAAGGTGGCCGAGCTGACCGACACCGTTAACAAGGCCATCGCCATCTCCGGCGGCACCGCTGCAAGCTCCGAGGCGGCACTGGTGCAGTTTGGCCAGGCGCTCGGCTCCGGGGTGCTGCGCGGCGATGAATTCCGCTCTGTGATGGAGCAGGCCCCAGGCCTGGCCCTGGCCCTGGCCGACGGCCTGCATGTGACCCTGGGTGAACTACGGGCCATGGCTAACCAGGGCCAGCTGACCGGCGATGTGATAGTCCGGGCCCTGACCGAGGCCAAGAACTCCGTCGACGAGAAGTTCGCCACCCGGGTGCGCACCATAGCCCAGGCCACCACCGAGCTGGGCACCGCCTTTACCCGGCTGATCGGCATCATGAGCAGCGGCGAGGGGGTCGGTACCGGCATCGCCAACGTCATCGGCGACATCGCCGACATCCTGGATACGCTATCGGACCACGCCGGGGCGGTCAGTACCGTGCTGGAAGGGGCCCTGATCCTGGCCATGGGCCGGGCCATAGCCGGCCTGACCAACCTGGGTGCCGCCAAGCTCCAGGACATCACAGCCAGCCGGCAGCAGGTCGTGGCCGCTGCCGAGGCGGCGCCCCCCGCCGAACGCGCCGCCGTGGTGACCCAAGAGGCTGCCGTGGCCGACCAGCTGAAAGCCAAGGCCGCCCTGGACGCCGCCATCGCCGAAGAGGCGGCCACCAAGGCAGAGGCTGAGCGCACCGCCGTCCTGGCCCGCACTGCCAACGGCTTGAGCGGCAAGGCCGCCCTGGATATCCGGGCCGCCGAAGCGGACGCCGCCCACGCCGCCGCCGAAGCGCGCCTGACCACCGCCATCGAAGCCCGCGCCGGCGCCACCGAACAGGTGGCCATCGCCACTGTGCAGCTGACCAGGGCCACCACCCAGAACACCGCCGCCGCTGCCTCGGCGAGAGTCGCCAACAGCCTGCTGTTGTCCTCTTTCAATGCCGTCAAGGTGGCCGGCAGCTCACTGCTGACCCTCATCGGTGGCCCTGTCGGCTTGATTGTCTCTGTCGGGCTGATGGCCGCTTCTTTCATTGATTTCGGTGACGACGCCAAAGCCGCCCTGGAGCAGGCCAAGCAGGCGGCGGAGGAGTTGAGCGGCCCCCTCGACAAGGTGATCGAACGGCTCAACAAGTTGTCCGAGATCGAGCGCAAGCAGGAGATGGGGCGCCTAGCCAAAGACCTGCAAGCCTTCAAGGATGCCGCCATCGAAGCCGCTGGCGACATCGTGGCCACGGTGAACAGCGAGATGGACCGCGCCAGCCGTTACGCCTTTGTCAGCCCGCAAACCCAATCCCTGCTGCTGCAGCTGCGCGCTGAGGCCAATAAGGCGGCGGGCGGCGGCAGCGGCAATTTCGATGGCATCTATGACTCCATTAAAAATGCCGGTGACATCAGCGACATCACCAAAAACAAGCTGCTGGGGCTGATTGAGGAGATTGCCAAGGGGTCACGCCAGGCCAACGAGTTCGCGGCCCGCCTGGATGAGGTCAAGGCCGCCCTGGGCAAAACAGGCGAGGTGGCGACTAAACCCGGCAATTCCCTGTCCCCCGCCGCCCTGGCCAAGGCCAATGCCTACCTGCTGACCCTGGAGAAGCAAGCCGAGAAACTGGAGAACCTGAAGGCCAAGGAGAAGGCCCTGGCGTTCTTGAAGCGCAACGACATCGCGATCGAGTCGGAGCTGGGCAAAAAGATCCTGGAGCAGGCCGAGGCCAACGACAAGCTCAAGGTCGCCAAGGACAAGAGGACGGCGGCCGACCGTAAGGCCCGGCAGGAAGCCCGCGCCGCCGCCGCCGCTGCCAAGGCGCACGTCAAGGCCCAGAACACCTACGTGAAGCGGCTGGAGCGCCAGGCGGCCACCCACGGCCAAACCGCCGAAAAGGCCCGCGAGTACGACCTGGCCGAGCAGGGCCTGACCGGCACCCTGCTGGCCCGCGCCAAGGCCGCCATTGCCGCCCTGGATGCCCAGGACAAGCTCAAGCGGGCCGAAGAGGACAGCCAGAAACTGGCCAGCGTCCAAGCGCAGCTGGATCCGCTGCAGGGCGACAAGGTGGCGGCGGCCAGGGCGCGAATGGAGCAAGAGTTCGGCAAGCTGCGGGCGCACTGGGTGAAGGAGAACAACAAGGCTGGGGTCGAGGCCATCGACAACCTCATTAACCTCAAGACCGCCCAGGCCCGTCTCGACCAGCTCAAGGAGGCGATGAGCCGCACCCTGGGCGAGCAGAGCCGGGTGGAGCAGTCGATCCAGACCCAGCAGGAGACCGGCGCGCTGACCGAGATCGACGCCCGCGACCAGCTGCTCGATCTGCACCGTAAGACCAGCGCCGAACTGGAGCGCCAGCGGCCGCTCCTGGAAGAGCTGGCCAAGCAGCCCGGCGCCGTGGGCCAGGCTGCCCAGGAGGCCCTGGCGGCGCTCAATCAGGAGATGGAGCGTCTGCAGGCCACCACCAGCCTGCTGCAGTCGACCCTGCGCGACGGCCTGCAGAGCGGCTTTTCCGACGCCCTGCAGGGGCTGGCCAAGGGCACACTCTCCTTGCGTGGCGCCATCGCCACCCTGGCCCAGTCGGTCAGTGACGCCCTGACCAAGATGGTCAGCGACGGCCTGGCGCAGATCGCCACCAAGCAGATCCTGGGGATATTCAGTCAGACTGCTGGGGAGCAGGTGGCGGCGATCAATACCGTGACCGCCGCCAAGACTGCCAGCGACACCACCATGGCGGTGTCGTCGGTGACCGCCGCCAACACTGCCGCTGCTGGGCAAGCTGGCGCGGCTGCGCAAACCCAGGCGGAGTGGGCTGGTCCCGCCACCACCGCCTCTATTGCCTCATGGGGCGCCGCCGCCGGCATCGGCATCGCCGCCGTGCTGGCGGCCCTGGCCCTGAGCCGCGCCTTCAACACCGGCGGCCATGTGCGCGGCCCCGGTACCGGCACGTCCGACAGCATCCCGGCCAGGCTCTCGGATAACGAGTTCGTGACCAGGGCCGCCGTGGTCACGCAGCCCGGCGCCCTGGGCTTCCTCCACGACTTCAACCAGCGCGGCATGCCGGCCCTGGACGATTGGGCCAGCGCTGCCCGCCACGCCACCGGCGGCCTGGCCGGGGTGCCGGCGCCGCAGATGGCCAGCCCCTCCCTGAACCGGCCCCTGAGCCAGCCGGCCAGCGGCGGCGACGCCGGCAAGGGCATGACGGTGCAGATCGTGAACGCCCTGGATGCCGAGGACATGGCCAACACCGTATTGGCCACTCCGGCGGCGGTACGCCAGGTCAAGAACCTGGTCAAGGCCAACCGGATGGCCTTTAAAGCCATCCTGGAGAAGTGACCATGCCGCTGCCTGCCGGAGCCGCCGCCATCTTCCCCTTCGCCGCCGACTGGTCCAGCCCGGTCAGGGAGACCCGCGAGTACAAGACCGACATCATCCCCGCGCGCAGCGGCACCGAGCAGCGCCGGGCCCTGCGTTCCAAGCCGCGCCAGGGCCTGGCCTTCGACCTGGTGCTGGATGGTAGCGACGCCAACGCCTTCGACTACCAGCTCTATGCCCTGCAGCCCCATTACTGGCTGCTGCCGCTGTGGCAGCGCCAGCGGCGCCTGGCCGCTCCGGCGCTGACCGGCGCCAATACCCTGGTGCTGGACCAGCCCCTGGCCTTCGAGGCCCAAGCGGGTGACGACCTGGTGCTGATGCGCGCCGGCCAAGCGCCGGAGGCCCAGCAGATAGAGAGCCTGTCCACCGACCGCAAGACCATCACCCTGGCTGACGTGCTGGCCGCCGACTGGCCCCAGCACGCCAGCCTCTACCCGGCGAGCCAGGCCCAGCTGACCCAGACCTTCAACGCCACCCGGCCGACGGCGGGGCTGGTCAAGGCCAGCCTGGCCTTTGAGCTGAAGGTCGACAACCGGGCCCCGGCCGCCTCCTCGCTGAGTAGCGATCTGACCATCGGTGGCCTGGAAGTACTGCAGCGCGGCATCAACTGGGTGGACGCCCCGGAGGTGGGCTTTACCTGGGCGCCGCAGCGCATCGACGGCGGCAACGGTCCCACCAGTTACGTGACGGTCGGCGACCTGGCCCCCAACACCCGCAAGGGTACGGTGAGCTGCGACAGCCGCGACGAGCTGGACTGGTGGCTGGCCTTCTTCGACCGCTGCCGGGGCCGGCAAAAGCCGTTCCTGATGCCGACCTGGCTGGATCTCAACCTGCAGCAGCCGCTGACCGCCGGCGCCACCTTCGAGGTGGCCGGTACCGAGCTGGGCACCTACCTGGCGGATGACCCTGTCCACAGCCACCTGATGGTGCGGCTGTGGGACGGCAGCCTGGCGTTCTTCGCCATCACCGGGTTGACGGTCAACGCCGCCGACGGGGTCACGGTGATCAACACAGCAGAGGCCTGGGGCGAAGCCTACAACCCCTGGCAGTGCCTCCAGGCCTGCCTGGTGACCAGCTGCCGGCTGGCCAGCGACCGCCTGGAGGTGGAGTGGGTAACCGATGAGGTGGCCAGCTTTGCCCTGGCCGTACAACTTGTGGAGGACGTCGCATGAGCAATGCCGACTACGGCCAGAGCGGCTACGCCAGCCGCCCGGCCGCGCTGCTGGAGTTTCGCTACAGCAGCGATGAGGCCAACACCATCCGCTACACCAGCTGCGACCACGACCTGACGGTGGACGGCTACCTGTACAGCGCCATGGCCATCGAGAGCGGCGACTGGAAGGCGAGCGGCGGGGAGGACGGCAGCACGCTGCAGCTGACCATGCCGCTGGCGAACAACGCCCTGGCCAACCTCTACCAGGTGCAGGCCCCCGACAACGAGGTGGGCTTCACCCTGCGCGGCATCGAGCTGGACGACCCCGACGCCGAGGTGCTGACCCTGTGGATCGGCCGCGTCACCGCCGTCAGCCGTCAGTACCCCAAGCTGGTGGTGGACCTGGAGGACATCGAGAGCAGCCTGGACGAGTCAGGCAACCGCGGCTACGTGGAGCCGGCCTGCCGCCATGTCCACTACAGCACCGGCGGCGGCCGCTGCGAGCTGGTAAAGGCCGACTGGGAGAGCACCGACACCGTCACCGCCATGGCCAGCAGCACAGTGCTGACCTTGCCGGTGGCGGCGACCTTCGCCGACGGCTGGTTCGTCGGCGGCGAGCTGGATTTCGGCGAGGAGGTGCGCACCATCATCGCCCACGTCGGCAACCAGCTGACCCTCAACCGCCCGATCCTGGGCTTGGCCGTGGGCAGCAGCGTGACGGTGGCGCCCGGCTGCGACCACACCGCCGAGACCTGCCTGGCCAAGTACGCCAACATCCTCAATTACGGCGGGGAGGACTTCAGCCCCGACACCAGCCCCTGGCAGGGCATCAGCATCGTGTGAGGTGATAGATGTTTGCATATTTCATAGTGGCCGTAGTGGCGGCGATCGCGTCCTACATGCTGACCCCCAAGCCGACCATGAGCGCCATAGCGGCGGCCAAGGACGTGGACGTACCCAAGCTGCCCTACGGCAAGCCCTACGGCATACTGCAGGGCGTGGCGCCGATAGCGACCCCAGGCCATGCCTGGCACGGCGACGTTTCCGCCATCCCGATCAAGGGCAAGGGGGGTAAGAAGTGATGGCAGAACCAGTAGTGACGTTCGCCCAGCTGCGCCGCCTGCGCTACTGCGCGCCACGCATTCGGGCCTGGTGCCGCGAGCATGGCATCGACGCCCGGCGCCTGCGCGAGGGGGCCGGGATCCCGGTTTCAGAAGTGAGGGCCACCGGCTGCGGCTTTGCCGCCAAGGCCGCTGACCTCGCCGAACGGGAGGCGGGCCTGTGAGCGGGGGGTCTAAGTCGCAGACGGTCGGGTATCAATATTACTCCGGCGACCGCATCCTGCTGGGGCACGACACCTTCGACGCCATCGTCGAGATCCGCTGGGACAAGAAGACCGCCTGGGCCGGTAAGGCCGAATTCGACCCGGCCAATCCCGGCGCGGTGGCCAGCATCACCATCGACAAGCCCCAGCTTTTCGGCGGCGCCAAGCGCGAGGGCGGCGTCAGCGGCATCATCGACGTGCTGTTCGGCCACTCCACCCAGGGCCTGCACGATTACCTGGTCGAGAAGATCGCCTCGACCTTCCTGCCCGCCTACCGTGGCGTGACCTCCCTGGTGCTCAAGAAGTTCTACGTAGGCAACAACCCCTACATCAAGGACTTGGGCATCATGGCCAAGCGCATTCACCGGGTCGGCGACGGCGAGCTGCAGTGGTATGACGAAAAGGCGGAGGTGTACCTCTCCGACTTACCCACTTGGCAGTGGGAAGCTGGTCAGGAAGTCGCTAACTTCTTCGGCCTTTACTCGGTCAATGTCATGTGGGAACACCCTGAGAGCGGACGGGTATTTACTCCAAGAGAAATAAATTCCCCATTCTCTCGGTGCTTTCAAGAAGTGGGGGATGACAACACCAAGACCACAATTTATACCAACTCCTTTACTGCCCAGGGCCCTTCGGAGTTTTGTTTTGACGGAACCTACTTCTATGTAGAAATGGCAGGGGCTTTTAGACGGTATGACAAGGACGGTGGTAGAAGTACCATGGCTGCTATGGGCGGAAGCCCAGCTCAGCAACAGGGAGCCGTAGTCACTCCAGACGGCCAGGTATACCGGGGTTACTATGGAGGAACAGGTGCGTCTAATCCCACTTACATCGCCTATACCCCGACGTTCGGGGGGACCACTACCCCCTACAACCTGAACCACGGTTCAAAGCCCATGGTTGGGTTCTATCGAGAAAATAACGATGTGGTCATCACCCGAGATCAGGGGGCCACTTGGTGGAGGTTTACTAATGGGGTTCTCCAGGGACAAGAGGTATGGGCAGGGGTCACTCCCACAGCAAGGAGTGAAAGCTCGGGGTTAAACCGTTACTTCGCCCAGATGGGTAAGTATGTGGTTTGCCTGAACTGGGACTACTACACGGGATATGTCTTTGTCTCAAGGGATTATGGGGCCACCTGGACTGAATACCACATTGGTGGAAACCTGAATGGGAACTGGGTTTCAGTAAATAACTCCGGAGGTGTTCTAATAACAACGTCTAGTGGGTGGTGGCTCTATAATTCGGCCACCGACACCTTTGACAATATCACCCCCGCAAGATACACCCCCTCATATTCCAGTTGGTCTGGCGTTGTAGTGCTGCGCAGTGACTTTTCCCTAGTGGGAGCGATGAACGTGGGTAGCAATGGCCCCTGGCTATTCAGGAATGCCCTTAGCCTTAGTGATGCCAAGTCAGGCATGAACCCCGCCCACATGATCCGCGAGTGGTATACCCACCCGGTTTGGGGCCGGGGGCTGCCGGCCACCATGATCGGCGACAGCTTCACCACGGCCGCCGATACCCTCTATGCCGAAGGGCTGGGGCTGTCGTTCTACTGGGCCGACGAGATCACCCACAAAGACGCCATCAACGAGATCCAGCGCCACATCGACGCGGTGCGCTACGTGGACCCCAGCACCGGCAAGCTCGAAATCAAGCTGATCCGCAACGACTACGACCCTTCCACCCTGACGGTGCTGGACGACAGCAATAGCAAGGTGACCAAGTTCGACCGCCAGCCGCGCAGCGAGCTGTATAACCAGATCACCGTTAAGTACCGCGACCGCGATACCTGGGGCTGGGCCAGCATCACGGTGCGCGACGACACCGCGATCCGCCGCCTGGGACGTGTCCGCAACAAGACCATCGAATATGCGGGTGTCTGGGATCCGAAGGTGGCCCTGGACCTGGGGCGCCGCGACCTGGCCGCCAACTCCCGCGAGTTTGCCCGCGCGACCATCGAGACGAACCGCCGGGTATCTGACCTCAAACCCGGTGAAGTGTGCAAGGTCAGCTCAACCAAAGACGGCATTGACGGCATGATCTTCCGGGTGGCCACCCGCACCGACTCGGCGGATCTGAGCGGCGCCATCACCCTGGAAGGGGCCGAGGACATCTTCAGCGATGGCTGGACTGTGTACGCGGTACCGACCGGCTCGCGCTGGGTCGACCCCATCGGCGACCCGCAGAACTTCGGCGAGGCCACCGCCTTCGAGCGACCCTATCTGTTGACCGTGGCCGAGGTGGGGGACAGCTACATCGACCAGGTACCGGCCGACTCCTGCTTCTACGGCTTTGCCGGCGCCCGGCCCAGCAGCGGCACCCACCTCAGTTACAACCTCTATGTCTACCCGAGCGGCACCAGCCAGGCCCCCGATAACGAGGTGGCCATCTCCAGCGAGTTCACCCCTGTGGCCGTCGTCGACGGCGATGTCGATGACCGGAGCCAGACGGTGATCCCGGTGACCGGCGTCGATACGGTCGCGTCGCTCCGGGTGGGGCAGCTGGTGCTGATTGGCGACGCGGCTGATGGTACGCGCGAGCTGGCCGCCCTCGATGCCGCCGTCAGCGAGGGGGATCTCACCGTTACCCTCAAGCGCGGCGTAGCCGACACCCTGCCCATGCCCATCGCCAGCGGGACAGTGCTGTATTTCATCGGCGACCACTACGGTGGCGACCAGACCGAGTTTGTGGCCGGTGAAACCGCCGACGGCTACGGCACCCCGCTAAACGGCCGAGGTGCCTACGCCGGGCCTTACACGGTGCGCAGCGTGGACATGCAGGGCCGCCACCAACTGCCGTACCTGCCGGCCAACTGGAAGGTCGACGGGGCCTATGCCTGGAGCGACATCATTGCCGCCACAGGTGACACCAGCTGGGTACTGACCTGGAACCACCGCGACCGCGTCACGCAATCCAACCAGGCGATCAGCTGGTTCGAGGGCGCAGACTATGGCCCGGAGGCCGGCCAGACCTACCACCTGCAGGTGGACGCCCTGGACGCAACTGAAACGGTGTTGCAAAGCGGCTACATCGACGCCGACCTGGGCGCGGTCAACACCTACACCATCGACCTGGTCGCCCAGCAGCCGCCCGAGGGGCTGGTGTGGCTGGATATCAAGCAGTGGTCGGTCAGAGATGGCCTGGACAGCCTGCAGATGGTGACAGCGAGGATCAAGGTCGACCTGGACAGCACCAATAGCCAGGCTTATTTCAAGCCGCTGGAGGCCGGTACCGGCGCCCTTTACCTGCTAAACCCCGGCAATTCGGTTCAGGCCCTGACCGCCGCCTTGGCCCTGGCAGAGGAGTATGCTGGCGCGTTTCCAAGCGGATACCCCTACGGCCTCATCGGCGGCAAGTGGTTTAGGCCGGTTGGGAGTGACCATATCGGCTTCGATAGCTCGCCGGGTGGCTCATACCCGGACAGTGGCTACCCGATGATGGCGCTCGGCGGGGACATCCTCGCCAGGTTCAATGAGGGCGACAGCACCTACTACTGGACCGCCGACGGCGTCACCGTTACCACCCAAGCCGACCCCGGACCAGGCACGCTGGCCGGGGTGACAAGAGCCCTGGGCCGCCACAACGGACTGCACTTCATCCTCGAAGAGTGGTATGCCAACCAGAGCCCCTATACCCAGAAGTTCGATCTCTGGTCCTCTCCTGACGGCGTGAACTGGACCAAGGCGGTCGATGGCCACGCGGGCACCACCACCTGGCCTCGTATCGTTTACCTGTTCGGCAAGTATTGGCTGGCCGTGAACTACCCGGACAACGTGCTGATGTCGTCCAGCGACGGCATTACCTGGACCGAGAGCGATGGCAATGCGCTGTTCAATGGGGACCATCCGTTCCTGGTGGCCAACGCCACCACCATGCTGATCGCCTCGCCGTACAACCAGACCTTTGTCTACACCACCGACGGGGTGAACTGGAGCGCAGCCAGCGCCATGCCGGTCAGCACCAGCCCGTACTCGAACAAGTACGGCTACATCTACCCGCATGAGGATTACGGGTGGGTCTGTTGCTACAAGGAAGACCCCTATGGGGCAGGCTATGCCTTCACGAGCACCGACCTGGTCAACTGGACGCAGCTGACCCTATAGGCCACTGCGACCTGGGACTGGATAGGGAGGAGACTGCCGGGGATCCGGCAGTCTGTTTTTTGAAATGATGTTCCAGAATGTGCAACGATTCAGAACCGCGATTTATCGCACATCAGAGGCCGAGTTTTCGCGCGCGGCTACAAGCGGCCAGTAAAAAAGCGCCCCTGGGGGCGCTTTTTTCATGAGGCTTCTTTTTTCCTGCCCAGGGCATCTATGGCCCTGGAGACCTCGAAGCCCTGGTCCGTGACTATGGCTTCAAGGTTGCGGATCCGCTCTTCCATGCGGCTAATCTTGTCCTGCAGGGCCTGGTTGTCAGGCCCGCTGGCCAGCTGGCTGTTCAACTGCTTTTCCTGGATATCCAGCTTGCGGTTGTAGATGCGCCTAAAGGTACCGAAGCCGACGCTGATCAGGACGATCAGCACCACCATAATCGGACCAATCATTGGGCCAATTATTGAGCTTTCCATTTCATTTACCTCCCTTACAAACGTTGCAGGGCCATGTCACCCCAGCCGATCAGCTTGTCGCCTTGGAAGATCAGCGGCGTGCATTCGTCCCTGGTGGTCATGCCATCACTGTGCTTACGCTGGCTACGATAATAGAGCACCCGGTGGCCGTCCGTGAGCTGGTCGTCAAAATCCGGGGTCCCCAGGCGGTGGGTGACGTCGGCCAGCGCCATGCCGGTGGACAGGCCGGTGATGGCGTCACGGTTCTTGTGTTCCAGGCTCTTGTGACCGCCATTGTCACCGTAGTCGTCGGAATCGCCGTCGGCGATCACCACACAGGCGGACAGGGGCAGGACGATAAGGGCAGTCAGGGCCAGCTTGGCCAGGTTGTTTTTCAGCACAATGGTTCTCCTTGATATGGCATGACCGATACTATGCAAAGCCTTTGCCATAGATGTAACACATTGTAATGAAAAGATAATCAAATGAAATCGTTCAGCCATCCTGGGGAATTTCGCCACCATGTGGCGTATTTTGCCGCTCGGGCTGGCGGCTTTGTGCGATAAGGGTTATTGCTATTACCATGAAGCCAAAGGCGCCGCCGGCCGCTATAGTGGCCGGCCCCAGAACCAAGAGGTGACCCCATGGCAAAGCAACACTGCGAGGCCCTGAAGCTGGACAACCAGCTCTGTTTCGCCCTCTACTCCGCCACCCTGGCCATGACCAAGCTCTACAAGCCGATGTTGCAGGCGCTGGATCTCACCTATCCCCAATACCTGATGATGCTGGTGCTCTGGGAGCAGGACGGCATCACCGCCACGGAACTCGGCAAGAAGCTGATGCAGGACCTCGGCGCCCTGAGCCCCGTCATCAAGCGCCTGGAGGCCCAGGGCCTCATCGAGCGGCGCCGCAGCAGCCAGGATGAGCGTAAGGTACAGCTGCACCTGAGCGAGGCCGGCCGGGCGTTGCAAACCAAGGCCGAGGCCATACCGCCCCAGATCCTGTGCAGCAGTGGCCTGGATCTCGCTGCCGGCAGCCAGCTCAAGCAGCAACTGGAAAGCCTCCGCCAGTCATTGATGGACTCCCTTTAAGCCCCCTTCCGGTTTGCCCCCTCTTCGGAAAAAACGGTCGCTGTTATCGGCAAAAAAAGTTATCGCAATTATGATTGTTGCGATAACTTAACTCCCGAAGACAACATCACCTTGAAGAGGAATCGACCATGCAAGTACTTTACAAAGCCATCGCCACTTCCACCGGCGGTCGTGACGGCCAGGCCAAGTCTTCCGACGGCATCCTGGACGTCAAGCTGGCAACTCCCAAGGAACTGGGCGGTGCCGGCGGCGACGCCACCAACCCTGAGCAGCTGTTCGCGGCCGGTTATTCCGCCTGCTTCATCGGCGCCCTCAAGTTCGTCGGCGGCCAGGCCAAAGTCGCAGTACCCAAGGACACCAGCGTCCGTGCCGAAGTGGGCATCGGCCAGATCCCTGGCGGTTTCGGCCTGGACATCGACCTCTTCGTGACCCTGCCCGGTCTGGACCAGGATCAGGCCGAGACCCTGGTGTTCAAGGCCCACGAGGTCTGCCCCTACTCCAACGCCACCCGCAACAACGTCGAGGTCAGGCTGCACGTCGCCGTCTAAGCCTTGGCCAATGAAAAGCCCGCCATATGGCGGGCTTTTCGTGCCTGGTCTTTGCGGCTGCTGGCCAGGGCGAGCCGCTCACAGCTCGGCACGGCTTCGCCTAGCGGCTGTCCATCAGTACAATAGCCGCAGGATGGATAACAACAACATTGAGGAAGCAATGAATCGCTTTGTACTGGCGCTGCCGCTGTTGCTGGCCGCCGCAGCCCCCCAGGCCAAGACGGCCCCGGTGGATCTCCAGAGCCAGAACACCCAGGCCGTATTGTGGATGCAGGATTCCGGCGAGTACCGGGCCCTTTGCTACCAGGCGTTCAACCTGGCCAAGCTGGCCTTCGACCAGGCCCTGGCCAACCACCAGGGCAAGCTGGCGGTGATGGTGGATCTCGACGAGACCATGCTGGACAACAGCCCCTACAGCGCCTGGCAGATACTGGGCCAGCAGCCCTACAGCGACAAGAGCTGGGACACCTGGGTCAACAGCATCCAGACCGCCGCCCTGCCCGGCGCCGTGGATTTTGCCAATCATGTGACCCTGGCCGGCGGCACCGTCTTCTATGTGTCCAACCGCTCGGCGCGCACCTTCGACGCCACGGCCAAGAACCTGGTTCAGGCCGGCTTCCCCCGGGTCGACAGGGACACACTGCGCCTCAAGACGACCACTTCCGACAAGGCGTCCCGCCTGGCCGCCATACAGGCACAAGGCTACCAGGTGGTGTTGATGCTGGGGGACAACCTCAACGACTTCCCCGAACTGGGCACCTACCACCAGCAGAACGCCGAGCGCGAACTCGCCGTCGACGCCCACCAGGCCGACTTCGGCAACCGCTTCATCCTGCTGCCCAACCCTTCCTACGGCGACTGGGAGCCCGGCCTTGGCAAGGACTACTACCAGCTGAACGACGCCGGCAAGGCCAGGTTGCGCCAGCGCAGCCTGAGATCCTGGTCAGGTAAGTAAAAAAGCCCGCCGAATGGCGGGCTTTTTTGTCAGTCCTGAAGGGCTTGTTTGAGGTCGGCTATCAGGTCATCGGCGTCCTCGACGCCGATGCTGAGCCGCACCAGGTCGTCGCTGACCCCGGCGGCGGCGCGGGCTTCACCGCTCATGGCGGCGTGGGTGGTGCTGGCCGGGTGGCAGGCCAGGCTCTCCAGATCCCCCAGGCTCACAGCCTGGGTAAAGAGCTCCAGCTTGTCGAGGAAGCGGGCGCAGGCCTCGAAGCCGCCTTCCAACTCGATGCTGACCATACCGCCGAAGCCGCGGCTGACCTCGCCCAGCACCTGGTGGCCAGGATGACTGGCAAGGCCGGGGTAGATCACCTTCTTGACTCCAGGGTGGGCATCCAGGAACTCGGCCACTTTACCGGCGTTGTGGAGGTGGGCGTCCATGCGCAGCGGCAGCGTCTTGACGCCGCGCTGCAGCAGGTAGGCCTCCTGGGGCCCTATGGGGGAGCCAATATGCTTGAGGGCCACGGTGCGGACCTTGGCCATCAGTTCGCTGCGGCCGGCCACCACCCCGGCGATGATGTCGCCGTGGCCGCCCAGGTACTTGGTGCCGCTGTGCATCACCAGATCCACCCCCAGCTCCAGGGGGCGCAACAGGTAGGGGGTCAGGAAGGTGTTGTCGCAGACGGTAACGGCGCCAACCTTCTTGGCCGCCGCCACCACTTTACGGGGATCTATGACCTTGAGGTTGGGGTTGGTGACCGTCTCGAACAGCACCACGCGGGTAGCGGGGCTGATGTTGTCCAGCAGCTCCTGGTCTGAACCGTAGCGGCTGATGGTGATGCCGGCCCGCACCAGGGTCTGTTTCAGGAAGGCGTCGGTGCCGCCGTAGAGGGGATCGACAAAGGCCACCTCGTCACCGCTGTCAGCCAGGGCATACATGATGGCCGAGACGGCCGCCATGCCGGAGGCCACTACCAGGGCTTCGTCAGCCCCTTCCATGGCCGCCAGCTTCAGCTCCAGCTCGGCGGTGGTGGGGTTGGCAAAACGGCTGTAGATGAAGCCAGGGTTCTGGCCGCTGAAGCGGGCCTTGCCCTCTTCGGCGGTGAAGTAGCTGAAGGTACTGCTCTGGTAGAGAGGGGTGGTCAGGGCCCCCGTCTGGGGGTCCAGTCGTTGACCCGCGTGGACGCTCAGGGTCTTGAATTTCATCTAGGGCTCCGTCTAAGTCAGGCCGAGGCGCGCATCAAATCACTATAGTGGCGCTCGGCCACGTCGGTGTGGGAGCGCAAGCGTCCCTTGAGGACGTTCTCCCCCACCTCATAAAACAAGGGGTTGGCCGGGTCGCTCTCCGGCCCCCTGGCCTGGGCGGCCAGGCGTTCGGGCAAGGCCAGCAGCGGCACGCGGCTGTCCAGCCTGGCAGCCATGAAGAAGGCGCAGGAGTAACGCTCCACGCCTCCCTGGGGGCTCACCACCCGGTGCAATGTGGCCCGCAGGTAACCGTTGGAGGCCAGCTCCAGCAGCTCACCGATGTTGACCACGAAGGCCCCTTCGATGGGCTCGGCGCTCACCCAGCCCTCTTCGGTCTGCACCTCCAGGCCGGACTGGCCGTCCTGCATCACCAATGTCAGGTAACCGGGGTCCTTGTGGGCCCCTACCCCCTGGCGACTGGCCTGGCCTTCCTGGCCGGGATAGCGGATCAGCTTCATGTGCCGGTAAGGGCCGCCGTCGATGTTTTCGGCAAAGACAGCCGGGTCCTGTTCCAGGGCCTCGGCAAAGGCCTTGAGCAAGGTGACAGTAATGTCACTCAAGCTGTCCTGCCAGGCCAGCAGGGTTCCCTGCATCTGCGGCAAGGCCGCCGGCCACTGGTTGGGCCCGTAAAGGCGCTGCCAGGGTGCATGCAATTCACCGGGGACCAAGGCTTTTTCCTCGGCCATGATATCAAATTGCTCGCGCATGTCGGGTTTACCGCGGGTGATTTCCCCTTTCATGCGGGTGTAACCACGAAAATGCGGCGAATTAGCCATCTGGACTTCCAGCTTTTCTTTTTCCGGCAAGGCGAAAAAGGTTTTAGCCAATGCCAGTATGGCTTTTTGTTTTTCCAGCCCCAAGCCATGGCCGGTCAGGTAAAAGAAACCGACGTCGCGGGCAGCGGTACGCAGGTCCTTGAGGAAGGCCTGGCGCCGCTCGGGGCCGGCATGCAGGTCGCGCAAATCGAGGACAGGCAGGGCAGGCTTTTTCATCATTGCCTCCATCTGGGCCAAAAACAAAAAGGGCTGAAAACGAAATTGCCGCCGATCCTAGGCCGCTCAACTTCTGACCGGAAAGAATCAATTCTTATGAGCTAGAGGGAAAAAGGATATGAGGATGTCGGGATATCTTTCCTTTTAAACGTATGGCCGTCCAAATTAAAAAAACTGGCTTTTCCCGCTCCACCACCCAAAAAGCCCCAGGCCCTTCTCCTTTTTCACAAGCCGCTGCCAGGGCTGGAAAATTTTTCTTGCGCCATCCGATTACATCTGTAATTACTATGTCTATTACAACTGTAATCGAGGAACGAGATGCAGAACGTCAGCAACGCCGAGTTCGAGGTCCTGGAAGCGCTCTGGGCCGCCGGGGAGCCGGTGCCCGCCAGCACAGTGGTGGAGCACCTCAACCAGCAAAAGCCCTGGCACGAGAAGACGGTCAAGACACTGCTCAACCGCCTGGTGAACAAGGGTTGCGTGGGTTTCGAGAAAGACCAGCGCCGCTACCTCTACCAGCCGCTGCTGGACAGGGACAGCTACGTGCGCACCGAGAGCAAGGGCCTGCTGGACAAGCTGTTCGGCGGCCGCCTCAGTCCATTGGTGGCGGGCTTTGCCAAGGACAAGGCCCTGAGCCGTGAGGACATCGACGCCCTCAAGCGGCTGATCGACAACTGGGAGCAGGACCATGACTGACTGGTTGCTGGCCCAAAGCCTGCCCCTGAGCCTGGTGCTGGCCGTCCTGCTGCTGGCGGGCCCGGTCCTGCAGCGGCTGAGCGGGGCCATCACCGCCTACCGGCTCTGGTTGCTGGCGCCCGCCACTTTGGTGCTCGGGCAAGTAGCCGGCCTCTGGCCCCATCTTCCCAAGGCCCCGCTGCAGCACTACCTGATCACCGGCAGCCACGCCCTGGCCGCGGCCATGCCGCCGGATTCACCCCTGCCCTGGCTCTGGGCCCTGGGCGCCAGTGCCCTGCTGGCCTTCGGCCTGGTGAACCACTGGCGCTTTGGCCGCCGCTTCCACAGCAGGCCCTGGCAGGGCAGGCTCGGCCAGGCCGAGGGCCTGACAGTGCTGAGCTGCGAGGGTATATCCAGCCCCTTGCTGAGCGGGCCCCTGCCGACCCGGCTGCTGCTGCCGGCCGACTTCGAGCGCCGCTACAGCCACGAACAACAGCAACTGGTGCTGCGCCACGAGCTCTGCCACTGGCGGCGCGGCGACCTCTGGTGGAACCTGCTGGCCCTCGGCCTGCTGCTGGCCTTCTGGTTCAACCCCCTTTGCTGGCTGGCCTACCGGCGCTACCGCCGGGATCAAGAGCTGGCCTGCGATCAGGCCGTACTGGCCCAGGAGGGCAAAAGCACGCGCATCGCCTACGGCAAGGCGCTGATCCAGAGCCTGGAAGGCCCCCAATACCAGGGCCCCACTTTGCTCAACTACATCGATAAGGAAAGCATGATGGAAAGACTGACCCAACTGCAGAAAAGTCCCCTGGTTCCCCGCTGGCGCGCCCTGGCCGCCACCGCCCTGGGCCTGGCCCTGGCAAGCGGCGTCGCCCTGGCCGGCCAGGACAACGGCAAAACCGGCGCCGACGGCCCCAGCCCCATCTACAGGGCCAACCCCCGCTATCCGGTCAAGGCCGTGGCGGATGGGACCACCGGCTACGTGGTAGTGAGCCTCGACATCACTCCCCTGGGCACTGTCGCCAACCCCAGGGTGGTCAAATCCGAGCCGGCCGGGGTCTTCGACAAGGAAGCCCTCAAGGCCATCAGCCAGTGGCGTTACCAGCCCAGCGCCAAGGGCAGCAAGGACGTGCAACTGCAGATGAACTTCGCCCTGGACGATGGCGCCGCGCCCAAATCCCATGTCAAAGCCGACCAGGAAAGGATCGACGTCGGCGCCTGAGCCATCAAGGCAGCGCCCCGGCGCTGCCCCTCTCTCTCCCAGATGCTGTTGGAGTTCACAAGGATGATGAAAAAGGCACTGCCCCTGGCCTCGCTGCTGCTCCTCGGCGCCTGCGCAAACAAGAGCCAGGTACTGGTCTACCCCCTGGCCACCTCCGAGAGCTACCTGCAGCAGAGCCTCGCCGCCCTCCGCCAGGACGGCTTCAAAGCCCAGGTCCGACAGGGCACAGCTCCCTCCGACCTCGACAGCACGGCCCTGGTCTACGGCCCAGGTGAGGCCAGCCGCCAAGATGCCGTCAGGCTGCAAGCCCTGCTCCAGCACCTTGGCCAGCAGCAGGTCCAGCTTATCCCGCAGCGGCTCGACAACTACCTATTCACCCCCGGTCATCTCGGCCTTTATCTCTTCGAGCCGGGCAGGACCCTGGACAGAAGCCAAGCCGCCTTGGGCACCACCGACGGCAGCAACCAGTACCACAACGAAGGTTGCGGCAGGGGCGACATGACGCTGATCCTGAACGACAACGGCCGCTACCGCTTTGTCCGCGAGAGCTGGGACGAGCAGAAAGGGGATTACGTGGAGGAACAGGCCGACGGCGACTGGCAACAGGAGGCTGACAAGCTCAGCCTGTCCAGCCAGGAAGGCAGTGCCATTTTCGTGATGCGCCATGAGCTGGTAAGCGAAGGCGGCAGCCGCTTCCACCTCGTCCGCCTGCAGCGCCAAGGCGGCTCTTCACAGGCCCTCTTCGACGGCTGCTCCCTGGTCATGCGCCTGCGAATGGGTGGTTAGGCCTGGGCGGCGCTGCCATTTGCCTGTCGCCGCCATCGCAAATCCCTGACCCCCGGTAGCCACTTCGAGCCGTCCTCCTTCTCCAAGCCCTTGTTCTTCAAGCTCCTCTTCGGACTAACCATCGCTTTTACCTATTTCATCTATAGGTTTTTACAATTTTATTCGATTGAAAAAGCCGCTTAGGATGACAGCCGTCTTAAGGGAAAACCCATTAACCATCGAGGAGACAGCATGTCCATTTCCATCAACAGCGAAATCAAGCCCTTCAAAGCCACCGCCTTCAAAGACGGTAACTTCGTGGAGATCACCGAAGCCGACGTCAAAGGCAAGTGGGCCGTTTTCTTCTTCTACCCGGCCGACTTTACCTTCGTCTGCCCCACAGAGCTGGGCGATCTTGCTGATCACTACGCCGAACTGCGCGATCTGGGCGTCGAAGTCTTCTCCGTGTCCACCGACACCCACTTCACCCACAAGGCCTGGCACGACAGCTCCGACACCATCGGCAAGATCGCCTACTACATGGTCGGCGACCAGACCGGCACCATCACCAACAACTTCGGCGTGATGCGTGAAGGCCAGGGCCTGGCCGACCGCGCCACCTTCGTCCTCGACCCCCAGGGTGTGGTACAGGCCGTCGAACTCACCGCCGAAGGCATAGGCCGCGACGCCTCCGACCTGCTGCGCAAGTTAAAAGCCGCCCAGTACGTCGCCGCCCACCCCGGTGAAGTCTGCCCCGCCAAGTGGAAGGAAGGCGAAGCCACCCTGGCCCCCTCCCTGGACCTGGTCGGCAAGATCTAAGACCCGGCTTTAAACACAACCCGGCTCGCCTCGGCCTTGGCCTGGCGGCGGGCCGGGTTTTTTACACCCCGAATTTAGCGAAGGACAAGCCATGTTAGACGCCACTCTGAAACAGCAACTGGACAGCTACCTGCAGCACATCAAGCAGCCGATCGAACTGAGCTTGTCCGCCGACAACAGCCCCAAGGCCGAGGAACTGCGCGCCCTGGCGGTCGAACTGGCCGCCATGAGCGGCAATATCAGCCTTATCGAGGCCCAGGCGCACCGCAGCCCCAGCCTCGGCATTGCCCCTTCAGGGGAGGCCCCCAGGGTCAGCTTTGCCGGCATTCCCTTGGGCCACGAATTCAGCTCCCTGGTGCTGGCCCTGCTGCAGGCCGGCGGCCACCCGTCCAAGGCCGACCCCAAGCTGCTGGACCAGATCCGTAACCTCGAAGGGGAATACCACTTCGAGACCTTCATCTCCCTGTCCTGCCACAACTGCCCGGATGTGGTGCAGGCCCTGAACCTGATGGCGACCCTCAACCCCAATATCCGCCATGAGATGATCGACGGCGCCCTCTTCCAGGACGAGGTGAATGAGCGCCAGGTGATGGCGGTGCCCGCCGTCTACCTTAACGGCGAGCACTTCGGCCAGGGCCGCATGACCCTGGAAGAGATCCTGGCCAAGGTCGACACCGGGGCCGCCGAGCGCCAGGCCAAGGCCCTGGCCGATAGCGCCCCCTTCGACGTGCTGGTGCTGGGCGGAGGCCCGGCCGGCGCCGCCGCCGCCATCTACGCCGCCCGCAAGGGGATCCGCACCGGCCTGGTGGCCGAGCGCTTTGGCGGCCAGGTGATGGACACAGTCGGCATCGAGAACTTCATCTCAGTGCCTTACACCGAAGGCCCCAAACTGGCCGCCGGCCTGGAACAGCACCTCAAGCAGTATGGTGTGGAGCTGATCACCGGCCAGCGCGCCGCCGCCGTGCGCCGCGGTGAGGGCATAGAGCTGGAGCTGCAAAGCGGCGCCAGCCTCAAGAGCCGCAGCCTGATCCTCGCCACCGGCGCCCGCTGGCGCGAACTGGGGGTACCGGGCGAGGCCCAGTACAGAACCAAAGGCGTGGCCTACTGCCCCCACTGCGACGGCCCCTTCTTCAAGGGCAAGAAAGTGGCGGTGATCGGCGGCGGCAACTCCGGCATCGAAGCGGCCATCGACTTGGCCGGCATCGTAGGCCATGTGACTGTGCTGGAATTCGCCGACACCCTGAGGGCCGACCAGGTGCTGGTCAACAAGGCCAAGTCCCTGGCCAACGTCGACATCATCACCAACGCCCAAACCACTGAAGTGCTGGGCGACGGCAGCAAGGTCACGGGTCTTGCCTACCGGGACCGCATCAGCGGTGAGGCCAAAGTGCTCGAGCTGGCCGGCATCTTCGTGCAGATAGGATTGGTGCCCAACACCGACTTCCTGCGAGGCAGCGAAGTGGAGCTGAACCGCATGGGCGAGGTGATCATCGACACCAGGGGCGCCACCTCCATGCCGGGGGTCTTCGCCGCCGGCGACGCCACGACAGTGCCCTACAAGCAGATCGTCATCGCCATGGGGGCCGGGGCCACGGCGGCGCTCAGCGCCTTCGACCACCTCATCCGCAGCGACGCCGCTTAAAGCAAGAAGGCAGCCTGATGGCTGCCTTTTTTCATGGCGCTGCCTTGTTATACTGCCGCCATCCTTTCCCCTGCCGTGTCGCCATGTCTCCCTTAGAGCGTTACCAAGCGCAGCTCCAGGCCCCCAATTTCGCCGCCGATCCCGCCCAGCAGCAGGCGGCGCTGGCCCTGGATGCCCTCCATTCGCAGCTGCTGGCAGGCGCCAGGCCCAAAGGCCTTTACCTCTGGGGGGACGTGGGCCGCGGCAAGACCATGTTGATGGATCTGTTCCACGCCGCCCTGCCGGAGGGCCAGAAGCGGCGGATGCACTTCCACCGTTTCATGGCCTGGGTCCATGAGGAGCTGAGGAGCGAGAGCGGCCACGCCGAGCCCCTGCGCCTCATCGCCCGGCGCCTGGCCAAGGGCTGCAAGGTGCTCTGCTTCGACGAGTTCTTCGTCAGCGACATCGGTGACGCCATGATCCTGGCCCGCCTCTTCGAGGCCCTGTTCGACGAAGGCCTGGTGCTGGTGGCCACCTCCAACATCCCCATAGGCCGCCTCTACGAAAACGGCCTGCAGCGGGATCGCTTCCTGCCCGGCATAGCACTCTTGCTGGCCCACTGCGAGGAGCTGCACCTGGACGGCGGCGAGGACCACAGGCTGCGCCACCTGCGCTTTCAAAAGACCTGCTTCCTGCCCGGCGAGGCGGACTTCAAGGAGTTGTTCCAGCGCCTGGAACCCGGTGCGGCAAGCCAGGATCCCCTCGGCGTCTGTGGCCGGCCCATCCCGGTTATCCGCGCCGGGCGGCAGGCGGCCTGGTTCGACTTCGAGGCCCTCTGTGGCGGGCCCCGCTCGGCGCTGGATTACATCGAGCTGGCGGGGCGCTTTCGCACCCTGCTGGTGACGGGGGTGCCGCTGCTGGGAGGCGAGGCCAAGGAGTGGATCAAGGCCCGCGGCACCGAAGACGGAGTGGAGGCCATCGCCACCGGCGAGCGGCAAGTCCGTTACGCCGTGGGGGACGATCCGGCCCGGCGCTTCATCGCCCTGGTGGACGAGCTCTACGACCAGCAGGTCGCCCTCTACCTGGAGGCGGCGGCCCCGCCCGCCGAGCTCTACCTGGGCGGCGCCCTCACCTTCGAATACCGCCGCACCCAGAGCCGCCTCACCGAGATGCAGTCAGCCGAATACCTCGGCTGAGCTCAGAGGGCAAAGCCCTGGCCGGCGGCCCAAGGCCCCAGCCAAGGCTGGTAGTGGCGCCACTCGTCTATCCCCTTCCGGTGTATGCCCTGGCGCACCTGGGCGGCGCTGGCCGTGGCCACCCCCCGAGCGCTGTCGGTGGACAAGGGCCCGGCCAGGGGCGCCAAGCCCAACCAGTCGAAGATCCCCGCCATCTGCGCTTCGGGCGCCGCCACCAATGCCTCGTAATCGACCGTCATCATCCGCGCCGGTGCCCGGGGCTGCCAGTGGCCGGCCAGGGTTTCCTGGGCTCGGTAATAATGGGCGGCGCTGTCCAGGCTCTTGCCAAGGGCGATGGGAAAAGTCAGGAAACGGCGGTAGTTGGCCCAGCAGGCGGCGACGGGGGCGCGGCGGATATAGAGGATGCGGGCGTCCGGCCAGTGCTGGAGTATGGGCCCGAGGAAAAGGCCGTTGAAGGGCAGCTTGTCGGTCAAGAAACGCCGGCCCTGGGGCAGGTGGCCGCCGAGCTGGGCATAGCGGCGGGCCAGGCGCTCGCCGTCGAGGCTCGGCAGCCTTGCCAGCAACTCCTGGTCCAGGCCGTCCTCGCTGCGCACCCCGGCCAGCTCCTGCAAGGCCCGCGGCAGGGCCAGCTGTTCACCCCCCAAGGCGATGTCCGGGTGGTTGCCCAGCAGCTGCTCCAGCAAGGTCGAGCCGGCCCTGGGCAGGCCGACGATAAAGAGCGGCGCCGGCCGCCCCGCCACCGCCGCCAGTGCTTGAGGTGCCTGCCCCTGGCAGAGCTGCGTTACCGCCTGGTCCAGCCGCGGCTCGTCATAGCGAAGGCCCGGGGCCAGCAGCTCCCTGGCCTGGGTCAAGACGACGAAAGCCCGCTCAAACTGGCCGAGATCGTCCAAGGCCTTGGCCAGGGCTATGCCCGCCAGGCCCCTGTCCTGCCCCTCAAGCTTTTCCCAGAGCCCTTCCAGGGCCGTCAACTCGGGGCAGCCTTCGCTGAATTTGAGGATCTGGCCCCTGGCCCAGTGGGCCAGGACAGAGCTAGGCGCCAGGGCTATGGCCCGGCCGTAGGCGGCCAGGGCTCCTTGCCTGTCCCCCAGGAAGTTGCAGGCCGCCCCCAGGTGCTGCCAGCCCCTGGGTTCCGCTGGCGCCAGTTGGGTGACCCGCTCGAAGCAGGCCCGGGCGAGATCGTGCCGCTCCAGGCGGCTGGCTACATTGCCCAGGGTGTCCCAGTCCTGGGCCCGGCCGCCGGCCAGCCCCAGGGTTGCCGCCAGCACCTTGAGGGCCGGCGCCATCTGCCCCGCCTCGAACAGGAAACGCAGGAACTGGGCCCTGTAGTCCAGGCGGCCCGGCGCCAGGCTGATGGCCTGCTGCAAGGCCGGGGCGGCCTGGGGCAGCAGGCCCTGCTGCCAGAGGGCCAGGCCCAGCAGGAAATGGCCCTCGGCCTGGCCGGCGTCAGCGGCGACCAGGGCGCGGGCGGCCTTTTCCAGGGCGGGCCAGTCCTCGGCCTTGAGGGCCTGTTCGGCAAGATGAAGTGGCTGGGGCATCACTAAAGCTCGTTCTGGGGCATGGACAGAGAGTAACAAAAGGCCCCTTGCGGGGCCTTGGGATCAGAAGCGGTATTGCAGCTCGGCGCCCACCGTCAGGGGCCTGTTGATGAAGTAGAACTGGCCCTGCTCGCCGTAGTCCCGGGCGCCGCGGGCGCCCACGTAGGCGTAACGGTTGAACAGGTTGTTGGCGTAGAGGCGCAGCATCCAGTCATCCAGGCTGAAGCTGGCGGAGGCGTTGACGATGGCAAAGCCCGGCAGCTTCTGGTCGTCGGCGTTACGGGTGCCGGGGTTGTTGTTGACCCTGGTATGCACCGAGCTCTTGGCATAGAGGCTCAGGGTGTAGCGGCCTTCGACGCTGCCGTAGTCCTGGATCAGGGTGGCGCTGACGTTGCCTTCGTGGCGCGGCACGCCGGGCACCCGGTCACCGTCCTTGCCGTCCAGTGAGGGGGCGTCCTCGGCCAGGCGGGAGTCGGTGTAGGAGTAACCGGCCGTCAGCAGCAGGCCACGCACCGGGGCGTAGACGGATTCCAGCTCCAGGCCCTGGGAGCGGGCCTTGCCGCCGTTGACGGTGATCGGGATGGAGCCCTCGGCGGTCTTGCCCGCCACCTGGATGTCTTTCCAGTCGATGTAGTAGAGGTCGCCCTGGAAGCTCAGGCTGCCGCCCAGCCAGTTGCTGTGCCAACCCAGCTCGTAGTTGTCGACGGTGTCCGGGGAGTACTGCTTCTCGGCGTCGGTGAAGGACACCTGGCCGCCGGCGGGCACGCCGTTGGAGCCGCCGCGGCGGAAGCCCTGGGAATAGAGGGCATAGACGTTCACGTCGCTGGTGAAGTGGTAGAAGGTGCTGAACTTGTAGATGACGTCGCTGTTCTTGCCCTCACCCAGGGAACAGTCCGGCTCTATGCCGGTGCCGGGGCGCTCGTAATAGAGGGGGAAGTCCAGGCAGCTGGTCTGGTTCTGCTTGAGGTGGAAGGCGCGGGCGCCAAAGGTGGCGTCCCAGGCGTCGGTGAGGCGGTAGGTCAGCTCGCCGAACAGGGCCGTCTCGGTGGCCTTTTCCTTGTTGTCCTCGTAGTACTCGATGTTGTCCGGGCGGTCCAGGCCGATGAACTGGGGGTAGCCGGGGGTGTACTCGATGGACCTGTCGTGGTTGTTCTCGTGGCTGTAGTAACCACCCACCAGCCACAGCACCTTGCCGCCGTCGTCGTTGGAGGCCAGGCGCAGTTCCTGGGTAAAGGCCTTGTTGTCCACGTCTTCATGGGTATAGGCGGAGAACACGGGGTAGTCGGCGTAGCCGGGCCAGATGGAGGTGATCAGCAGATCGGTCTGGTCCCGCTGGCCCTTCTCGGTGAGCTTGGTGTGGCTGGTGGAGGAGGACAGGGTGGCGAAATCCAGGTCCCAGTTCAGCTCCAGGCTGGTGAGATCCACGTCGCGGTTCAGGGGCTCTTCATAGCGCAGGCCGTTGCTGTACTTGTCGCCGGTGAAGGCCGGGTTGACGGCGGTGCGGCCGCCCACGTTCTGGGACTGGACCAGGTGGGTCAGGGTGGCGTCGAAATTGTCGGAGGGGGAGTAGCGCAGCGCCACCCGGCCGTTGAAGGACTCCTCGTCGTCCACGTCCTTCTTGGGACCCTTGATGATGTCGGGGTAATCCACGAAGCCCGAATCTTTCTTGTAGCTGGCCGCCACCCGCAGGGCGAAGTCGTCGCTGCCGAGGGGCAGGTTGGCGGCGCCATAGAGCTCACCGCTGGGGTTGCTGGCTTCCTTGACCTGGTAAAGCTTGCCGCCCACGTAGCCGTCGGCCTCGCCGATCTGCGGCTTCTTGAGGATGTAACGCAGGGTGCCGCCCAGGGAGCCGGCGCCGTAGAGGGTGCCCTGGGGCCCGCGCAGTACTTCCACGTGGTCGATGTCGATGAGGTTCAGGTCCACCAGCAGGGGGGTGTCGTTGACATAGACGGAGACGGTGCCGCCGTTGCCGCCACCGTCGTTGGAGGACAGCTCGTCCACCGTCAGGCCACGCATGATCATGGGCTTGTCGTTGCGCGGGCCTGTGTCGATGACGGTCAGGCCGGGGATGGCGTAGCCCAGATCCGCCAGGTTGTTGATGCCCTGCTCACCCATCTTGTTCGCATCCAGCACGCTGATGTTGTAGGGGATCTCGTCGGTGGTGGTGAGGCGGCGCGACGCCGTGACCTGGATGCGCTCGACGCTGGCGTCGTCGGCGCTCTCCTCGGCGTGCAGACTCAGCGGCAGGCTGAGGGCGGCACCCACGGCCAGGGCCAGGGGCGAGAGGTTGGCCAGATAGGCAGGCTTGTTCATCGATGTCATCTCCCGGGGCAAGGCAAAACGGCGAAACGCCCCTCTGATGAGCGGCGCCTTATTGTTCTTTCATTATGGCTGCCGTATCCCCTTGTGGGCCCCGGCGGGGCACCTTGATGGCAGCAAGCAGCAAGGCTCGGGAGACGGCGCGGCGACATTATATTCAGAACAAATAAATATGAAAGCGTTTCGCATAAAAACCCAGTCACAATTTCAGGAGGCTAGGACTCACTCAGCAGTCATCAGTTGCAATAAGGGAAGTAAATGAGTTGCCTGGGCCGTCACGAACAAAGCCAGCCGCATAGCCGCCCGCAAGGTAGGTGCGGGGTAAAACCCCTTGTCCGGCCAACAAAAAAAGCACCGCCAGGCGGTGCTTTTTAAGTCTGCTTCGGTTCAGAGCACGGCCCTTGCCAGGTGCGGCCCCTCCAGCAGCAGTTGGTGCAGTATGCCCAGGGCCAGGGTCAGCTCCTGGCGGCTGCCTGGCTGGCTGATGCTGAGCCGCACCGCCTGGGGAGCAGGCAGCCGGCCTATGGCATAGTCCTCGGCCACCCGGATCCTGACCCCACGCTCCATGGCGGCCCGGCTGAAATCGCTGGCCCGCCAGGGCTCTGGCAAGGCCAACCAGCAGTTGAAGCCACTCGCCTCCCCCTGCAGCCCCGGCAACAGCTGGTCCGCCAGCTGCCTGCGGGCCCGCATCTCTCCCGCCAACCACTGTTCCAGGGCGTCCATCTGGCCGCCGGCCAGCCAACGGCTGACCAGTTCCAGCACCAGGGGCGAGACTGTCCAGGTGGAGGCCCGCAATCCCAGGTCCATGCGACTGCGCAGCCGGGCCGGGAACAACATGAAGCCCAGCCGCACAGTGCCTGCGTAGCGCTTGGAAAAACTGGACAGGAAGACCACCCGTTCGGGGTCGAGCTGGAAGAGGGCTTGCGGCTTGGCGGCCGGGTCCATGAACTGGACGTCGTCCTCCAACACCCAGAGATCATACTGGCGGCACAGGGCCAGTATCGCCTGGCGCCGCTCAAGGGGCAGGGTGGCACAGCTGGGGTTTTGCAGGTTTGGGGTCAGGTAGATGGCCCTGGGCCTGTACTGCTTGCAGGCCGCCTCCAAGGCCTCCGGCAAGAGGCCCTGATCGTCCATGGCCAGGCCCACCAGCTTGAGGCCCTGCTCCTGGCAGGCGAACTTGATGCCGGGGAAGGACAAACCCTCGCAGAGCACAGTATCGCCGGCCTCACAGAGGGCCTGCAGGGCGATGTGGATACCGTGCTGGCCGCCGTGGTTGAGCAGCAGTTGGCTGTCTTCCAGGGCAAAGCCCTGGCCCGCCAGCCAGGCCAGGAAGCGCTGGCGCTGGGCCGGCAGGCCGTTGGCCTGGGGGTAAGGCAGGCAGCGGTGCAAGGCCTCAGCATCTTGGGCCAGGGCGGTAAGGCCTTCGCTCAGCATTCGCGCCTGGGGCCCAAGAGGCGCCATGGCGCCATCCAGGGCCAGGGCCTCCCCCGAGGCTGGGGCCAGCGCCAGGGCCTGGCCCTTGACGAAGGTGCCACTGCCCACCCTGGCCTCCAGCTGGCCGCGGCGCTGGGCCTCGTCATAGGCCCGGGTGACAGTGCCCACTGTCACCCCCAGTTTGTCGGCGAGCAGGCGTTGGGGCGGCAGCTTGGTGCCGGCGGCCAGCTCGCCTCCGGCTATGGCCTGGGCTATGGCATCCGCCAAGCGCAGGTACTTGGGGCCCTGGAAGGGGCCGAGATCCGGGGTCCAGATTGTCACCATAACAATAAAATTGTTGCCATACAAAACAGGGCGATTGCATGATTTTGGCAGAAAGCTGCCCCCCTGCCAACGAGGATCATCATGGAATGGCACCATCAGGATTTCCTGCTCAGCGACGACAAGGTCCTGCTGCAACTGGCCGTGGTCCACGGCTTCTTGACCGACTGCTACTGGTCGGAAGGGATCAGCGAAGCCCAGGTGGCCGCCGCCATCCGGGGCTCTTACTGCTTCGGCCTCTACCAGGGGGGAGAGCAGCTCGGCTTTGGCCGCCTGGTCACTGACCATGCCACTTTCGCCTACCTGGCCGACGTCTTCGTGCTGCCGGCCCACCGCGGCCAGGGCCTGGCCAAATGGATGCTGGAGAGCATTTTCAGCCAGGACTGGGCCCAGGGCTTGCGGCGCATCATGTTGGCCACCCGCGACGCCCATGGCCTTTACCGCCAACTCGGTTTCAATGCCCCCGCCAGCCCCCAGTTGCTGATGGAAGTGCATAGGCCCGGCATCTACAAATTGAACCCATACAATTAAGGACAACCATGAGCCCGGAACAATGGGGCGCCTTCAGCGCCTCCCTGATCTTCACCCTGGCCGCCGCCGGTACCCCTGGCCCCAACAACATGCTGCTCACGGCCAGCGGCGCCCAGTTCGGGCTCTGGCGGACCCTGCCCTTCTGGCTGGGGATCCGCCTGGGCAACGCCGCCATGCTGCTGGCCATAGGCGCCGGCCTGGGCGAGCTGCTCGAGCTCTATCCGTCCTTGCACAGGGCGCTGCAGATCCTCTCCGCTCTCTACCTGCTCTACCTCGCCTGGCGCATCGCCCAGGTGCGGCTGGGCAGCGCCTCCCAGGAGCAGGCCAAGCCGATAGGCGTACTGGCCGCCGCCGCCTTCCAGTTCGTCAACCCCAAGGTCTGGGCCACCACACTGGCGTCGGTATCCGCCTTCAGCCTGCCGGGGCCGGCCTACTGGCCTTCCCTCAGCTGGCTGCTGCTGGCCTGGCTCCTAAGCGGCTCGGTGATGAACCTGATGTGGATCGCCTTTGGGGTTGGCATACGCCACTGGCTGAACAGCCCGCGCCGCCAGTTCTGGTTCGCCCAAGGCATGGGCGGCCTCACAGCCGCCACTGTGCTGCTGGTGTTCTGGTGACAAAGCCGGGGCCAGCCCCGGCTTTTTTCAGTGCAAAAGGACCGGCAGCAGCACCAGGAAGATGCCGACGAAGGCGACGAAGAAGGACAGGGTGCGCAGCACTGGTATGCCGGCCACGTAACAGAAGGCATGGGCCAGGCGGCCCAACAGGAAGAGCCAGGCCCCCGCCACCGTCATGGGGCTGGTGATGCCGAGGCTGTGGGCCATCAACACCGCCACCGCGAAGGGAACCAGATTCTCCAGCAGGTTGAGGTGGGCCCGCCTGGCCCGGCCGGCCATGCCGGACGGCTCGGCCAGCCCCTCCCTGTTGCCCATCAGCGCCTTGAGCCCCACCTGCTGGGCATGGAGCAATACCGCCACCAACAGCAGGACCAGCAGCAAGAGGCTGGACATGCCCAGGCTGAACATTTCGACTGACATGGTGATTTCCTTTTTTATGAAAGGGTTATCACCTTCCAGCATAGCCCAGGCCGTCGCAGGGCGAGCGGCTCCTGGCTAGTCGCCTTTGCGGCTTTTGGGCCCGAAGTCCACCTCCGTGAGCAGGCGGCAGAAATGCCAGGCGGCATCCAGCAGCGGCGCCAGGATCATGAACAGCAATCCAAAGGCAATCCCCTGGCCGACACCGAAATACCTGGCCAGCAGGCTCGACAGCAGCAACGCCAGCAGTAAAGCCGCCAGCCCCAATAACAGGTACTTGATGAATCTGGCCTTGGTCATAGGTGCTTCTCCTTTTCAAAGCAGCCCTGTTCTGAACTGAGTCCCTGTGTGCGTTTTCCCAAAGAAAAGCCGTTTCTGTGAGCCCTTTGGCGGACAGGGGGCGGGGCACTGTCCTAAGATGAATCCAAGCTGAATTCCGCGTCGTCCAGGATGAGCCCCATGAGACCACTGCTGTCCACCCTGCTGTTGCTGCCTTGCCTGGCCTTGGCCTCGCCCGCCGCCGATCTGGTGGTGGTGCACAAGTCCAGTTACAGCCTGGCGCTGATGAAGGACGGCAAGGTGCTTAAGCGCTTCTGGATAGCCCTGGGGGCCGCCCCTCATGGCGACAAGTTGCGAGAAGGGGATCAGCGCACGCCCGAGGGGCGCTATCTCCTGGACTACAAGCTGGCGGACTCGGCCTTCCATAGAGCCATCCATATCAGTTATCCCAACGCCGAGGATCTGGCCCAGGCCAGGGCCAGGGGCCTCAACCCCGGCGGCCGCATCATGATCCACGGCCAGCGCAACGGCTTTGATCCCAGGATGCAGCCCTCCAACTGGACCAACGGCTGCATCGCCCTTTTGAACCACGATATGGACGAGCTCTGGAACGCCGTAGCGCCCGGCACCCCCATCGTCATCTATCCCTGAGCCGCCAAGGCCGCCTGTACCGCCGCCCTGTCGTTTTCCAAAGCCCGCAGCAGGGCCCTGGCCGGCCCAGTAGGCAGCCGTCGCCCCTGCTCCCAATGGCGCAAGGTACCGAGGTTCACTTCGAGTAGGGTGGCAAAGGCTTTCTGGGTCAGGCCTGTGGCTTCCCGAATGGCCTTGATGCGGGGGGCGTCGAAAGTATCTTCATGACCGGCCATCTATGGCCTCCCTGGCAGTGACTTGCATCACACATCTCCTTATTGCATGGCCCCCAGATAGTGCAGCAGCCCCGGGCTCCAGAGCAAGGCCCAGTATGGCCTAAGCTCCGGGGAGTGTTGTATAAATGTGAAAACCATTTTGGAGACAAGGGTATGCCCCCTATCCATTACCTGCCGCTGTTGCTGCTCAGCTTGGTTGCCGGCCAGGTCCTCGCCAATGTCGAAGAAGGCCAGCGGCCGCCTTCCTACCTGGGTAATACCCCCGACGGCCAGCAAGTGCAGCTCAGCGAACGCCAGGGCAAAGTGGTGGTAGCCACCTTCTGGGCCAGCTGGTGCGGCCCCTGCCTCAAGGAAATGAAGGTGCTGGAAGCCATTCAACGCCAGGTGGGCAAGGACAGGCTGGAAATCGTCGCCATCAACTTCAAGGAAGGCCGCCGCCGCTACCGCGCCATCGTCCATAAGCTCAAGGACTTCAAGGTGACCTTCACCCATGACGTGCATGGCGACCTCAGCAAGGAATTCGGGGTGGAGAGCATCCCCAACATGTTCGTCATCAACAAGGCCGGGCTGGTGGTGGACCACCGCATTGGCTACAACGAGAAGGGCACCGGCACCCTGATCGACGAACTCAACAAGCTGCTCACCGATCCCTACCCACAAAGCTGAAAAAACCCGCCGGTCGGCGGGCTTTTCATTCCGGTTCAGCTCCTCACTGGCAGGCCCAGGGCCGGCCACCAGCGGGGCAGCGTCAGGCCCGCCAGCACCACGGCCATGCCGGCCAACTGCACCAAGGTCAGGGGCTGGCCCAGCAGCAGGGCCACCAGGGCGGCGAAGACAGGCACCAGGTTGAAGAAGAGCGAAGCCCTTTCCGCCCCCAGCTGCTGCACGCCCCTCACCCACAGCAGGTAGCTCGCGACGGTGGCGAAGAGACCTATGTAGAGCACCACCAGCAGCACCTTGGGACCGAGAGAAAACAGGGACAGGGAGTCCCCTTGGGCCAAGGCGGCCAGCAGCAGTGCCAGGCAGCCGCTGATCATGGTTGCCAGAGTCAGCTGGACCGGCCCCACCACCTTGCCCAGCCATTGGCAGCTGAGGGTGTAAAAGCACCATGCCAACATCGCCAGCAACATGTCACCGTCACCTCTGGACAGGTGCAGCTGCCGGAAGTGGCCCTGGGTCAGCACCAGGGATACACCGGCCAGACAGCACACCAAGCTCAGCCACTGCAGGCCACTCAAGGGCCGCCTGGCCAGGGCGGCGGCCAATAGCGAGGTCACCAGTGGGCTCAGGGCCATGATCAGGGCGGCATTGGCGGCCGAAGTATGCTCCAGGCCGCTGAAAAGCCCCAGGTTGAAGCCGCCTATCCCCACTATGCCGGCGATGGCGACGACAACGTAATGGCCGAGCCTCAGGCTGGGCCAGGCCTGACCCCAACGCCACTGGTAGAACCCCAGGCAGAGCACGGCGATCAAGAAGCGCCACACGGCCAGAGCCAGGGGCGACAGCCCCGCCAAGGCCACCTTGGCCAGCGGAAAGACGCTGCCCCAGAAAAAGACGCATACCACCAGCAGGACAATCGCCTGCCCCTTTTCATCCTTTAACATCTGCCGCCTCCACGGGGTTCCAATGCCGACAGTGTACAAATCCCATTTCTGTATAAAATAGCGAATAAAGAAAGCTCATTTTCCATATATGAAAAATCAACCTTCCCTGGATGACCTGCGTCTCTTCTGCCGACTGGTGGAACTGGGCAGCTATACCCGCGCCGGCCAGGCCCTTGGCGTGCCGGTATCCACCCTGAGCCGCCGCATCCGCGGCCTGGAGGAGCGGCTGGGGGTGCGCCTGCTGCATCGCAATGCCCACCAGCTGCAACTGACGGCCGTAGGCCAGCGCTACCATCACCGCTGCTTGCCCCTGGTCAGCGAGCTGGAATCGGTCACCGCCAACCTGGACGAGGAGCTGCACCAGCCCAAGGGGTTGCTGCGCATCGCCGCGCCCCTGACCCAGGCCCACCATGACCTGGGGGCGCTGTTTACCGACTTCGCCCTGGCCTACCCGGACATCAACCTGGAGCTGAGCCTGTCCAACAACAATATCAACCTGGAGGAGGCCGCCGTCGACTTGGCCTTCCGGGTAGGACAGCAGGCCGACTCGGCCTGGATAGGCCGCCACTTGGACGATTTGCCCTTCGAAGTCTACGGCCCGGCCCACTGGCCAGAGGCCGACAGCCCCGAGGCCCTGGCCGCCCTGCCCTGGGTCCAGGGCCGCATCGGTGACGAGCTGCCTTTGCGGCACCGCCAGACCCGGCAAGGGGTGGATATCTCCCCTCGGCTGCGCCTTAGGGTCAACGACTTGCAGCTGGCGGCCCAGGCCGCCGCCAAGGGCCTGGGCGCCGTGCTATTGCCCAGTTGGCTGGCCGCCGAGATCCCCGGTCTCAAGCCCCTGGCCCCCAGTTGGCACGGCCCTGTCCGGCCCTTCTACCTGCTCTACCGCGACCGCGCCAACCAGCCCCTGCGGCTACGGCTCTTTATCGAGCACGCCCTGGCCTGGGTTGCGAAAAGGCCATGAAAAAGCCCGCCTGATGGCGGGCCCTTAGGTCAACACTGGGGAATGGCAGTGAAAATTCTGATTTCTATGCCTGGTCTGTGGGAATAAAATGTCAGGCCTAGCAAATAAAACGACTAATCAATTCATGCAGAATAAGTCACGGCTAAAACGACGACACTGGTTTACCCAAAGTTATTTCCCGCATCCATAAAATTAATCAAATTGATAGAACTCTTAGCTATCCATTTATTATAAAAAGGCAGGCCATAGGCAAGCGACTTCGCAAACAAGCAAAAGGCATTTGTGTAAACGCAAAAAAGTACTAAGCCTTTCACGAAAATAAGCGATGACGCCATCATCATTGGCTAAAAATTGCCTGCCAAAATATCTTACTGTAGACTTAATTAGATCAGTTAATTTCAATAACCCATGGACGGATATGAAGACCTATCTATTACCTCGAAAGGTAAAGCCATCATTTGTGCTGGCTGTAAGCGCTGTTCTTCTTTTCCTCCTTTCATATCAGGCGATTGCAAGTATGTTTGGAATACCTAAAAAAGAAGTTGTGCATTTGACTCCCAAAGTACAAGGCCGTGTCACCCACGAAGGCAAGCCCCTGGCAGGCCTGGAAGTCCTGTACACCCTCACCTATGGTGAAGACCAGACCATCAGCACCAAAACCGATGGCGATGGCTACTTCCAGTTTCCAGAAAAGACTATCGAATCTCGCCGCCCCCATAAGCTCTTTGACGAATCCAGGGTTTTTCAAGAGATGTATGTCCGCTGGAACAATCAGACTTACACACTCTGGTATACGGTGCTACCTGGGATCACTTCTGAAAAGGTGGTCGAAGATAAGTTGAAAAACCTGGACTGCGACCTGATTAATCCAGAAAAGGAATACCACTTCGACCGCAATGATGGGACTGACTTTACTCAAGGTGTATTCAGTATATGTAAATTCGACTGACCCCAGCTAAGGATATTTTTAAAAGGAGTTTTTCATGCCAGCACTGTCCCCTAAAATGGCCGCCTACATGGCCAACATGGTCTATGACATTAAAAACCCAGGGCCTACCGGCAGGTTCCGCATGTCGGTTGACCCTATAGTAGGCCGCCACTTCGATTTTGACTTATCAGAAGGCCCCGTCAGCGGTGTATCTGGCGGGCTCGTATCCAAGGTCATGCAGTTACGCACCGGCTTTGGGGTAATAGGAAAGGGGAAGGGCCTTTATAAAGATGACGTAGTGGTGGCGATACGTGGCACCTCATCCAACTTGAAAGACATGCGCGATGCTCTGACGGATCTGAGCGTCGGCTTTGCCACCAGCGAGAACGGCAGTACTGTTCACCTGGGTTTCCAGCGCGCTTTTGAATCAATGAAGGGCGAGTTAGACAGGGCTTTGACCCCCTTACTGGGTCGCTCCTTCCACGGGACTGTGCACTGCGTAGGCCATAGTCTCGGCGGGGCCCTGGCTTCCCTGACCGCCGATTGGATAAAGGTGCGCTTTGGCGGCACCATCAACCTCTACTCCTTTGGCTGTCCAAGGGTTGGCCTGAACGGCTATGCCATCAAGAGCACGGCAGCCCTCAATAAGATCCATCGCTGTATCCATGGTGCCGATCCTGTGCCCATGGTCCCCATATGGCCTTTCTACCACGCCCCCTATAACGGCCAGGAATACGTTCTTGATGGAGCCAGCGGTATCAACCCCGAAGCCCACAAAATGGGCCTGAGGGCCACCCCCGGCTACATGAATACCGCCAACTATGAAGACTGGGCCGCGGTGCAACTGCGTAGCGACAGCTTCCTCAACCAGAAGATCCGTCTGGATTACGAGAAACGCCACAATGCCTCTTTCACGACCCGTTACATGTACATGCTGACGGCGGCGCTGAAGACATTGCTGGCCGACGCCGTGAAATACGGCATAGCCGTACCGGTGCAATTCGCGGCAAGTTCCATTTCCCAGATGTTGGATCTGATGGCTCAGACGCTGCAGAAGATCGCCGAGGTTTCCGAAAGACTCTACGACCAGACCAAGGGTCTGCTTGGCCATATGCTGTCCTTCATCGGCTCACTCACCGAAGTGCCGGCCAAGATCACCCACGATTTCGTGAGGTGGGTCTTTAACAAGGTCTCCTCGGCCGTCTACAAGGCCGCCAAAAGCGCCATGGACTTCATCGAGTAAATCCATTCCTCAAAGTAAAAAGCCCGCCAAATGGCGGGCTTTTTATTCAGGCTACAGACCTTATTCGGCGTAGGCATCCGTGGGGATGCAGGAGCAGAACAGGTTGCGGTCGCCGAAGACATCGTCGATGCGGTTGACGGTGGGCCAGAACTTGTTGTTGCGCACGTCGTTGTTGGGGAAGACGGCGGCGGCACGGTCATAGGCGCGATGCCAGTTCGGGTCCATGATGTCGTCCTGGGTATGGGGCGCGTTGACCAGGGGGTTGTCCTCCAACGTCCACTCGCCGCGGCCTACCTTCTGGATCTCGTCATAGATGGCGGTCATGGCGTTGATGAAGCGGTCCAGCTCAGCCTTGGCCTCGGATTCTGTAGGCTCCACCATCAGGGTGCCGGCCACCGGGAAGGACATGGTCGGGCTGTGGAAGCCGAAGTCCATCAGGCGCTTGGCCACGTCCATCTCGCTGATGCCGGTCTCTTCCTTGAGGGGGCGCAGATCCAGGATGCACTCGTGGGCCACACGGCCGTTACGGCCGCTGTAGAGCACAGGGAACTTGTCGCCCAGGCACTTGGCCACGTAGTTGGCGTTGAGGATGGCGAACTCGGTCGCCTTCTTCAGGCCGGCGGAGCCCATCATGGCGATGTACATCCAGGAGATGGGCAGTATGCCGGCGGAGCCGAACTGGGCGGCGGAGACCGGGCCTATCTCGGCCTTGGGACCTTCCAGCTGCATCACGGGGTGGTTGGGCACGAAGGGCGCCAGGTGGCTCTTCACGCCAATGGGGCCCATGCCGGGGCCGCCGCCGCCGTGGGGGATACAGAAGGTCTTGTGCAGGTTGAGGTGGGACACGTCTGAGCCGATGAAGCCGGGGGCGGTCAGGCCGACCTGGGCGTTCATGTTGGCGCCGTCCATGTACACCTGGCCACCGTGCTGGTGGACTATGTCGCACACCTCACGGATGGTCTCTTCGTAGACGCCGTGGGTGGACGGGTAGGTGACCATGATGCAGGCCAGCTGGTCTGACAGTTCCTCGGCCTTGGCGCGCAGATCGGCCAGATCGATGTTGCCCTGCTTGTCACAGGCCACCACCACCACCTTGTAGGACACCATCTGGGCGGAAGCCGGGTTGGTGCCGTGGGCGGAGCTGGGGATCAGGCAGATGTTGCGGTGACCTTCGCCACGGGACTCGTGGTAGTGGCGGATGGCCAGCAGGCCGGCGTACTCGCCCTGGGAACCGGAGTTGGGCTGCATGGAGACGGCGTCGTAGCCGGTGATGTTGACCAGCCAGTCGGACAGCAGGGCGATCATCTCGTGGTAACCCTGGGCCTGGTTGTCCGGGCAGAAGGGGTGCAGGGCGGCGAAGCCAGGCCAGGTGATGGGGATCATCTCGGCAGTGGCGTTCAGCTTCATGGTGCAGGAGCCCAGGCTGATCATGGAGTGGTTCAGGGCCAGATCCTTGTTCTCGAGGCGCTTGATGTAGCGCAGCATCTCGGTCTCGGAGTGATACTGGTTGAACACCGGGTGGGTCAGCACGGCGTCTTCGCGCAGCAGGTGCGCGGGGATGGACTCGATCTCACCGCCTTGGATGCGGGCATCCAGGGCTTCGATATCCAGGCCGTGGCTGGCGCCCAGCAGGATCTCGAACAGCTCGGCTACGTCTTCACGGGTGGTGGCCTCGGAGAGGCTGACGCCGACGGCGCCGTCGATGTCACGGCGCAGGTTGACGCCTTTCGCCTCGGCGGCGGCCAGGGTGGCGGCCTTGTCCTTGACCTCTATGGTCAGGGTGTCGAACCAGTGGCCGTTACGGATGGCAACGCCCTTGTCCTTGAGGCCCAGGGCCAGGATGTCGGTCAGGCGGTGGATGCGGCTGGCGATGCGCTTGAGGCCTTCAGGGCCGTGGTAGACGGCGTAGAAGGAGGCCATGTTGGCCAGCAGCACCTGAGAAGTACAGATGTTGGAGTTGGCCTTCTCGCGGCGGATGTGCTGCTCACGGGTCTGCATGGCCATGCGCAGTGCGGGCTTGCCGCGGCTGTCGCGGGACACGCCTATGATGCGGCCCGGCATGGAGCGCTTGTGGGCGTCGCGGGTGGCGAAGAAGGCGGCGTGGGGACCACCGAAGGCCATGGGCACACCGAAGCGTTGGGCAGAGCCCAGCACCATGTCGGCGCCCAGGGTGCCGGGGGATTTGAGCAGCAGCAGGGCCATGATGTCGGCGGCCACGGCCACTATACCCTTCTGGGCCTGGATGGCGGCGGTCAGCTCGGCGTGATCCTGGATGTCACCGCTGGTACCGGGGTATTGCAGCAGGGCACCGAAGATGTCCATGCCCTCGGCGCTGGCGGCCGGGCCCACGACGACGTCGAAACCGAAGGCTTCGGCACGGGTCTTGACCAGGGCTATGGTCTGGGGGTGGCACTCTTCGTCGACGAAGAAGGTGTTGGATTTGCTCTTGGCGATGCGCTTGGCCATGGCCATGGCTTCGGCGGCGGCGGTACCTTCGTCCAGCAGGGAGGCGGAGGCCAGATCCATGCCGGTCAGGTCCATGGACAGCTGCTGGAAGTTCAGGATGGCTTCCAGGCGGCCCTGGGCTATCTCGGGCTGGTAAGGGGTATAGGCGGTGTACCAACCCGGGTTTTCCAGCACGTTGCGCAGGATCACGTTGGGGGTCAGGGTCGGGTGGTAACCCATACCGATGTAGGACTTGAAGATCTGGTTCTTGTCGGCCATGGCCTTGAGCTGGGCCAGGGCTTCTTCCTCGGTCTTGGGCGCGCCTATGGCGAGCTCCTTGTCGAGGCGGATGGAGCCGGGGACTGTCTCTTCGATCAGGGCGGCGACGGAGTCGGCGCCGATGGTGGCCAGCATGGCGGCGGTCTCGGCCGCGTCAGGGCCAATGTGGCGATCGATGAAGGCGTCTTTGTATTCGAGTTCGGTCAGGGAACGGCGGGTATCGGACATGTTCACCTCTAGCTTAAGCAAAGCCCCGGCGGACGCCGGGGCTTTGAACAACAATGGGTTAGCTTATTCTTCGTCGATGACGTTCTGGTAGCCTTCGGCGTCCAGCAGCTCATCCAGTTCGGCTTCGTCGGTCGCCTTGACGCGGAACAGCCAGCCGTCGTTGTAGGGGTCGTTGTTCACGGTCTCGGGGGCGTCTTCCAGGGCCTCGTTGACGGCGACGACTTCGCCGGTCAGGGGGCTGTAGACGTCGGAGGCAGCCTTGACGGACTCCACCACGGCCACGTCGTCGCCGCTGTTGACGCTGCTGCCGACTTCCGGCAGTTCCACGAACACCATGTCACCCAGCAGTTCTTGGGCGTGCTCGGTGATACCGATGGTGTAGGTGCCGTCGGTCTCTTTGCGGATCCACTCGTGAGAGGAGGTATATTTCAATTCTGCAGGGATATTGCTCATTGTTATTCCGTTCCTTGTATGCCGTAACTGGTGAACTGATTTAGGTTAGCAAACCTTTTTGCCGTTGCGCACGAAGGCAGGCTTGACCACCTTCACATCCACCAACTTGTTGCGAATTTCTACCTGGGCGTCGGTGAAGTCACCGGCCGGTACCCGGGCCATGGCGATGGCGAAGCCCAGGGTCGGGGAGAAGGTGCCGGAGGTGATCTCGCCTTCACCGGCAGGGGTCACCACTTTCTGGCCGTGACGCAGCACGCCCTTCTGTTCCATCACCAGGCCCACCAGCTGAGCGGTGCCTTCGGCTTTCTGCTGCTCGAGGACGGCGCGGCCGATGAAGTCGCGGTCGCTCGGTTCCCAGGCGATGGTCCAGCCCATGTTGGCCGCCAGGGGAGAAACTGTCTCGTCCATGTCCTGGCCATAGAGGTTCATGCCGGCTTCCAGGCGCAGGGTGTCGCGGGCACCGAGGCCGGCCGGCTTGACGCCGGCTGCCAGCAGGGCGTTCCACAGGGCCACGGCCTGGTCGGCGGGGACAGTGATCTCGTAACCGGCTTCACCTGTGTAGCCGGTGGTGGCGATGAAGAGGTCGCCGGCCTGGACGCCGAAGAAGGGCTTCATGCCTTCGACGGCAGCGTTCTGCTCGGCGCTGAATACGGCGGCGGCCTTGGCCTTGGCGTTAGGGCCCTGGACGGCGATCATGGCCAGTTCGGGGCGCTCGGTGACGCTGACGTCGAAGGCGGCGGCCTGCTTGGTGATCCAGGCCAGGTCTTTGTCGCGGGTGGCGGAGTTCACCACCAAGCGGAAGAAGTCTTCGGTCAGGAAGTAGACGATGAGGTCGTCGATGACGCCGCCTTCGGCGTTGAGCATGCCGCTGTAGAGGGCCTTGCCGGTGACGGTCAGCTTGGCCACGTCATTGGCCAGCAGGTAGCGCAGGAAGTCACGGGTGCGCTCACCCTTGAGGTCCACCACCGTCATATGGGAAACGTCGAACATGCCGGCGTCGGTGCGGACGGCGTGGTGTTCTTCGATCTGGGAGCCGTAGTGCAGCGGCATATCCCAGCCATGGAAGTCCACCATCTTGGCGCCGCAGGCGACATGGGCATCAAAAAGCACGGTTTTCTGGGTCATGGAGTTTCCCTTAATTCGGTGGCTGGCCAGGGCCAGGAGCGGCAGGCAAAGGCAAACGATTACCTGCCCACGATGGCACGGCATTATAACGCCGCACCCCAAGCAGGTTAAGGTGAGAATATCTGATGCTTGTCACGAACCCGGGACAACTGCTCCAATACCGCCAGCCCCCTTGCCTCGTCTATGAAGAGCCTTTTCAGGGGCGGGGCCGACGACAGGGCCTTCATGCCGGCATTGCGCATTACTTTAAGTAATGGATTATCGAAACCGAAGGCCGCTTTCAGGCCGCCCATGGCTGCCAGCATCTTCAGGGCCGCCGCCTTGCGGGCCCGGCCATAGGGGGCCAGCAGCTTGAGCTGGCCTATGTCCTTTTCGGCTGCCAGGCCGTCCAGCACCACCTCGGCCAGGGCCAGGGCGTCGGCCAGGCCCAGGTTGACCCCCTGGCCCGCCAGGGGATGGATGCTGTGGGCCGCGTCCCCCACCAGGGCGATGCGGGGTTTGACGAAGTCCCGGGCATAGCGGGCCGTCAGGGGCAGGCGCTGCACCGGGCTCAGCAGTTCGAGGGCGCCGAGGCGGTTGTCGATGGCCAGGCGCAGGCGGTTGGCGAAATCCTTGGGCTCGAGGGCCATCAGTTGGTCGGCCTCTGCCGGCACTGTCGACCAGACGATGGAGCACTGGTCAGGCTCCCAGAGCGGCAGGAAGGCCAGGGGCCCCTGGGGGCGGAAGATCTGGCGGGCACAGCCTTCATGGGGCAGCTCGGTGCGCACCGTCGCCACCAGGGCGTGGTGGCCGTAATCGTGGAAGACCAGTGGCAGGTCGGCCAGGCTGCGGACCTGGGAATGGACACCGTCGGCCCCCACCAGCAGCTTGGTGGACACCATATCGCCGTTGTCCAGGCCCAGCATCAGGCCCTGTTCGCCCTGGTTGAGGCTGGCGAGCTTGGCCGGGGCCAGCAACTGGATGTTGGTTTGGGCCTTGATGGCCTGCCAGAGGGCCAACTGGATCTGGCGGTTCTCGATGATGTGGCCCAGGGTCTCGGCCTTGACGTCCTCGGCACTGAAATCCAGTTTGCCGAAGCAGTCCTTTTCCCAGACTGCCATGGACTGGTAGGGGCCCATGCGGCCTATGGCGTCCCAGGCCCCCAGCCCCTTGAGCAGCGCGGCCGAGGCCTGGGAGATGGCGCTGACCCTGGTGTCGGCCACGGGGCCGAAATCCTGCGCCGGCACCTGGCCGTCCAGCAGCAGCACCTTGACGCCGCCGCGGCCCAGCATCAGGGCCAGGGTGGCCCCCACCATACCGGCCCCGACGACGGTGACCTGGGATTCGTAAAAGGCCATCAGCCCATCCTTCTCACTAGCGGTTTATCCCTTTTCCCAGCCCAGCATCTGCCAGGCGAGGCGGTGCTTGGCCAGGGGCAGGTGGTTCAGCAGCCCCAGGCCCAGGTTGCGGCCGAGATAAAGGGGGAAATGATCATTGGCGAAGAGCCTGGCCAGGGTGTCTGTGGTGCCTATGGTGCGCTGCAGGTCGCCCTGGCGCCGCCCTTCCCAGGCCGCCAGCCCCTGCCAATGGCCAGGGTCATCCCCCGCCAGGCAGTCCAGCAGCACCAGCACGTCGCGCAGGCCCAGGTTGAAGCCCTGGCCGGCAATGGGGTGCAGGCTGTGGGCGGCGTTGCCCACCACCAGGGCCCTGTTGGCCCTCAAGCTGTCGGCCTGGATGAGGCTCAAGGGGTAGCAGTGGCGCTCCCCCACCTCGAGAAAGGCCCCCAGGCGCCAGCCGAAACGGCGCTGCAGCAGCTGGAGGAAACCCTGGTCGTCCAGGCTCAGGGTAGCTTCCACCTCTTCAGGCCTGACGCAGAGCACCAGGTTCAGGCGGTTCCGGGTCATGGGCAACAGCGCCAGGGGCCCGGTCTCGGTGAAGCGTTCGAAGGCCCAGCCCTGGTGCGGTTTCTGGGTGCGGACATTGGCGATGATGGCGTGCTGGCCGTAGTCCTGGCGGCTGGCCCCCATGCCCAGCAGGGCGCGGGTGGGGGAGTTGCCCCCGTCGGCCACCACCAGCAGCCGGGTTTGGAGCCGCTGCCCCGAGGCCAGGGTCACCGCCAGGGCGTCCTGGCCCTGCTCGATCTCGGCGATACGGTCGGGGCAAAACCACTGGCATTGCAGTTTGCGATGCAGCACCTGGCCTATGGCCGCCACCGGCAGCACCTGCCCCAGGGCCTGGACCTGGTAGTCCTCGGCGTGGAGCTGGGCCCGGCCGAAGCCGCCTTTCTCGGCGACATGGATATGACTGATGGGCTGGGCCTGGTGCTGGAGGTCGCCCCAGAGCCCCAGTTCCTCGAGCCCGGCCACAGAGCCGGCGGACAACGCTATGACGCGGTCGTCGAAGCTGGGCTGGTGGCTGTCGTCCTGGGCCACGGCTTCCACCACGCCCACCGACCAGTGCGGGAAGCGCCGCCCCAGGCCCCAGGCCAGGGTGGCGCCCACCATGCCGCCGCCGACGACGAGGATATCCAACTTCATGGGATCAGTGCAGGGTGTGCTCGTTGCCCTTGGGACGATGGCCAAGGTTGCTAAAGACCAGCATGGCCACCACCCTCAGGTATTCTTCCACCTCGATGAAGGCGGATTCGGCCATGTCGTCGTCCTCCTCCACGTCGGTGCTGAGGTTGGCGATCTCGGCCAAGTCATCCAGGGCTTCCTTGACCTCGGCAGATACCTTGGCCTTGCCGGCCTGGACACCGTAACCGGCCAGGAAGCCCTGGGCCCAGTCGCAAAGCGCCTGAATGCGGTCCGGCAGAGCTTCATCTTCGGCAGGCAGCAACAGCTGGAACTCGAAATCGGCCCCCACCAACTGCTGGCACAGTTCCAGGTAAAGGGGCTCCAGGGCCTCCTTGACCGGTTGGCTGAAGGCCAGGCCGTTGTTGGTCAGATCATAGAGCGGCTCCAGCCAACTCTTGCCGTCCATGGCCAGGCCAGAAGACACCAGGCCGGTGATGATACCGTGCAACTCGGCCGGGGAAGCGGTGATCTGCTGGCTAGCCAGCAGCCGGGCAAGGCCTTCGTAGAAATGGGGTTCCTGGCCGTTATGGCTCATATTCATCTTCCAGAAAGGGGCATCGACGCTATCCTACCACAGAGGATGAAATGCCAAGGCATTGACTCCCTTGATCCATCTCAAGTGCATCGCTATAGTGCGCCTCCTCGTGGCGCCACCTGATGCAGACGTAACAGGCCTAAGGACACTGCATGGCAGAGCACTCGTTGCAAGAGACGTTGGAAATTGTCGTTCTAGGCAGGCGCCTCAAAGTCGCCTGCCCCAAGGGCCAGGAGCCCGCCCTCCAAGAGGCGGCCTGGGAACTGGACGAACGTCTCAAGAAGCTGCGGACCCACTCGGATCTTTGCAACCGCGAGCAGCTGCTGACCCTGGTGGCCCTGAACCTGAGCCACGAACTACGCCTTGCTGAGGCGAAGAGCCGTGAGTATGCTGATGCCATGGACTCCAAGATCAAGGTACTGCAGGACACCATAGAGCAGGCCCTGATCCACCAGACGAAAGAATAAGTCCCTGGGGTGTTTGCCAGCGGATCAAGTCCCTGAGCCGATATCCACATCCAAGGGTGTTTTCTCTGCTGCTATTGTGCAAGCTCAGCCCGTACTGAGACGCCTGCGGCGGCAACTAAGCATCCGCCTTGAACCTATGGGTTCAAGGGCCGTCATTCGCAGCGGCACCCCGGGGCTCCCCTTTATGGACCGTAACGCTATCCGCCAATGGGCCCGCAAACAGCGCCGCGCCCTGACTCCCCAACAACAAGGTGAAGCCGCCCTTGAAGCGGCCCGTCAGGCCATGACCCTGCCGGAAGTGCACCAGGCCCAAAGCCTGGCCCTTTATCTCGCCAGCGACGGCGAGCTGGACCCGGCCCCCCTGATGGAAGCCCTTTGGGCTGCAGGCAAGACAGTGCTGCTGCCGGTGCTGCACCCCTTTACCCCCGGGCACCTTTTGTTCCTGCACCACGACCCGGCCGAGCCCATGGCGATCAACCGCTTCGGCATCCCAGAGCCGGCCTTGGATGTCCGTAAGCTGGTACCCACCGAGCAGGTGGATCTGGTGTTCACCCCCCTGGTGGCCTTTGACGGCGCCGGCCACCGCCTGGGCATGGGCGGCGGTTTCTACGACCGCACCCTGGAATGTTACCAGGGCCCAGTGGTGGGCCTGGCCCATGATTGCCAGCAATACCCCGCCCTGCCGGCCATGGCCTGGGACAAGCCCCTCAGCCTTATCGTCACGCCAAAGCAGATCAAACGTTTTCCCAGCTGATATAATGCGGGCTCCTCAACCTGGCCGGAGCCGATGATGACGCAAGACGAACTGAAAAAAGCAGTGGGCTGGAAGGCCCTGGATTATGTCCAGAAGGACAGCATTGTCGGCGTAGGTACAGGCTCTACCGTCAACCATTTCATCGATGCCCTGGGCACCATCAAGCACCAAATCCGAGGCGCCGTCTCCTCCTCCGAGGCTTCCACCGCCAAGCTCAAGGCCCTGGGCATTGAAGTGTTCGACCTCAATAGCGTCCCCGAGCTCTCCGTCTATGTGGACGGCGCCGACGAGATCAATGCCCAAGGCCACATGATCAAGGGCGGCGGCGCTGCCTTGACCCGCGAGAAGATAGTGGCGGCCGTGGCCGACAAGTTCGTCTGCATCGTCGATGCCAGCAAGGTAGTGGACGTGCTGGGCCAGTTCCCGCTGCCGGTAGAAGTGATCCCCATGGCCCGTTCCTACGTGGCCCGCGAGCTGGTCAAGCTGGGCGGCGACCCCGTCTACCGTGAGGGCGTCGTCACCGACAACGGCAACGTCATCCTCGACGTCCACAACCTGGCCATCACAGACCCCGTGGCCCTGGAAGCGAAGATCAACGCCATAGTAGGGGTGGTCACCAACGGCCTTTTCGCCGCCCGCGGCGCCGACGTGGTGCTGGTGGGTACCAGCGAAGGCGTAAAAATTCGTTGACTTTTAGACGGCCATCTGGCCGTCTTTACATCCTAGATACTGCCGTTGTGCTTGCCCCCAGGCGGGCCAGGTGTTAGTGAAAGGTTTTCTTAGAGCAATTACTCCAGGTGTGCCATGGCCCAGTATTCCCTCGAAAAAGACAAAATCCGTATCCTGCTCCTTGAAGGTGTCCACCAAAGCGCCCTGGAGAGCCTCCGCGCCCAGGGTTACACCAACATCGAGTATCACAAAGGCTCGCTGTCCGGCGAGGAGTTGAAGGCCAAGGTGAGCGACGCCCATTTCCTGGGGATCCGCTCCCGCACCCAGGTGACGGCCGAGGTGCTGGACGCGGCGGAGAAACTCTGCGCCATCGGCTGCTTCTGCATCGGCACCAACCAGGTGGACCTGGAAGCGGCCGAACTCAAAGGCATACCTGTGTTCAACGCCCCCTTCTCCAACACCCGCTCGGTGGCGGAGCTGGTGCTGGGCGAAACCATCATGCTGCTGCGCAACATCCCCGCCAAGGCAGCCGCCGCCAAAAGGGGCGGCTGGGACAAGGCGGCCGTGGGCAGCTTCGAGGCAAGAGGCAAGACCCTCGGCATCATCGGCTACGGCCATATCGGCACCCAGCTCGGCGTACTGGCCGAGACTCTGGGCATGAACGTCATCTTCTTCGACATCGAGAACAAGCTGGTGCTGGGTAACGCCCGCCAAGTGAGCTTGGGCGAGCTGCTCAAAGAAGCCGACGTGGTCAGTCTGCACGTGCCCGAGACCCCGGCCACCCGCAACATGTTCGGGGCCCCCGAGCTGGAGCAGATGAAGCAGGGCGCCATCCTCATCAATGCCTCCCGCGGCACTGTGGTAGACATCGAGGCCCTGGCCGCAGCTCTGGAAAGGGGCCAACTGGCCGGCGCCGCCATAGACGTCTTCCCCGTCGAGCCCAAGGGCAACGACGAGGCCTTCGTCAGCCCCCTGCAGGCCTTCGACAACGTCATCCTCACCCCCCATATCGGCGGCTCCACCATGGAGGCCCAGGCCAATATCGGCGGCGAGGTGGCCAACAAGCTGGCCAAGTACTCCGACAACGGCTCCACCCTGTCGGCAGTCAACTTCCCTGAGGTGTCCTTGCCCGAGCACAGCGGCCGCTCCCGCCTGCTGCACATCCACCGTAACCAACCCGGTGTGCTGACCCGCATCAACCAGATCTTCGCCGACCTGGGGGTCAACATCGCGGCCCAGTACCTGCAGACCAGCCAGAACATCGGCTACGTGGTAATGGACGTGGATACGGCCCAGGCCGAAGACGTGCTGGAGCAGCTCAAGGCCATCGAAGGCACAGTGCGGGCCAGGGTGCTGCACTGACGAAAAAGGCCTCCTGATGGAGGCCTTTTTTCTGCCTAGCCCTTGGCGTAAGGCCGGCTGCCGTCACGGTTGCGCAGCAACTTCAAGGACCACATGAAATCCGCCGGGAAGCGCTGGATCAGCCCCTCGTAGGCCTGGTTCATGACGGTGGCCGAGGCCATGTCTTCAACCGGCAGCGCCGCCAGGGGCGGCTCCACCTGCAATACGAACTGGCCAGACTCGGCCTCGTAACCGGCCACCAGCGGCACCACAGTGGCGCGGGAGGCCTGGGCCAGGCGGCCCAGGGCCGGCAAAGTGCATTTTTCGGTGGCAAAGAAAGGCGCGAAGACGGACGCCTCCATCCCCAGATCCTCGTCTGCCACGTAGAGGCAGGGGCTACCCCGGCGGATGGCCTTGACCAGGGCCCCCATGCCTTCACCCCGGCTGAACTGCGAGCCCCCCTGCCGGGTCCGGCTCTTGAAGATCATGTAGTCGAACACCGGCTTGCCGGTGGGTTTGAAGATGTTGCACATGTTGAAGCCCGCCAGGATCAGGGCGCGGGCCGTCCAGTCCAGGGCAAAGGTGTGGGGGGCCAGGAAGATGAGCGGCTTGCCGTCGGCCAGCAACTGGGCCAGCCGGCCCTGGTCCTCGATACGCAGGCGGCGCTTGAGGAAGGCGCTGGAGCGCCAGCCCAACTCCCCCAGGGTCATTATGGTCTGGCAGAAGGCCCGGACATTGGCCTCGAACAGGGCCTGCTGCTCGGCCTGAGGCATCTCGGGGAAGCAGCGGCTGAGGTTCAGGAACATCACCTGGCGGCGCTTGGCCAGCAGGCGGCGCCGGCACAACCAGCGGGCCAGGCCGGCGCCCAGGCGGTTCTTGGCAGAAACGGGCAGCCAGGTCAGCAGGTAAAGGGTGAATACGGCCAGCCACTGGCCCCAATAACGGGGGTGGAGCAACTTGAGATTGAAGGCGGCGTTGTAGCTGTTATCGCTGGACATCGAATAGGGGGCGTGGAAAAAGGGCGATTGGACAAAAGCCGGCAACGAAATGCCAGCTCCACTGTGACCAAAGGTGACCCAGCTCAAACTTTATTACAAGGCCTGGGGCGGCATTATGTAGCCTTGGTAGCCCTGAACGCCCAAGCTCTTGATTTGCTGAAGTTCCTCGCCCTTCTCCACCCGAGTCGCTATGACCTTGATTTGCAGGCTTTGGCCTATCCGCGCCAGGGCCCGGATCACCTCTTGTCCTACCTCGTTGTCATCCTCATAACAGGCCAGGCTTTGGTCCAGCTTGATGTGATCTGGAGCCAGGTCGTGGAGGTAGCGCAGGGACTCCATACGCCGGCCCACGTGGTCCACACCGAAACCGATGCGCTGTTTGCGCAGCCGCGCCACCAAGGCCCGGGTGGCGACAGGGTCGGCCAGCGCTATGTCCTCGCTGACTTCGAAAGCCAGCTCCAAACCGGGGTGCCTGGCCGCCACCACTTCCAGCAGGGCATCGGGACTGCGCACCGTGGCCAGGCTCAGGTTCAAGACATTGAGATGTTCGGGATCCAGCAGGCCCTCCTGTACCAGGCGCCTGGCCATGGCCAGATCCAAGGCCTGGGCCAGGCTGAACTGTTCGACAAAGGCCAGGAAGGCGCTGGCCGGGTAGCGTTTGCCATCCATCTCCAGGCAGACAAACCACTCCTGATGCAGGCAGTCGCCGTCCACCCCCATGGCCGGTTGGCGCAGCAGGCCGAAGCGTTTTTCCTTGATGGCCAGGGTCAGGGACTCGCGCCAGCCCTGTTGGCTGGGGGCCTGCAGCTCTTCCTTGGGCATGTAACAGTGGGGAGTCTGCTGCCAGGCTTGGTGGAGAGCGCTGTCGGCGCTGGCCAGGAGGGCCGAAGCCTGCTGGTGCTCCCCTCTCGGCACCAGGGCCAGGGCCAGTTCCTCTCCCGATTGGCCCATCTGGGCGGAGAAGGCCTGGAGTTCCTGGAAGACCTCCTGCAGCCAGTCGGCCAGCTGCTGCTGGTCACCGTTGCAGCTGAGGAGAGCGAACTCGGTATGGCTGATGCGGGCCGCCACGCAGCGACTGCCCTTGATGCAGAGGGTACCCAGGCGCGCCGCCAGCTCGGGAATGATACCGTCCCTGGCCTGGTAGCCGCTTTTCTTGCGAAGGTTATCTAGCCAGCGTATCTCCATCAGCATCAGGCCACCGGTGCCGGCCTCCGACAGCCAGGCGGAAAGGTGTGACATCAGGTGGCTGCGGTTGGCAAGGCCAGACACGGGATCGGTCTGGGTAGACAGGCGCATCCGGCTGATCTGCGCATCCTGGCTCTCGAACATCATCCGGACCCTGGTGCTCATCTCGTTCATGGCGTTGACCAGCGCCTTGAGTTCGCGGGTCTTGGGTTCCTTGATGGGCTCGCCAAACTGGCGCTTGGTGATACGTTTGGCCTGGCGGGCCACCGCATGGAGGGGCCTGAGCAGGTGCTTGACCCCCCGCCACACCAGCAACAGCATTGCCAGGTAGAGCAGCCCCAGAGTCCAGCCCAGTTGGATACCTGTGCGCCACAAGGCCTGGTAGGCCACCGCCGGATTGCCCACCACCTTGAGATTGGCCACCTGCAGCCAGCCAGAGGTCAGCACCTGCTCCTGGCTGACCGGCTTGAACAGCGGCAGCTTCACGAACCAGTTGGGCACCTGGTAGATATGGGGGCTGTTGTTCTTGGCGATCACCTCCCCCTTGGCGTACCAGTCCAGGCGGATCTCCCGGTAGAAGCCCGCATCGAAGATGGATTGGAGAACGGTGTCTATGGCTCCCCTGTCCTCCTTTTCCAGGAAGGGGGACAAGGTCAGGCCCAGGGCCGTCGAGGCGTTCTGGACATCGGTTTCCATCTGGCGGTCGAGGGCATCCCTGGAGGTATTGAACTCCACCACAAAGACCACCAGCAACACCAGCAGGAAACTGAGGCTGAGAAACCAGAGGATCTGTCGTTGCAAAGTCATGAGGCCCCCTTATTTCAACGCCAGTTTTGGCTTGCCCAACTGGTTGACGCCAAACCTGGCCTGCAGGTCCTGCCAGCGCTTGAGCCTGGCGCTGTCCCCCACCAGTTGGCCCCGCCCCTTCTCCTTGCTTAGCCAGAGCTGCTTACCGTTGAAGGAGTAGATGGGCAGCAGATCGGTGCGCACATCGGCGCGGCGGATGTCGCTGATCAGGTTATCCAAGATCAGCGGCACAGCGTTGGGCTGGGGATAGAAGGCCAGCACCATGTGGTACTGGTTCAACTGCAGGGCTTTGACGTAAGTAATACGCATCTTGTTTTCCGGAACCCCAAGTGCAAGCAGGGTAAAAAATTTGGCGATGGCGAAGTCCTCGCAGTCACCGCCGTCGGCGCCGATGAATTCCAGGGGCGTGGCCCAGTAATCTTCCTGGCCCCAGAGTTTTTGGTCACTGACGAAGTGCAGCTGGTTGAAGAAGTCGTTCACCAACTGCAGCTTCAGGGCTTCCGGCTTGTCCAGATCCTGGGCCAGCAGCCGCTGCCAGTCGTCCAGGCGACGCCCTGCCGCTTCACCATAGGTGGCCACCACCTTGAGCCTGGCCTTTGCCATATCCTGTTGGGAAAGCCCGGCCCACAACAGGCCGGGCAATAACGGCAGCAACCACAGCGCTTTTTTCATTCAACACCGGCACCGTCACTGGTTGTCGACGCTGTAGATGGTCCACTTCATCACCGGCAGGTTCTTGGCGCCGGACAACTCGGCGACCACCCGCCGGTTTTTGCGGTGGGCTTCCTGGCTCATGGAGGTGTCCAAGGGCCGGCTGAAACCGTAGCCGATGGCGGTGATCCGTGAAGCTTCGACCTTGTATTCGTCTTCCAGTACCTTGGCCACCGCATCCACCCGCCGCTGGGACAGCTTCATGTTGTACTCGGCGGAACCCACCTTGGAGCAATGCCCCTCCAGGGTCAGCTTGGATTCCGGGTACTTGTTCATGAAGTCGGCCACCTTGCCTATCTCCCCGTAATAGCGGGGGTCTATGTAGGAGGAGTCGTTGGCGAACAGTACCTTGAGGTCAAAGCGCTGCACCTTGTCAGCCTGGTTGCCGCACCCGTAGTTGTCGATCTCGGCTCCCTGCAGGGTATCGGCGCACTTGTCCCTGGCGTTGATCACGCCGTCGCTGTCGGGATCGGTCAGATCATTGGCCTGGGTGGTCACCTGATCGTAGGACACCGTATCGTGCATGCCGCAGCCAGCCAGGAGCAGCACGGAGGTCAGGGTCAACAGATAGCTTTTCATGACAGCTCCTCCTTACTCTTCGCCATGCCAGATGGGGGGACGGGTTACCCGCAGCGAATCCAGCAGCAGGCCTTCCGCGTTCAGCACCCGGTAGCGGGCATAGGTCTCGTCGAACTCGGCGTTAAGGTAATCCCGCCTGGCCTCGAACAGTTCGTTTTCGGTATCCAGCAGGTCCAGCAGGGTACGTTTGCCGAGGTCAAACTGCTTGGCGTAGGCCACCTGGGTTTCCTTGCTGGCCTCCACATGGCGGCGTATGTAGGACATCTGTTTGTCCAGGCTCTGGTAAGCGTTCCAAGACAGGCGCAGCCCTTCGGCCACTTCACGCCAGGTGCGCTGCTGGATCTCCTTGGCCTCGCCCAGCTTGTAGGTGGTTTCCCTGACCCTGGCCGAGTCGTGACCGCCGGCGAAGAGGTTGTAGCGCATCCGCACCATGGCCTGGAACTGGTTGTTGTACCCCTTGAAGCCATCCAGGTTGTTGTTGTCGCTCTGCGACACTTCCAGGTAGAAGTTGGGGTAGTAGTTGGACTTGGCACCACGGCGTTCGGCCTGGGCGGCAGAAACGTCGTACTGGCTGGATTCCAGCAATGGGTGCTTGGTCTTGGCCATCTCCAGGCCCTCGTCGAGGGTCTTGGGCAGCATGTCGGCGTCTGGCACCGGGATCACCAGGTTTTCCGGCTGGGCGTTGACCTCGCGGATATAGTTGGCCACGGCGTCGTCGTAGTTGTTCTGGGCCGCCATGACGTTGGCCTGGGCCCTGGCCAGGCGCCCGGCGATCTGCGAGAGATCAGAACTGGTGCCGACACCGGACTCGGTACGCTGGCGGATGCTGTCGAAGATCTTCTGATGGGACTCGAGGTTGCGGTTGGCCAGTTCCAGTATGGCTTTCTGGCGAATGACATCCAGGTAGACCTTGGATACTTTCAGTGCCGTGTTTTCCGCCGACGACAGCAGTTGGTACTGCTCGGCCTTGGCCTCGTTGGAAAGCCGGTCCACTTCGGACGAGACCCTGAAGCCGTCAAAAAGCATCTGGCGCAGGGAGATGGTCGCTTCGCCCCTGTGCAGGCTGCGGTCATGGCCGCCGGTCAAGGCACGGACAGAAGGGCTGTCGCTCTTCTCATAACCGTAGCCAGCGCTGAGATCGACCTGTGGCAAATAACCGGACTTGGCCTGGCGCATCTGCTCCTGGTAGGCCTTGTACCGGGAAAATACGATGCGCAGATCCGGATGGGTATCCAGGGTGCCCGCCACCGTTTGTTCCAGGGATGCCGCCGAGGCATGCCCCATCACCGCTACAGCAAGGGCGGCAACCGTGAACGACCATTGTCTGGCTTTCATACAACCCCCTCTTTTCACGTCTTTTTATCTTTCGCGCAGCGCTCTGGTCCGCGCGCGCAATATGGGCTTAAGCAGGTAATCGAGTACAGAATGCTCCCCGGTGATGACGTCCACCTCCGTCAGCATGCCGGGAATGATGGGCAATTCCTTTTTGCCGCTGACGATATAGGGTTTTTCCGTCCTTACCCTTATCAAGTAATAGGCGTTCCCATCGTCATCCACCAGTGAATCGGCACTGATATGGTCCAAAATTCCTTTTAAACTCCCGTAGATAGCGAAGTCATAGGCCGTCAACCTAACCACGGCGGGCTGGCCCGGCCTAAGAAAGGCGATATCCCTTGGGCTGATCCTGGCCTCCACCAGCAATTGCCCTTCCAGGGGCACTATTTCGACCACTGGGGTGCCGGCCTGGACCACTGCACCCACCGTATTGACGTGCAGCGTCTTGACGGTGCCTTTGACCGGTGACACCAACTGGGTGCGGGCAACCTTGTCTTCCAGGCCGGCGGTACTTTCCTGCTGGGAGTTGAGTTGCAACTCGGTGCGCCGCAGCTCTTCCTGGACCTGGGTGCGAAATTGCAGGGCGGCATCGCGACGCTTGAAGATGGCCTCTTCACGGGCCGCTATGACCTTGGGCTTGTTGGTCTTGGCCATGGCCAGCTCGCCGCGCATGTCGTTGATCTGGCGGCGCAGTTTCAGCAGTTCCACTTCGGAGACCACCCCCTGGGCCGCCAGGGGTTCGGTCAGCTCCAGCTCCTTGGTGGCCAGGGCCAGGCTTTCCTGCTGGTGTGAGATCTTGGCATCCAGCTCAGACAATTCCTGCTGGCGCTGGGTGATCTGTTCCCCCAAGATGGACAACTGGTTACCCAGGTTGGTGAGCCTGTCCCGGTATTCGGAGGCTTGGCGGGACACCAGCTCCGGGTAATCCTTCTTGAAATCCTCAGGGTAGGTAAAAGGTTGTTGTTCCACCTGCACCTGCTGGTGCCAGTCGGGAGCGTCGTTGTTCAGGATCACGCTTTTAAGCTCGGCGTCCAGGCGGGTGACGGCGCTCTGCAGCCCCACCAGTTCACGGGTCTTCTGGCGATAGTCCGATTGGAAACGGACATCGTTGATACGCAGCAAGGGCTGGCCCGCTTCCACCATCTGCCCCTCATGGACATAGATGGCCTCCACCACGCCACCGTCGACACTCTGCACCACCTGCAGCTGCTGGGAAGGGATCACCTTACCCTTACCCCTGGCCACCTCCTCCAGCTGGGACTGGGTGGCCCAGATCAGGAAACAACCCATCAGCAGCGCCATGATCCACAGCAGAATGCGGTGGTAGCGCAGCTGGGTGTTCATCAGTTGGCTTTGGCTGTCCAGGGCCCATTGCTCACTCATGGCGGCCCCCCTGCTCCTTCAGCCATTCGAGGACCTTCTCCTTGGGCCCGTCCACCACCAGGCGGCCATGCTCCATGACGATCAACCTGTCCACCAGGTCCAGCAGGCTCTGCTTGTGGGTGATGATAACCAGGGTGGTGTCGCGCCCCAGGGCTGCGAGTTGGCGTATCACCTTGTTTTCCGTGGCCGGGTCCAGGCTGGCTGTAGGCTCGTCCAGAATGAGGATCTTGGGCTTCATGACCAGGGCCCTGGCCAGGGCCACCAGGTGCCTTTGGCCCAAGGACAACTGGATGCCGCCCTCCCCTACCTTGCGGGACAGGCCGCTCTCATCCACGTTGATGAAGGCCCCAAGGCCCGCCTGCTCGGCGGCGTCCATAACCTGGCTGTCAGGCACATGGCCAAGGCCGAATACGATGTTGTCGCGGATGCTGCCGGCGACCAGCCTGGCGTCCTGGGCCAGGTAGCCTATGCCTCTTCGCATATCGGTAGGATGGCGCTGCCGCACTTCGACGCCGTCCACCAGCAGATGCCCTTTTTCTGGCAGGTAGAAACCCATCAGCAACCTGGCCAGGGTGGTCTTGCCACAGCCGGTACGGCCTATGATGCCGACCCGCTCTCCCTGCCTGATATTGAGGTTGAATTCACTCACCGCCGGCAGCTCGGTGCCGGGATAGGTGAAGCTGACGGCATCCAGTTGGTAAGCCCCCCTGGTGATCGGCCTGTGCAGCCTTTCGGTGGCCCCTTCGAATTCGTCCGGTTGTTTCAGGGCCTCATCCAGGGCCTTCATGCCTACCTTGGCCTGCTGGTAACGGGCGATCAGGTTGGCCAGTTGGGCGAAAGGTCCTACGGTGCGACTGGACAGCATCACGGCCGCCACTATGGCGCCCAGGCTGCTGTGGCCGTCGGCCAGCGTCACCACCCCCAGCACTACCACCCCAACCACTGTGAGCTGCACCATCAGGTTGGCCAGGGTAGACAGCCGATGCTGCTGCTCACGCATCCGGTTCTGTACCTGGGCCTGGGCCGCCACCAGCTGCTCCCAGCCCTGCTGGCAGCGGTGCTCGGCGCCGCAGGCCTTGATGAACTCCGGCATGGCCAGCATCTCGGCCAGTTGGCTCTGTTTGAGGGAGGCCAGGTGGGACTGTAGCGTCACCGTCTTATGCAGAGAGCGGGACAGCAACAGGGCACCGACGATCAAGGTAGAGGCGGCCAGCAGGGGGACCACCACCAGCACGCCACTGATCACCCAGATCACCAACAGGAAAAGGCTGGCAAAGGGCAGGTCCACCACCAAGGCTATGGTGCTGGAGGAGATGAAGTCGCGCAGGTAATCAAAATCCTGGAAGCGCTTCAGCGCCATGCCGAGGCTCGGCGCCCGCTGCGCCAAAGGTGCTCCCAGGCTACGCCCCATCAGCACCTGGGAAAGCTGCTGCTCGGCTTGGCGACCGGCCAAGTCCAGCAAGCGGCTCCGTACCAACCTCAGCACCACATCGAAGGTGAAGGCCAGCAAGGCCCCGGCGGCCAGCACCCAAAGGGACTCGAAGGCCAGGTTGGGCACCACCTTGTCGTAGACGTTCATGATGAAGAGCGGCACCACCAGGGCAAAGAAGTTGACCAGGAAGGAAGCCAGTACCGCATCCCGGTAGAGCCCCCGCCGCTCCCAGAGGCTGTGCCAGAAAATATGCTTGTCGTTCTTTTGGGGCATGGCGTCGACACCGGGGCCGGACGCCTTGGTCAGCACGAAGGCGTACCCCAGGTAGTCACCTGCCAGAGTCTCCAGCTCCCCATCCTGTTGCCGTTGCTGGGGAAAGCGGAGCCACTGCCCTTTGCCGCCTTTGACATCGGTCAGGACGGCGCACTCCTTGTTGGAGAGCAGCAGTATCATGGGCAGTGGATGGCGATGCAGTTCCGCCAGGGGCAGGGCCTTGAGATGGGCGTCGAGGCCGGCCCGGGCGGCGGCCCTCGGGAAGCTGTCGGTAGTCAGGGTTCCCCTGTCCAAAGGCAACCCGGCCACAAGAGAATGGCCAGAGAGGGATTGCCCCTCCCTGGCCAGCACCCATTGCAGGGCATCCAGCAGGGGATCGACATGTTCTGCCTGTCCAACAGACCACTCCTTTGCCTGGCTTACCGCCATGAAAAACTCTCTTTAAACCAAGTTGTTATAGTGTAGATGTAGATCGCTTTCCTGCACCGCGCTACTGACTGCCAGGGGAGCCGCCACACTGGAAACCGTCATGCCGGGACCTGTATCCACCACCAGGGAGCCGCTGTCGAGCAGGGCCTGGATGATGTCACCGTCGCTGCCGTAGCTGGACAGGTCCACCCCCTGCAGCACTATGGTCTGATCGGTACCACTGCCGTCGCCGTTGACGTCGATGCTGATGGTGGTGTCACCGCCACTGACACTAAAGGAGAGGTAGTTGGTCAGGACGCCGTTTTCCTCACCTTGCAACAGGTTGGCCAGATCCAGCACGTCCTGGCCAACGGTAAAGTCGGTGATGGTATCTGTGCCTGTCTCGCCAGCCCCCCAATGGAAGGTGTCGTTGCCGGTACCACCAGTCAGCAGGTCGTCCCCCAGGCCGCCGGCAATGACATCGTTGCCGGCACCACCGTCGATGATGTCGTTACCTTCACCGCCGCTGATGATGTCGTTGCCGTCGCCACCGCTGATGGTGTCATTACCGGCACCGCCATAGATGAGATCGTTACCGGCACCGCCGTCTATGGTGTCGTTGCCGCCACCACCATGGATCTCGTCGTCACCGCCACCACCACTGATGTGGTCGTCACCCTCACGGCCGTAGATGATGTCGTTCATGCTGCCGCCAAAGAGGGTGTCATGGCTGTCGGTACCGAAGATGGTGTTGGGCGCACCGTCATCGCCGGTCACGTTGATGGAGGAATCGCCGGGGTCGCTGAAGCTGAATTCGAAGCGAATGAAGCGGGCCTGGTAGTCCCCGCCGTTATTGTCGTCATAGATGATGGTCCAGGTATCACCGGCACTGGCCGGATTGGTGCCCAGGTAGTCGGCCAGGCTGTAACCGGCCTCACCGTCATGCCCCTGCTGGTAGATGTTGCTGTAGAGCACATCGGCGCTCATCAGGCCGTCACCGGCATAGCTCCAGTCGCTGACCCCATTGTTAGCGGCCAGAACCACGAAGGTAATGCCGTTGATCACCAGTTGGGCCGTGACTTCAGCCTCCAGGGCGCTAATGGCGTCTGGTTGCTGTTCGTTGCCGGCGTTGGAGCGCTCGTTGAAGTCGGTCAGCAACCGGATCCTGGCATTGGCCGGATCAGACTGCCAGTCGTCCACCAGTTGCTGGCTGAGGCTGATGTCTTCAACCTGGTCGTGGCCGGATGTCAGGGGGGTATTACCGTTACCTATCTGTTCTGACTGGGAAGGTTCGCTGTTGGGCGGCACCGTGTTAATGGTGACTGTGCTCTGCCCCACATCGACGCCATCGGCATAGACGCTGTAATTGAAGTCATAGGCGCCAGACGCGGCATTGGCATCCGGGATATAGACCAGTTGGCCTAACTGATCGGCGGTTAATACATCACCGGCACCGACTTCGATGAAGGTGCCACCATCCCAGTACCCCAGGGTGCCAGCGGCAGGCAGGCTGTCGATATGGATGCTCAGGCTGCTGTCTACATCTGTAGGCGGGGTGATGTAGAGGGGATAGCCATCCACATAGTCGGGGCTGGCCTGAGCTGTATCGGAAGGCAGCCAGACGGAACGGGCAGCTTCTATTACGGTGGAGTCATCAGCGCCGTTGATGTTGATCTGCAGTTGGGCGCTGGCGCTGTTCCCCTCGCTGTCTTGAATGTTGTAGGTAAAGGTGTCGGTCAGGTTGTCACCGACATTAAGGGCATCCACCAGCGGGTTGCTTTCATCCAGCACATAGCTGTAGCTGCCGTCGGCATAGATGGTCAGGGTCCCGTATAGCCCGATGATGGCGGTTCCGCCGTTGGCAATGGCCAGGGTTTCACTGCCGTTACTGATGGAGGTGACTGTCAGCAGGTCGCCGGCGTCCACATCGGTATCGGCGCCATCTCCGGAGGCTGCCCCGGTATGGGGGCCATCGGCACTACCGTCGGCCTGGGCACCAATGACGTTGCCGGCGACAGAAGCGGCCGGATCGCCGCTTTGCCAGTCCATTGACTCGGTCAGGCTGCGCACGTCATTGACGGCGACGGGGGCATCATCGGAACCAAAGATGGTGATGGTCAGGGTAGCGGTGCCGGTGGTGGTACCGTCGCTGATGGTGTAGGTGAAGGTCTCGGTCAGGGTCTGACCGTCATGCAAGGCATCCACTGTGGCGTTGCTGTTGTCGACCACGTAGCTGTAGCTGCCGTCGGCGTTCATCACCAGGGTGCCGTAGCTGCCGGCAAGACCCACCCCGATACTGCCGGCGTTGGCGCCGAAGCTGATGCCGGTGACGGTCAGGCTGTCGCCGTTATCGACATCCGTATCGGCGTGGTCGGCGAAGTTGCCTGAAGGGGCGCCGCTGTGCTCCAGATCCATCAGCACGTTACCGGCGGCGCTGGCGCCATCTTCCATGGCCCAGTTGGTGTCGGCGGCGGCCACAGGGGCGTCGTTGCTGCCGAAGATGGTGATGGTGAGCGTCGCTGTGCTGGTGGTGGTGCCGTCGCTGACGGTGTAGGTAAAGGTCTCAGTCAGGGTCTGGCCGTCGTCCAGGGCGTTGACGGTGGCATTGCTGTTGTCCACCACGTAGCTGTAGCTGCCGTCGGCGTTCATCACCAGGGTGCCGTAGCTGCCGGCAAGACCGACGCCGATACTGCCGGCGTTGGCGCCGAAGCTGATGCCGGTGACGGTCAGGCTGTCACCGTTATCGACATCCGTATCGGCGTGGTCGGCGAAGTTGCCTGAAGGGGCGCCGCTGTGCTCCAGATCCATCAGCACGTTACCGGCGGCGCTGGCGCCATCTTCCATGGCCCAGTTGGTGTCGGCGGCGGCCACCGGGGCGTCGTTGCTGCCGAAGATGGTGATGGTGAGCGTCGCTGTGCTGGTGGTGGTGCCGTCGCTGACGGTGTAGGTAAAGGTCTCGGTCAGGGTCTGGCCGTCGTCCAGGGCATTGACGGTGGCATTGGTGTTGTCCACCACGTAGCTGTAGCTGCCGTCGGCGTTCATCACCAGGGTGCCGTAGCTGCCGGCCAGGCCCATCCCGATACTGCCGGCGTTGGCGCCGAAGCTGATGCCGGTGACGGTCAGGCTGTCGCCGTTATCGACATCCGTATCGGCGTGGTCGGCGAAGTTGCCTGAAGGGGCGCCGCTGTGGTCCAGATCCTGGAGCACGTTACCGGCGGCGCTGGCGCCATCTTCCATGGCCCAGTTGGTGTCGGCGGCGGCCACAGGGGCGTCGTTGCTGCCGAAGATGGTGATGGTCAGCGTCGCGGTGCTGGTGGTGGTGCCGTCGCTGACGGTGTAGGTAAAGGTCTCAGTCAGGGTCTGGCCGTCGTCCAGGGCGTTGACAGTGGCATTGCTGTTGTCCACCACGTAGCTGTAGCTGCCGTCGGCGTTCATCACCAGGGTGCCGTAGCTGCCGGCAAGACCCACCCCGATACTGCCGGCGTTGGCGCCGAAGCTGATGCCGGTCACGGTCAGGCTGTCACCGTTATCGACATCCGTATCGGCGTGGTCGGCGAAGTTGCCTGAAGGGGCGCCGCTGTGGTCCAGATCCATCAGCACGTTACCGGCGGCGCTGGCGCCATCCTCCATGGCCCAGTTGGTGTCGGCGGCCGCCACAGGGGCGTCGTTGCTGCCGAAGATGGTGATGGTGAGCGTCGCTGTGCTGGTGGTGGTGCCGTCGCTGACGGTGTAGGTAAAGGTCTCGGTCAGGGTCTGGCCGTCGTCCAGGGCATTGACGGTGGCATTGGTGTTGTCCACCACGTAGCTGTAGCTGCCGTCGGCGTTCATCACCAGGGTGCCGTAGCTGCCGGCCAGGCCCACCCCGATACTGCCGGCGTTGGCGCCGAAGCTGATGCCGGTGACGGTCAGGCTGTCGCCGTTATCGACATCCGTATCGGCGTGGTCGGCGAAGTTGCCTGAAGGGGCGCCGCTGTGGTCCAGATCCTGGAGCACGTTACCGGCGGCGCTGGCGCCATCTTCCATGGCCCAGTTGGTGTCGGCGGCGGCCACAGGGGCGTCGTTGCTGCCGAAGATGGTGATGGTCAGCGTCGCGGTGCTGGTGGTGGTGCCGTCGCTGACGGTGTAGGTAAAGGTCTCAGTCAGGGTCTGGCCGTCGTCCAGGGCGTTGACAGTGGCGTTGCTGTTGTCGACCACGTAGCTGTAGCTGCCGTCGGCGTTCATCACCAGGGTGCCGTAGCTGCCGGCAAGACCCACCCCGATACTGCCGGCGTTGGCGCCGAAGCTGATGCCGGTCACGGTCAGGCTGTCACCGTTATCGACATCCGTATCGGCGTGGTCGGCGAAGTTGCCTGAAGGGGCGCCGCTGTGGTCCAGATCCATCAGCACGTTACCGGCGGCGCTGGCGCCATCCTCCATGGCCCAGTTGGTGTCGGCGGCGGCCACCGGGGCGTCGTTGCTGCCGAAGATGGTGATGGTCAATGTGGCGGTAGTGGTGGTGGTGCCGTCACTGACGGTGTAAGTGAAGGTCTCAGTCAGGGTCTGGCCGTCGTCCAGGGCGTTGACGGTGGCATTGGTGTTGTCCACCACGTAGCTGTAGCTGCCGTCGGCGTTCATCACCAGGGTGCCGTAGCTGCCGGCAAGACCGACGCCGATACTGCCGGCGTTGGCGCCGAAGCTGATGCCGGTGACGGTCAGGCTGTCACCGTTATCGACATCCGTATCGGCGTGGTCGGCGAAGTTGCCTGAAGGGGCGCCGCTGTGGTCCAGATCCTGGAGCACGTTACCGGCGGCGCTGGCGCCATCTTCCATGGCCCAGTTGGTGTCGGCCGCCGCTACAGGGGCGTCGTTCTGGCCGTTTACGGTAATGGTGAGGGTGGCATCGCTGCTGTCACCGTCGCCATCCAAGAGGCTGTAACTGAAGGACTCGGTCAGGGTCTGGCCATCGTCCAGGGCCTGAACGGCGGCATTGTTGTTATCCAGGGTGTAGGTGTAGGTGCCATCGGCATTGAGGGTCAGGGTGCCGTAGAGGCCATGGATGGCAACCCCAACCAGGCCAGTATCGCCGTTGACGCTATGAACCTGAGCGCCGTCGGCCCCCGGGTTGTCATTGCCCATGACATTGCCGTTGGCCACCAGGGCGCTGTCTTCGGTGACAGAACCACTGTCGTTATTGGCGGTGGGGACGTCGTCCACCACTGTCACGGCAACGGTGCCGCTGACATTGTCGCCGTCGGTATCACTGCCGACCACTATGCCGGAGACGGTGATCTCGTTGGCCCCCTGGCCATCGGGGTGTGGGAAGGCTTCAAGCAGTTGGACATGGACTGTCACGTTGCCGGTTTCGCCAACGGCTATATCGGACCAGCTCAGGCTCAGCACCAGGGCGGCCTGGCCGTTGATGTAGCCGGTCAGGGTCTGGCCATCGGCACTGACCACCCAGGTCAAATCCGGCATGCTGTCGCCGTTGACGTCGACATTGATGTTGTTGGGGGCCATGAACTGGAAGTTGCCCAGGGGATCCGAACCGGCGGTGAAGAAGAGGTCGCCAGTGACATTGTCCTGGATGTGGGCTTCGTCCACGGTCAGGTTGAGCTGGTCTGCACCTGTCGGCGCTGTGCCGTCCATGATGCGGATCAGCTGGCTGTCGGTGGCGACGTCACCGTCGCCATCCACGGCCTGCAGTTCGAAGTTCAGGGCCAACTGGCTGCTGTTGTCCAGGCTGTTCGCGGCCTGGAAGCTCCAGGTGCCGTCCGCATTGACGGTCAGGGTGCCGTAGCCGGTGTCAATGGCGGTACCCAGCGCATAGGCATGGCCGTTGAAGATCACCTGGACCTGGGCGCCGTCGGCACCGGCTTCCAGTGACCAGGCTCCAGTGATGGACTGTTGCTCGGCCACGTCGCTGGGGCCAGAAACCTGGATGCTGGGGGCATCATCCACGATCTGGATGTCCAGGCTGGCGTTGTCGGAAGAGCCATCCACGTCAGTCAGGTTGACATTGAACTGGTCCAGCACGTCGCCATTGCTGTGGTCGGCATTGCTGGTCAGCACGTAGCTGTAAGTGAAGTTGGTACCATCAAAGCCGGTGATGGTCAGCACCCCATGGGCGCCATTGATGACCATGGGGCCCTGGAAGACACCGTTCATGACCACGGCGACGCCGCCTATGGTGACGTTGTTGAGGCCATCGACGGCGGTGATACTGAAGGTGCCACCTTGGGTCAGGGCGGCCGCGTTGGGATCGGAACCGTCGGCCAAGTTGGCTTCATAGACGGTCTGTTCGGCGCCTGTTCCGTCCAGGCCGTTGATGCTGACACCATCGTCGGCGCCGTTGATGGTGATGGTCAAGGTGGCGGCGCTGCTGTCACCGTCGCCGTCCAGCAGGCTGTAATTGAAGCTCTCGGTGAGGGTCTCACCGGCGCTCAGCCCCTGCACTGCGGCGTTGGTGTTGTCCAGGGTATAGGTGTAGGTGCCGTCGGCATTTAGGGTCAGGGTACCGTAGAGCCCCTGGATGGCGACCCCTACCAGGCCTGTTTCACCGTTGACACTCTGGACAGTGGCGCCATCAGCCCCTTGGGTGTCGTTGCCCATGACATTGCCACCGGCCACCAGGGTGCCGTCTTCGCTGACGCTGCCGGCATCATTGGCGGCAACAGGGGCGTCGTCCACGATGCGGATATCCAGGCTGGCACTGTCGGAAGAGCCGTCCACGTCGGTCAGGGTGACGTTGAATTGGTCCAGCACGTCGCCATTGCTATGGTCGGCGTTACTGGTCAGCACATAGCTGTAAGTGAAGTTGGTGCCGTCAAAGCCGGTGATGGTCAGCACCCCATGGGCGCCGTTGATGGCCATGGCACCTTGGAAGACACCGTTAACCACCACGGCGACACCGCCGATGGTGACATTGTTGAGGCCGTCCACGGCGGTGACACTGAAAGTGCCCCCCTGGGTCAGGGCGGCGGCGTTGGGATCGGAGCCGTTGGCCAGGTTGGCTTCATAGACTGTCTGTTCTGCGCCGGCACCGTCCAAGCCGTTGATGCTGACGCCGTCATCGGTGCCATTGATGGTGATGGTCAGGGTGGCGGTGGAGGTAGCCCCAAACTCGTCGGTCAAGGTGTAGGTAAAGGTCTCGGTGAGGGTTTCACCGGCACTCAGGCCCTGTACTGCGGCCAGGGCATTGTTGAGCGTATAGGTATAGGAGCCATCGGCATTCCAGGTCAGGGTGCCGTAGAGGCCCTGGATGGTAGCATTGCTGCTGCCGTCCACGGCGGAGACGCTGAGTTGGGCATTGTTGTCCACATCGCTGTCGACGCCGAAGCCATTGTCGTCGGTCAGCATGTTGCCGTTGGCCACCAGGCTGCTGTCTTCAGTAACGGCATTGGTGTTGGCGGTGGCCACGGGGGCGTCGTTGGTCCCTTCGATGACCACTGTCAGGGTCGAGGTACTGAAGCCGCCATTACCGTCGCTGATCTGGTAAGTGAAGGTCTCGGTCAGGGACTGGCCCTGAGCCAGGGACTGGACCAGATCGTTGTTCAGGGCATAAGAAAAACCGCCGTCAGCGGACCAGATCAATACACCGTACTGGCCGCTGACAGTGGTGACGGCAGAGCCGTTGACCAGGGTGACGGCAAGCACGTCCCCATCGGCATCGCTGTCATTTGCAAGCAAGGACCCTGAAACATTGGTAATGCTGTCTTCCTGCAGCAGTATCTGATCGGGTTGGGCAACAGGCGGATGGTTTTGCTGGATCAACTGATCCATGGTGGTGGGCGTAGGGCCAGTGCTGCCAGGGTTGCCGGCCGTGGTGTAGCCGGCCGAGGCCAGCAGTTCACTGCCGGTACGGGCAACGGCCACGTAGCCGGAGTCCCCGCCAGCACCGGTCGCACCACCGGCGGCCGGCGCCGGGCCGGCAGCCGAGGCCTTGAAGATCTGGGTCGGGTCTTCACCGGCCAGTATGGCTTTTTGCAGCTCGGCCAGTTGCGCCTTGTCTGTGGAGTTCAGCGCCGTGGCATTGGCCGCCACCTGCCCCAGGTCCGGGGAAGCCGACATGGCCAGCTCGCCACCGTCGTCCTGCATCAGGGCGAAATGGGCACCGTCGGCCAAGTGCAATACATCCCCTGCCTGGACCCTGTCACCCGCAAGCAGTTGTTTTTCTGTGCCATCGGCCAGTTGCAGCCATACCTGCCCCTCAACTTTGCTGAGGATGCCGCTGGACTTGACTGTGATGCTTTGCATGACCCACCTCGCTCAGAGCCAGCTCTTGCGGCTGGACTAAAAAATGGCGAGACGGCGAGTAATTGAAATTTTGTTTTATGCTCGTCGTCCTTTCCCTGGCGTAAAGCCAGCTTAACAAGCATAGTCAAAATATTGACAGGTTAGGCATTAAAAGGCCGGCCAAAGCCGGCACTGCCTAAAAACCATACAGAAGTGTGAAGGAGGTCTCAGTGTCGGTACTCTTGGCGTCGTCGGGGGCATTGGAGCTGTATTTGACCCTGAAGGAAACCTTCATCGCCAGGTTGCCCATGACGTTGGCCTGCAGCGAGGTGACGGACTCGGTAATGGCGTTGCTCTGGCTCAGGCCGATCTCGGAGTTGAGCTCCTGACGGAACAGGGAAGTCGCGCTCAGCTTGTACTCGAACTTGGCCGCCAGGCGGGCGATGGCCGTTTGTTCGGACATGTCGCCGTTGACATCCGCTTCATTGAACCTGTTGTAGCGATAACCCAAACCACCAGAAGCTTCGAAGAAGGAGCCTTCATCGGTTTCCCAGAATCGGTTGCCGTAACCGGTGGAGGTGGAGAGCTGGTAGTCGTAGCCGGAGAAACGGTCGTCGTCATAGGAGCCACGGACAAACCAGAACTGCTTCTTGTCTATCTTGTAGTCGCCTTGGGCGGCGGCGCGATATTTCTCGGCCGTGGTGTCACCGTCTGACTTGGTGTAGAGGGACTCGAGCTGGTAGTTGTTGCGCCATTTGTCCAGATCCTGGGTGACGTTGAGCCGCCCCTTGACGTTGGTGGATTCGCTGTTGCCCGTGGTCACCAGGACGCCCAGTTCGGCTTCCCCTTTCCAGTTTTTCTTTTCTGCGGCACCGGCGGCATCGTCGGCGTAAGCAGCCTGGGCTGCCAGCATGGCCAGCATCGGCAAGCTGTACTTCAACATCTTAAGGTCCTCTCCTTTGGAAAAAGCGGGGCAAGTGTGCCCCAGCCCCCCCGCAAATTCAAAACTTCAAGTTATAGGTTGTGACCTTGTTATTACTTGGGTCGATAAGGACCAGCCTGTCGTGGTTGGTGTCGGCCACCAGCACCTGATCCCCCAGCCTGGCGAGGCCGCCCGGCTCGTTGAGGGTACCCTCGGGCAGCGGCATTGTGCTGACACTGTGCTTGTCGAGATCCAACCAGCGCAAGGCATGGTTGTAGGTGTCGGCCACCAGCAGGCGGTGGTCGTCCCAGCGGATCACCCCCAGGGCGTGCTGCAAGAGCGCGTCCTTGAAGCTGCCGTCTTTGAGGCCGAAGTCGAAGAGGCCCTTGCCTACCAGGGTGGTGACTTGCTGCTTGGCCAAGTCCAGGTGGCGGATGGCGGACGACTCGGGATCGGCCTCCCAGAGCCCGTCACCGTCGGCATAGAGGCCAGAGGGCTGGCTGAAGGCGGCGCTCGGGAAGGTACCATCAGTCAAGCCTTCACGGCCGCTACCTGCCAGCACCGACAGTTGGCCGTCCTTGAGCTGCCAGATCTGGTGGCTGCCGGCCATGGCGATGGCGACGCCACCGTCCGGCAGGGCCGCCAGATCCCAGGGAGAGCGCAGGGCAGTGTCGAGGGCCTTGCCCTCACCGCCCAGGTAGCTGCCGAGCTTGCCGGTACCGGCGACGGTGCTGACCCTGAAATTGCGCAGGTCGATGCGGCGGATCAGGTGGTTGTTGGTATCGGCCACCAGCAGGGCCTGGCCCTGGAAGAGGCTGCCCTGGGGCGAGTCGAAGCAGGCGCTGTCGCTACTGCCGTCCTTGGCACAGGCCTGGCCCGAGCCCACCACCTTGACCACCTTGCCGTCCGGGCGGGCGAAGACGATACGGTTGTGGCCGGAGTCGGAGATGGCGACGAGATCGCCCCTGACCCTGACCTTACCCGGGGCCGCCAGGGGGCTGTCCTTGAAGTGGATCAGCTTGAGCGGCAGCGGTTTCTCGTTGAACTTGCCCTTGAACTCGTCCACCAGGGCCGCCACCACCTTGTCCAACAACGGGTAGCGCCCCTCGCCCGAGGTCTGGCCCACCACCTGGCCGTCCGGGGTCAGGATCACGAAGGTCGGCCAGGCCCGCACCCCGTATTGCTGCCACAGGCTGAATTCCACGTCATTGGCCACCGGGTGGGTGATGCCGTAGCGCGCCACTATGTGCCGCAGGGTGTCGATGTGTTTCTCGTTGTCGAACTTGGGGGAGTGGACGGAGATCACCGCCAGCTTGTTGCCGTACTTGTCTTCGAGTTTCTTGAGGTCCGGCAGTATGTGCATGCAGTTGATGCAGCCGTAAGTCCAGAAATCGAGGATCACCACCTTGCCCTTGAGTTCATCCAGGGTCAGGGGGTGTTCGACGTTGAGCCACTGCAGCTCGGGGCCGAAGGGTACCGCCTGTTCGCGGCCTTGGGCCTGGGCGGTAACGAGGAACAGGGTCAAAAGCAAAGACAGTATGCGCATGGTGATCTCCTTAGCTTGCCCATAGGACCGGCAAGGCCAAGAAGATCATTCAAAAGAAAAGGCGGCCGAAGCCGCCTTTTGCTTAGTTGACCTTGGCGGCCAGTTCGCCTTTGGCGTAGAGCTCAGCCATGGCGTCCAGGGACAGGGCCTTGATCTTGTGGGCCTGGCCGGCGGAGCCGAAGGCCTCGTAGCGGGCGATACAGATGTCGCGCATGGCGTCGGTGCTGGCCTTGAGGAACTTGCGCGGGTCGAACTCGCGGGGATTCTGGGCCATGGCGCGGCGCATGGCACCGGTGCTGGCCAGGCGCAGGTCGGTGTCGATGTTGACCTTGCGCACACCGTGCTTGATGCCTTCGACGATCTCTTCGACCGGCACACCGTAGGTCTCGGGGATGTCGCCGCCGAACTCGTTGATCACCTTCAGCCATTCCTGGGGCACGGAGGAGGAACCGTGCATGACCAGGTGGGTGTTGGGGATGCGCTGGTGGATGGCCTTGATGCGGTCGATGGCCAGGATGTCGCCTGAGGGGGGACGGCTGAACTTGTAGGCGCCGTGGCTGGTGCCGATGGCGATGGCCAGGGCGTCCACCTGGGTCAGCTTGACGAACTGGGCCGCTTCTTCCGGGTCGGTCAGCAGCTGGCTGTGGTCCAGCACGCCTTCGGCGCCGATGCCGTCTTCCTCGCCGGCGGTGCCGGTTTCCAGGCTGCCCAGGCAACCCAGTTCACCTTCCACGGAGACGCCGCAGGCGTGGGCCATGTCCACGGTGCGCTGGGTGACGGCGACGTTGTAGTCCCAATCGGCCGGGGTCTTGCCGTCTTCACGCAGGGAGCCGTCCATCATCACCGAGCTGAAGCCCAGTTGGATGGAACGCTGGCATACCGCCGGGCTGGTGCCGTGGTCCTGGTGCATACAGACGGGGATATGGGGGAATTCCTCGATGGCGGCCAGGATCAGGTGGCGCAGGAAGGGGGCGCCGGCATATTTGCGGGCACCGGCAGAGGCTTGGACTATCACGGGGGCGTCCATCTTGTCGGCCGCTTCCATGATGGCGCGCATCTGCTCGAGGTTGTTGACGTTGAAAGCCGGTACGCCGTAGCCGTGTTCGGCGGCGTGGTCCAGCATCTGACGCAGTGAGATCAGGGCCATAGGGTATTTCTCCTAATTATGTGGGGAGCCGCCCTGCTCCCCTTTATGAAATCGTTTGATTTAGTCTACCAAAAGGAGGCGGCGCACTGCGCCGCCTTCTCAAGGCTTTTCAGTCTTGGCTCAGGCCCGGCTTTCCAGCATGGCCACGGCAGGCAGCACCTTGCCTTCCACGAACTCCAGGAAGGCACCGCCGCCGGTGGAGATGTAGGAGACATCGGCCTTGACGCCGTACTTGTCGATGGCGGCCAGGGTGTCGCCGCCACCGGCGATGGAGAAGGCGTCGGAAGCGGCTATGGCCTTGGCCAGCACTTCGGTGCCCTTGCCGAACTGGTCGAACTCGAAGACGCCAACAGGGCCGTTCCAGAGGATGGTCTTGGCGGATTTGAGCAGTTCGGCCAGGGCCTGGGCGCTGTCGGGACCTATGTCGAGGATCATCTCGTCATCGGCCACCTCGTCGGCGGACTTGACGACGGCCTCGGCGTCCTCGGCGAAGGCCTTGGCTACCACCACGTCGCTGGGCAGGGGGATGGCGACCTTATCCATCAACGCCTTGGCAGTGGGGATGAGGTCGGCTTCATGCAGGGACTTGCCCATGGGCTTGCCGGCCGCGGCCAGGAAGGTGTTGGCGATGCCGCCACCGACGATGATCTGGTCGCAGATCTCGGACAGGGAGTTCAGCACGTCCAGCTTGGTGGACACCTTGGAGCCGGCAACGATCGCCACCAGGGGGCGCTGGGGCGCCTTCAGGGCCTTGCCCAGGGCGTCCAGTTCGGCGGCCAGCAGCGGGCCGGCACAGGCGACGGGGGCAAACTTGGCGACGCCGTGGGTGGAGGCCTGGGCGCGGTGGGCGGTGCCGAAGGCGTCCATCACGAAGACGTCGCAGAGGGCGGCGTACTGCTTGGACAGGGCCTCGTCGTCCTTCTTCTCGCCCTTGTTGAAACGCACGTTCTCCAGCAGCACCAGTTCCCCGGCCTTGGCCTCGACGCCGCCAAGGTAGTCGCGCACCAGGCGTACCGGCACGCCCAAGAGATCCTGGAGGTAGTCGGCGACGGGCTTCAGCGAGCTTTCTTCGTCGAAGACCCCTTCTTCGGGGCGGCCCAGGTGGCTCATCACCAGCACCTTGGCGCCTTTGTCCAGGGCCAGTTGGATGCTGGGCAGCGCCGCCTGGATACGGGCGTCGGAAGTTACTTTGCCGTCCTTGACGGGCACGTTGAGATCTTCGCGGATCAGGACCCTTTTACCGGCCAGATCCAGGTCTGTCATCTTGATGACTGCCATGGTGCGTCCTCGCAATAGATTGATTCAGTGTTTTTGCAGCCAGCAGCGGGCGGTGTCCACCAGCCGGTTGGCAAAGCCCCACTCGTTGTCGAACCAGAGCAGCAGCTTGAGCAGGCTGCCGTCCGTGACCCGGGTCTGGGTACCGTCGACGATCACCGAATGGGCGTTGTGGTTGTGATCCACCGACACCAATGGCGCGGTGCAATATTGCAATATGCCTTTGAAGCGGCCTTGGCCCGCTTCCGCCAGCAGGGCGTTGACGGCCTCGGCGGAGGTGTCCTTTTCCAGCTGCAGGCTGAGATCCAGGGCCGAGACGTTGATGGTGGGCACCCGCACCGAGATCGCCTCGAACTTGCCTTGAAGCTGCGGCAACACCCGCCCCACACCCTTACCCAATTGGGTGTCCACCGGCACCATGGACTGGCTCATGGCCCGGCTCAGGCGCAGGTTGGGCTGGTAGCTGTCCAGCACCTGCTGGTCGTTCATGGCGGCATGGATGGAGGTGATAAGGCCCCGCGCTATGCCAAAAGCCTCGTCCAGCAGCGACACCACAGGCACCAGGCAGTTGGTGGTGCAGGAGGCGTTGGAGACCACCTTCATGGTGGGGCGCAGCCGCTGTTCGTTGATGCCGTAGACGATGACGTCGTCGACGCCGTCGTCGGCGGGGTTGGAGATCAGCACCTTGCCGGCGCCGGCCCGCAGGTAGGCCTCGGCCTGCATGCGGCTGCGGATGATGCCGGTGCAGTCGATCAGCAGATCGACGCCGGCCAGGGGCAGCTTCTGGGGGTCGGGTTCGCTCAGCAGCCTGATGGCATGGCCGTCCAGCAACAGGCTGTTGCCTTCCAGGCGGATGTCCGCGTCCAGGCGGCCGTGGGTGGAGTCGTACTGGAAGAGGTGCGCCATGGCGGCAGGCTCGGCGATGTCGTTGACCGCCACCACCTGCAACTCGTCCAGCAGGTTGCGTTCATGGAGCGCCCGCAGCAGTGCCCTGCCGATGCGCCCAAAGCCATTGATGGCAACCGTATAGCTCATGTCCTTCCTTAAAAAAGGGCAGGCTCATGCCTGCCCTGTCAGCCTTAGAGGCCTTCGGCGACGGCGACGACGTTGTCGACGGTGAAACCGAAATGCTTGAAGAGGTCGCCGGCCGGGGCGGACTCACCGAAGGTGGTCATGCCCACCACGGCGCCATTCAGGCCCACGTACTTGTACCAGTAGTCGGCGATGAGGGCTTCGACAGCCACCCGCTTGGTGACGGCGGCCGGCAGCACGGACTCCTTGTATTCCTTGCTCTGGGCCTCGAAGACGTCGGTACAGGGCATGGAAACCACACGCACCGCACGGCCTTTGCCGGCCAGCACCTCGGCGGCGTTGAGTGCCAGCTCAACCTCGGAACCGGTGGCGATGAGGATAAGCTCAGGCGCAGTGGCACAGTCCTTGATGATGTAGCCACCCTTACGGACGTCGGCCAGTTGCTGGGCACTGCGTTCCAGGCAGGGCAGGTTCTGACGGCTGAACACCAGGGAGGTGGGGCCGTCTGTGCGCTCTATGGCGTGCAGCCAAGCCACGGCGCTCTCGACGGTGTCGGCCGGGCGCCAGGTGCTCATGTTGGGGGTCATGCGCAGGCTGGCCACCTGCTCCACCGGCTGGTGGGTGGGGCCGTCTTCACCGAGGCCGATGGAGTCGTGGGTGTAGACGAAGATGGCGCGCTGCTTCATCAGGGCGGCCATGCGCACGGCATTGCGGGCGTATTCCATGAACATCAGGAAGGTGGCGCCGTAGGGGATGAAACCGCCGTGCAGGGCGATGCCGTTCATGATGGCGCTCATGCCAAATTCACGCACCCCGTACCAGATGTAGTTGCCGGAGGCATCATCATGGGTCAGGGGCTTGGAGCCGGACCAGAGGGTCAGGTTGGAACCGGCCAGATCCGCGGAACCGCCCATGAATTCCGGCAGCAGGGCTGCGTAGGCTTCGATGGCGTTCTGGGAGGCCTTGCGGGTGGCTATCTTCTCGCCCTTGTCCTGGCACTGCTGCACATAGGCGGCGGCCTTGTCGGCAAAGTCGGCGGGCAGTTCGCCCTTCTGGCGGCGCAGGAACTCGGCGGCCAGCTCGGGGTAGGCGGCCTGGTAGGCGGCGAACTTGGTGTTCCAGTCCCCTTCCAGCTTGGCGCCCTTCTCCTTGGCGTCCCAACCGGCATAGATGTCGGCGGGGATCTCGAAGGGGGCGTGCTCCCACTTCAGGAATTCGCGGGAAGCCTTGATCTCGTCGTCGCCCAGGGGGGCGCCGTGGCAGTCGTGGCTGCCGGCCTTGTTGGGGCTGCCGAAACCGATGATGGTCTTGGTGATCACCAGGGTCGGGCGGCTCAGATCGGAGCGGGCTTCCTCGATGGCGGCCTTGACGGCTTCGGCTGAGTGGCCGTCCACGTCGCGGACCACTTGCCAGCCGTAGGCTTCGAAGCGCTTGGCGGTGTCGTCGGTGAACCAGCCTTCGACGTGGCCGTCGATGGAGATGCCGTTGTCGTCATAGAAGGCGATCAGTTTGCCCAGGCCCAGGGTGCCGGCCAGGGAGCAGGCTTCGTGGGAGATGCCTTCCATCAGGCAGCCGTCGCCCAGGAACACATAGGTGAAGTGGTCGACGATGTCGTGGCCGGGTCTGTTGAACTGGGCGGCCAGGCTCTTCTCGGCGATGGCCATGCCCACGGCGTTGGTGATGCCCTGGCCCAGGGGGCCGGTGGTGGTCTCGACGCCCGGGGTGTAGCCGTACTCGGGGTGGCCCGGGGTGCGACTGTGCATCTGGCGGAACTGCTTGAGGTCTTCGATGCCGAGATCGTAGCCGCTGAGGTGCAGCAGGGAATAGATCAGCATGGAGCCATGGCCGTTGGAAAGCACGAAGCGGTCACGGTCGGCCCAGTCGGGGTTCTGGGGGTTGTGGTTCAGGTAATCGTTCCACAGCACTTCGGCGATGTCCGCCATACCCATGGGGGCACCGGGGTGACCGGATTTGGCTTTCTGGACCGCGTCCATGGACAGGGCGCGGATGGCGTTGGCAAGCTGGCGACGGGAGGGCATCAAGAACTCCGGGACTCTGGGGTTAAAAAATCGGCCTTATTTTCGCCCAACAGGGGCCTTGGGGGCAAATCGCTTGCGCCTTTCCAGGCGCCGCCCTTTGGGCTTTAATGGTGGGCATCACAGGCCGGAGAATTTTTGCACAGAAGTACTGGCGTCTGGACGTCCATCTGTGTAATATCGCCGCCCTAATTTCGGGGCCTGGGCCGCCACGCCGGCGTTTCAGGCTTTTCTTGCCGACATTCAATGAGTTGAGTGGGAAATGACCAGACGTCTTTTTACTTCCGAGTCCGTTTCTGAAGGCCATCCTGACAAGATCGCCGACCAAATCTCCGACGCCGTCCTTGACGCCATCCTGGCCCAGGACCCGAAAGCCCGGGTTGCCTGTGAGACCTACGTCAAGACCGGTATGGTGATCGTCGGTGGCGAAATCACCACTTCCGCCTGGGTCGACATCGAAGAACTGGCCCGCCGCACCGTCCGCGAGATCGGCTACACCAGCTCCGAAATGGGCTTCGACGGCGACAGCTGCGCCGTGCTGAACGCCATCGGCAAGCAGTCCCCCGACATCGCCATGGGCGTTGACCGTGCCGATCCCTTCGAGCAGGGCGCCGGTGACCAGGGCCTGATGTTCGGTTACGCCTCCAACGAAACCGACGTGCTGATGCCCGCCCCCATCACCTATTCTCACCGTCTGGTCAAGCGCCAGGCCCACGTGCGCAAGTCCAAGGAACTGTCCTGGCTGCGCCCCGACGCCAAGTCCCAGGTGACTTTCGTCTACGAGAACGGCAAGCCCGTGGCCATCGACGCCGTGGTGCTGTCCACCCAGCACAGCCCGGAAATCGACCAGGCCACCCTGCGTGAAGCCGTGATGGAGCACATCATCAAGCCGGTTCTGCCCGCCGAGTGGCTGACCAATAAGACCAAGTACTTCATCAACCCCACCGGCAACTTCGTGATCGGCGGCCCCATGGGCGACTGCGGCCTGACCGGCCGTAAGATCATCGTCGACACCTACGGCGGCATGGCCCGTCACGGTGGTGGCGCCTTCTCCGGTAAGGATCCGTCCAAGGTTGACCGCTCCGCCGCCTACGCCGCCCGCTACGTCGCCAAGAACATCGTCGCCGCCGGCCTGGCCGACCGCTGCGAGATCCAGGTGTCCTACGCCATCGGCGTGGCCGAGCCGACCTCCATCTCCGTGGAGACCTTCGGCACCGGCAAGATCGAAGAAGAGCGCATCGACCAGCTGGTCCGCGAGCACTTCGACCTGCGCCCCTACGGCCTGGTGCAGATGCTGGACCTGAACAGGCCCATCTACCAGCCGACCGCCGCCTACGGCCACTTCGGCCGCGACGAGTTCCCCTGGGAAAAGACCGACAAGGCCGAAGCCCTGCGCGAAGCCGCTGGCCTCAAGTAAGCTTGAAGCCCACAAAAAAGGCGCCGTCTGGCGCCTTTTTTTATGGCTTAGCGTCTGGGCTCAACGCCCCAGCTTCTCCAGGCCGCCGTTGCCGACGTTGGGGAAGCGCTTGCGGTCCTCATCGGTGGCGCTCTCGTTGCACTCGCCGGTGAAACGCAGGAAATGGCCGCGCTGGGTGCTGTCCAGCTGTATGTAACCGCTGCGGCAATAGCCGTTGTCGGCCAGTTTCTCTTCCAGCAGCTCCAGCAGTTTGTCTTGTCCCTGGCCAGCCTCCTGCCGGGCCTGCTGGCCACCCCGGTCGCCGCCGGACCTGCCCATGCCCGGCCCACCGCGGCCACCTCGCCCCTCCCGGCCACCCATGCCGGGGCCACTGCGGCCGCCCTGGGTTTCCAGACTGAACACGAAGCGCTTGGAGCCGTCCTCGCTGATGTAGGTGGAGAAGTAGCTGCTGGGCTGGGTCATCTCACGCTCAGCGGGCCTGTCCCGGTCGCAGCTGCAACAGCCCGCCAGCACCAAAGCCAGAAAGCTCATCAGGGGCAAGGTTCTCATCGGGTTTTCCTTTTTTGTGGTAAAAGACCCCTCATCAGACCCCGGGCCTGGCGCCGGCAACGAAAAGAAAGGTAAAGGGTGAGCAAAGAAGTGTTGGAGACGGCCGTGGCGGCCTGTTTCGAGCGGGCCGAGGCCCGTTTTGGCCGCCTATTCAAGCGGCCTGGGGTCAGCCTGGATCTGCGCGGCCGGGCCGCCGGCCAAGCCCACATGGGCAAGGGGTTGCTGCGCTTCAACAAGGCGCTTTACCAAGACAACCGCCAGGCCTTCCTGGACGAGGTAGTGCCCCACGAGGTGGCCCACTGGCTGGCCTGGCAGCTGCACGGTTCCCGCATCCGCCCCCATGGCATTGAATGGCAGGCCCTGATGGTGGAGCTGTTTGGCCTGGCCCCCAAGCGCACCCACGATTTCGAGCTGAAGGAAAGGACCTTTACCTACCATTGCCGCTGCCGGCAGCACCAACTCAGCGTACGCCGCCACAACAAGGTGCAGAGGGGGGATGGCCAATACCAATGCCGCTACTGCGGCCAGCAACTCAAGGCAGGCCTAAAGGGCTAGACGCCAGACTGGGCCACGTCGCTGCTGTCCGTCGGCTGGTAATGCAGCGCCACCCCCATGGACAGGGGCTCGGCCTTGGTGACCTGGGTATGTTGGGGGTAACTGACGGTCAGGTTGTTTTCCCCCTGCCAGTTCAGGGAGACATGGTCGCCGGGAGCCTTGGCCACCCAGACCAGCTGGTGGTTGGCGAAATGCCAGAAGGAGCGGGGTTCGAGCATCAGCTCTGTGACCGGCTGCTCGCCACAGCGGCGCACCGACAGCACGGCGCGGTAGTACTGATCCGGGGAATCGGCGGTGGCCAGCACCGTCTTGTCACAGCAGGACGCCAGCAGCATCGGACTGCCGACAAGAAAGAGTAGCTTGAGTCCTGCTCTGTTCACCCTGTCTATCCCCAAAAGATGCCGGCGAACGCCGGCAAGCCAACATCAATACCGTATTCACGGCCAGCTGTCATCACCCTTTAGCACCATAAAAGCCCCCTTTTTCAAACTAAAGTACTAGATAGTAACAAGCTGTTGCCAAGGCCCTTGGCCGGTGGCAAGGTCGGGGTGTGTTCCATAACCCACTAACTGCCATGCAACGCTAGGAAAACCACATGTGTTCTATTTTCGGTATTTTGGATCTGAAGTCTGACCCCCAGGAACTGCGTAAAACCGCCCTGGAAATGTCCAAACGCATGCGCCACCGCGGCCCCGACTGGTCCGGTATCTACGCCGACAACAATGCCATCATCGCCCACGAGCGCCTGGCCATCGTCGACATGAATAATGGCGCCCAGCCCCTCTACAATGCCGAAAAGAACCATGTGTTGGCCGTTAATGGCGAGATCTACAATCACAGGGCCATCCGCCAGCAATACCAGGACAGCTACGCCTTCCAGACCGAGTCCGACTGCGAGGTGATACTGGCGCTCTACAAGGACAAGGGCGAAGCCTTCCTCGACGAACTGAACGGCATCTTCGCCTTCGTGCTCTATGACGCCACCGACAACAGCTACCTGATCGGCCGCGACCACATGGGCATAATCCCGCTCTACATCGGCTGGGATAAGGACGGCAACTTCTATGTGGCCTCCGAGATGAAGGCCCTGACCCCGGTCTGCAACCAAGTGGAGACCTTCCCCCCCGGCCATTACCTGTCCTCCAAGGACGGCCAGATCAAACGCTACTACCAGCGTGACTGGCAGGCCTACGAGGCGGTGGAGCACAACCCCAGCTCGGCGGCCGAGCTGCGCGAGGCCCTGGACGCCGCCGTCAAGCGCCAGCTGATGTCGGACGTGCCCTACGGGGTGCTGCTGTCCGGCGGCCTGGACTCGTCGGTGATCTCGGCCCTGGCCCAGCTCCACGCCGCGCGCCGTATCGAGGACGACGAGCAAAGCGCCGCCTGGTGGCCGAGGCTCCACTCCTTCGCCGTCGGTCTCAAGGGCTCGCCGGACCTTGCCGCCGCCCAGACAGTGGCCCAGCACATAGGCACAGTGCACCACGAGATGCACTTCACGGTGCAGGAGGGCCTGGATGCGTTGCGGGACGTCATCTACCACCTGGAAACCTATGACGTCACCACCATCCGCGCCGCTACCCCCATGTACCTGATGGCCCGCAAGATCAAGGCCATGGGCATCAAGATGGTGCTCTCCGGCGAAGGCTCTGACGAGCTGTTCGGCGGCTACCTCTACTTCCACAAGGCCCCCAACGCCCGGGAGTTCCACGAGGAAACCCTGCGCAAGCTGGACAAGCTCTACCTCTTCGACTGCCTGAGGGCCAACAAGGCCATGGCCGCCTGGGGCATAGAGGCCCGCGTGCCCTTCCTGGACAAGGAGTTCATGGATCTCGCCATGCGCCTCAACCCGGCCGACAAGATGTGCGGCAACGGCAAGATTGAGAAGCACATAGTCAGGGAGGCCTTTGCCGACCTGCTGCCAGAATCGGTGGCCTGGCGCCAGAAGGAGCAGTTCTCCGACGGCGTCGGCTACAGCTGGATAGACAGCCTCAAGGAGATGACGGCCATGGAGGTCACAGACCAGCAGCTGCAGACGGCCCAGTACCGCTTCCCGCTCCACACCCCGGACACCAAGGAAGCCTATTACTACCGCCAGATCTTCGAAGAGCATTTCGGCAGCCAAGATTCGGTGGTCCGTACCGTGCCCCACGGCAAGTCGGTGGCCTGTTCGACGCCGGCGGCCCTGGCCTGGGATGCCAGCTTCCAGAACAACGCCGACCCCTCGGGCAGGGCCGCCAAAGGGGTCCACCAAAGCGCCTATTGAACGGAGTAGTAGCTGATGGCGATACAGAACCTCGCAGTGCCATACGAGGTGGACGGCCTGCCCTTCGAGGGCAGGCTGCTTTTCAAGGCTGGCGCCAAGCCAGACAGGGCCCTGCTGATGGCCCCCAATTTCCTGGGGGTCAGCCAGGGGGCCATCCAACTGGCCGAGCAATTGCTGGACGACAACAGCGCCATACTGGTGCTGGACCCTTACGGCACCCCGGTCGGTAACGTCGAGGAAGCCCAGGCCGCCATGGCGCCGCTTAAGGCCGACAACGCCCTGCTGCGCCGCCGGCTGCTGGCCGCCTACCAGGCATTGCAAGACGAAGCAGCCAAGCTGGGCATCGCCGGGGACAGGCTGGCCGCCTTCGGCTTCTGCTTCGGCGGCGCCTGCGCCTTGGAGCTGGCGCGGATGGGATTGGCGCTGAGGGCAGTGGTGACCTTCCACGGCCTGCTGGAGACCCCGCAGCCAGAGACCAGCAAGAGGCCCACTGGCCCGGTGCTGGTGCTGAACGGCGCCGCCGATCCCCTGGTATCGAAGGGGGCCATCGCCGCCTTCGAGGCGGAGATGGACGGCCTGGAAGCGGACTGGCAGCTGGTGAACTTCGGCGGCACCTACCATTCCTTCACCGACCCCAGTGCCAACAGGCCGGGGCGCAGCCAGTACAACCCGGTGGTGACCCGAAGGGCCTTCGCCATGATGGCGAACCTCTTCGACGAGGTCTTCGCCTGACAAAAAGCCCGGCCTGAGCCGGGCTTTTTCATCCTTGCCAGTAGGCCCTCTGGAGGAGTAAATCCAGGTCAGTGCCGGTTGGCAGGGTGCCGTAGCTGTGGCCCCCTTCCCCCAGCCGTGAACGGATAAAGGCATCGGCCACACCATTGGGGGCCCCTTTGGCCAACAGGGCCCCTTGCAGGGTCAGGGCCAGCAGCTCCGTGATGCGCCTGGCGCCGATCAGGGCGTCTGTCTTCAGGAGGTGCTGGAGCTGGCGCCAGGCCAGTTCCAGCAGCGGGTGCTGGGTCAAGGTACCGTCCAGCTCGCGGGCCCAGGCATCCAGGCTCTCTGGGTGGCGGTCCAGGGCCCGTAAAACATCCAGGGCCTGGATGTTGCCGGATCCCTCCCAGATGGCGTTGATGGGCGCCTCCCGGTAGAGCCGCGCCGTGATGAAGTTCTCCATGACGCCGTTGCCACCCAGGCATTCCATGGCCTCCATGGCATGCTGGGGAGTGCGTTTGCAGATCCAGAACTTGCCCACCGCCGTGCCCAGGCGCAGCAGCGCCTGCTCATGGGGATCGGCCTGGTTGTCGAGGGCCCTTGCCATACGCAGGCTCAAGGCGAGGCTGCCTTCGGCTTCCAGTTGCAGGTCGGCCAGCACGGAGGCCATCAGCGGCTGGTCGATGAGGCGCTTGCCGAAGGCCTGGCGGTGCTGGGCATGATGGACCGCCTGCACCACCGCCTGGCGCTGGCCGGCGCTCGAGCCCAGCATGCAGTCGAAGCGGGTCAGGGCCACCATCTCGATGATGGTCTGCACCCCCTTACCCTCCTGGCCCAACAGCCAGCCGCGGGCCCCCTTGAGCTCCACTTCGCTGGAGGCGTTGGATCTGTTGCCCAGCTTGTCCTTGAGCCGCTGTATCTCCACCGGGTTCTTCTGGCCCTGCCACCAGCGGGGCACCAGGAAACAGGAGAGGCCGCCCTGGGCCTGGGCCAACATCAGGAAGGCGTCGGACATGGGCGCCGAGAGGAACCACTTGTGCCCTACCAGCTCGTAGCAGCCGTCGTTGTGGAGCCGGGCGATGCTGATGTTGGCGCGCACGTCCGAGCCGCCCTGTTTCTCGGTCATGCCCATGCCCAAGGTCAGGCAGCGCTTCTGCTCATGGGGCCTGTTGCTGCCGTCGTAATCCAGGGCCATCAATTTCTGGTGCCAGTCCGGCAGCTGGGCCCTGAGCACGGGGGCGGCGGCGAAGGTCATGGTCACAGGGCAACCATGGCCGGCCTCCACCTGGCTGTGCAGGTAGTACTTGGCGGCACGGGCCACATGGGCACCCGGCTTGGGTTCCCGCCAAGGGGCGGCGTGCAGCCCCTCGGACATGGCTTTCTGCATCAACTGATGGTAGCTGGGGTGGTAGTCGATGGCGTCCAGGCGGCGGCCCTGGCGATCATGGCTCTGGAACTCAGGAGGATGGGCATTGGCGGCAAAGCCCAGGGCCAGGGTCTCGGGCTCCGTTATCCAGCGGCCATGATCCGAGAGCGCCTCCTTGGCCCAGCCAGCTCCTTCCCTGACCACCCCCTCGGTCAGGGCCCTGTCCAGGCTGAATGCATCGACCTTTTCCAAGGGCGGGGTCTGGTTGAGCACTTGCCGGGTATCGAACATGGTCACCTCCTTTTGCTTTGACCAAGATGGCAGCTGCCCCTTCATCAGGCAAATTATCTACAGCTTTCAGGTCAAAGTGCGGGTACAAAAAAGGCGCCATAGGCGCCCTTTCATGGTTTGCCCTTGCTTATTTGACGAGGCCACAACCGTTCCGCTGCAGGCAGAGTTCCAAGATCTGTTCGCACTTATATCCCGGGAGCCCACTCATGACACAGGCTTCTTCCTGTGCCCAACAGCTGTCACAGTTGTCGGCTGCCAGGGTGGTAAAAGCGACAGACATTCCCATACCCAGGCCAGCAGCAGCCAGCGCGATCTTTGCTTTGATCTTCATAAAGACATTCCTTATCTCCAATAAACCCAGTATCCCTGGGTGAGGAACTGCAGTGCTTGGCCGGCAATCCGGCCAGTCTTATGAGTTCTGGAGGTGGCGGTAGGCTTCAAGTATCGCCTCGGGGCGGTAGCCGTCGATCTTGCGATCCCCAATCACCAGCACAGGGATGCTTTGGGCGTTCATTTTTTTATAGTCGGCACGCTCGACATCCGAGCCTTCAACGTTGATCTCGTGGAAGGGGATCTTGTGCTCTTGCAGCAGCTTGCGAGTCTTGGCGCAGTAAGGACACCAGCTGGTGCCAAAGAGGATCACGGGTTCTTCGAAGCGGCTGTGCAATGCCGTGAAGTTTCCTGTCGTGTAGTTGGGTTTCAGCCAATGGGGAAGTTGCGCCGCAGCCCAGCCGATACCGGCACAGCCGGCAAAAATACCGAGATAGACGACGCCGCTTTTCAGATGGTTTTTCAGTGACATAGACCTCTCCTTGGTCATGAGTTTTCATCCCTGAAAATAAAAGAACATAAATTAACCATTAGCGTCAAGCCTCCATGGGCAGGCTTGGAGGACCACCTAGCTCCCCTCAGTGGCGCGCATCCTGACTAGACTTAGCAGCAAGTAGCCAGGAGGAGTTATGGAACACCCGGATCGTCTTCGGACCCTGCATATCCGCACCCAGCACCTGTGGCGGGATGCGCTCAGGGAGCGGCTGGGGCAATTCCCGTTGTGGAGTGCCGACCAGGTGGTGGATCACCTGCGCGGCGTGCCCACCATGGCCGCCGACACCCTCTGCCAGCAACTGGCGGAGCAGGGCTTCCTGCTGGAGCTGATCTGGGGGGACGAGCTGCGCTACCCGGCCTTCATGGTAGCCGGCGGCGAAGTCTTCGAGGAGATGCCCAGGCTGCTGACACTGATCAATACCCACCTCGACAACGAAATGGACCGTTACCTCTGGCTGACCCAGTACCAGCTGGAGCTGAACGCCGTACCCGCCGAACTCCTGGGCAGCCGCGAAGGCCGGCTGCTGCTGATGGCCTTCCTGACCGAATAGCTCAGCGCCGCACCAGTTCCACCTGCACCTTGTCCAGGTGCAGATCCCGCTGGGGGAAGGCGATGACGATACCAGCTCCCTTGCAAGCCTCGTCCAGTTCGAAACGCAGATCCGAGGCCACCCGCCGCAGATCCATGGGGACTCTGGCCGGCACCCAGTAGAGGAGCTTCATCACCAGGCTGTTGTCGCCGAAGTCGTCGAACAGCACCTCGGGGCCAGGGTATTCCTCGACGCCGGGGTGGGCAATGGCCGCCGCCAGCATCAGCGCCCTGACCTTCTGCACGTCCGAGCCGTAGGCAACCCCGACAGTCACAGAGCCCCGGACATGGGCGGCCTGCAACAGGGTCCAGTTCACCACCCGCTGCTCGAGGAAGTAGGAGTTGGGCACCAGCACATGGACGCCGTCGGTGCGCAATATGCGCACGCAGCGGTTGCCGATGTCCTTGACCATGCCCACCTCTTCCCCCAACTCAACAGTGTCACCGATGCGGATCGGCTGCTCGATCAGCAGGATGAAGCCGGAGATCAGGTTGTTGATGAGGTTCTGGGCCCCGAAACCTATGCCGATGGCCACGGCGCCGCCCAGCACGGCGAAGATGGTGACGGGAATGCCGGCAAAGGGCAGGGCCACCAGTATGATCACCAGGTACAGCAGGTAGGACAGCAGCCGTTGCAGCACATGGGCCCTGTTGTCCCCCAGCTTGAGGGTCAATCGCTTATGCAGGCCATGGGTCAGCCACTGAACCAGGATGAAACCGATGATGCTGATCAGCAGGGCGATGCAGATCTGGCCCAGTGTGACCTTGGCGTCGCCGCTTTGGTACAGCGGCAGGTTCCACAAGGCCGCCAGGCTATGGGTCCAGTCTTCGGAGAGCTTTTCGATGGCCGCCTTGGACATGCTGTCGCCTCTTGAAATTCAGATAAGCCCGAACGCAAATCCTGGCCAGGCTTCCGTTCTTCCATAGCAACTGGCTGTCTTACCTGGCTTTTTTAATGTAGCAGTTGACTGGCTGGCCATGGCCTAGGCCAGGCATCCCAGGGAAAAGTCGCCTAAACTGGACTGCAACAACAAGGAGGGCGATATGGAAGCACTCTGGGAGTTTCTGGCTGACTTGGCCTTCAATGGCTGGTAAAAAAGCCTCCGTACGGAGGCTTTTTTCATGGTGACAAGGCATGGATGAATATCAGGACATTCTCGATTTCTGGTTCGGCGCCCTGGACGAGGACGGCATGAGCGACGGGGCGCACCGCCAGCTCTGGTTCCAGTCGGACCCCGCCTTCGACCAGGAGCTGACCAGGCTCTTCGGGGCCGATCTGCAAAAGGCCATCAAGGGCCAATACGACCACTGGGCCGATGAACCGGCCGGCAGGGTCGCCCTGCTGCTGCTGCTCGACCAGTTCAGCCGCAACATCCACCGCGGCACAGCCCAGGCCTTTGCCCAGGATCCCCTGGCCCAACAACTGGTGGAGGAAGGGCTCAGCCTGGGCCAGGACAGCACCCTGCCCGCCGCCTACCGGCTCTTTTTCTACATGCCGCTGATGCACGCCGAAGACAGGGCCCTGCAGGCCCTGGGGGTGGACTGCTTTGCCCGCCTCGCCGGGCAGGTGCCCGCCGCCATCAAGCCCATAGTGGACAACTCCCGGCGCTTTGCCGAGCTGCACCAGGCCATAGTGGATCGCTTCGGCCGCTTCCCCTACCGCAACAAGGCCCTGGGGCGCCCCGACACCGCCGAGGAAAGCGCCTGGCTGGTGGAAAACCCGGGCGGCTTCGGCCAGGCCTGAGCGGGCTCCCTCAGCTTCAGCCCAGCCTGGCAGCCGGCCAGGAGCCCGCCAGCCCCGCCCGCTTGCCCTGCCCTTGCCGCTCAGGGTCTTGGGGAGTATGTTGAGCTGAATCACAACAAGGAGCCTCCACATGAAAGCCTTCCTCGCCGCTACCGCCCTGCTGGCCGCTTCCGCCAGCGCCTTTGCCACCGAAGCCCCGGCCGGCGCCAGCGTCTACTTCATCTCTCCCCAGGACGGCGCCACCGTCAGCAAGACCTTCACTGTCCGCTTCGGCCTCACCGGCATGGGCGTCGCCCCCGCCGGCACCATGGTCAAGAACACCGGCCACCATCACCTGCTGATCGACCTCGATAAGCTGCCGGACCTGACCAAACCCCTGCCCGCCAACGACCACGTCAAGCACTTCGGTGGCGGCCAGACCGAGACCCAGCTGACCCTGAGCCCCGGCAAACATACCCTGCAACTGATCCTCGGCGACTACGCCCATGTGCCCTTCACCCCGGCCGTGATCTCCGAAAAAATCACCGTCAACGTACAATGACCAAGAGGGCGCGACAGCGCCCTTTTTTAATGGGAGGCAGCATGAGCGATCTGGCACCCGACCCCGAACTGACCGGCTGCCCAGCGGGCGCCCCCTGCCCCGAGCGGGACAGCTATGACATCAAGGCCAGGGAACTCAACCCCGGCCTGGTGGTGGCCAGGGCCCTGCCCCAGCGCCAGCGCCGCCTGATAGGTCCCTGGTGTTTCCTGGACCGCATGGGCCCCCTGGAGGTCACGGCCGAGCACAAGCTGGACGTGGCCCCCCATCCCCATATCGGCCTGCAGACAGTCACCTGGCTGCTGGAAGGCAGCATCCGCCACCGCGACACCCTGGGCTCGGACCAGGTCATTACCCCGGGCCAGTTGAACCTGATGACAGCCGGCCGTGGCATAGCCCACTCGGAAGAAGGGCTGACTCCCGTCGGCGGCCGCCTCTTCGGCGTGCAGTTCTGGGTGGCCCTGCCCAAGGCCATGGCCGAGTGCGAGCCGGCCTTCGCCCACCACCAGGGGCTGCCCCGCCATATCGAAGGCCAGGTGACCCTGACCCTCTTTGCCGGTGACTACGCCAGTCAAAGCTCACCGGCCCGCTACCACAGCCCCCTCTTCGGCGCCGAACTCAAAGGCAGCGGCGACTTCGAGCTGGTGCTGGAACCCCACTTCGAATACGGCTTGCTGCTGCTCAAAGGAGAGGCCAGGCTGGACGGCGAAACCATGGGCAAGGACAGGCTCTATTACCTGGGCACAGGCCACCAGGAAACCCGGCTGGAACTGCGCGATGCCGTCATCATCTGCCTGGGCGGCCAACCCTTGGACGAAGATATCGTCATGTGGTGGAACTTCGTGGGCCGCAGCACCGAGGAGATAGCCCAGGCCCGCGAACGCTGGCAGCAGGGCGGCTTCGGCGCCGTGCCCGGCTACCCCGGCAGTCCCATAGCGGCGCCGCTTCTGGAAGGCCAACTCAAGGCCGGTAGATAGTCTTAATTTGTCGAAAGATAGCGCCGACATTTCGCCATATTAAGTGGCAAAAACGAAGGCTATGCTGTTCCCAACCCCAAGATTGGAGGACATGCCATGTTACGTACCATCAAGGCGCTGATCCCAGGCCAAGCCACCAGCGACGGCGCCGGCGTCAAACTCAAGCGCCTCATCGGCACCCAGAGCCTGCCGGATCTGGACCCCTTCCTGTTGCTGGACGAATTCAGCTCCGACAGCCCGGACGACTATCTGGCCGGCTTCCCCGACCATCCCCATCGCGGCTTCGAGACGGTGACCTACATGCTCAATGGTCGCATGCGCCACCGCGACAACAAGGGCAACGAGGGTCTGCTGCAAAGCGGTGACGTGCAGTGGATGACGGCGGGCTCAGGCCTCATCCACTCCGAGATGCCGGAGCAGGAGCAGGGGCTGATGCGCGGCTTCCAGCTCTGGGTGAACCTGCCCAGGGCCGAGAAGATGAAGGCCCCCCGTTACCAGGACATCGCCAGCCGCCACATCCCCGTGGTGAGTGACGACGCCGGCAACAGCATCAAGGTCATCGCCGGCCGTTATGGCGAGGCGACAGGGCCTGTGGACGGCGTAACCCTGGATCCTTTGTACCTGGACATCGAACTGGTGCCCGGCGGCCAGCTCAGCATAGCTGTGCCCTCAGGCCACAACGCCCTGGTCAATGTCTTTGAAGGCAGTGTCGAGATAGGGGAGCAGGGCGTCACCAAGGGCAACATGGTGGTGCTCAAGGACGGCGATCAACTCTCGGTATCATCGGCCGAAGGCGGCCGCTTCCTGCTCATCGCCGGCCAGCCGCTGCGCGAACCCGTGGTGCGTTACGGGCCCTTCGTGATGAACACATCGGAAGAGATCCAGCAGGCCATGCAGGACTACCAAGCCGGCCGCTTCTAAGCCCAAAAGGCCAGCGTTGCGCTGGCCTTTTCGATCACCATAGCCAGAGCGCCAGGCCGGCCGCCACAGTGGTGGCCCCCAGCCCCAGCCACACCAGCCTGCCCAGGGCCAGGCCCCTGCATGTGGATAGCGGTGCCAGCCTGCTGGCGCTCCTTTCCCCTACCAGAGCCAGAGCGCCAGGCCGGCCGCCACAGTGGTGGCCCCCAGCCCCAGCCACACCAGCCTGCCCTGGACCAGGCCCCTGCATGTGGATAGCGGTGCCAGCCTGCTGGCGCTCCTTTCCCCTACCAGAGCCAGAGCGCCAGGCCGGCCGCCACAGTGGTGGCCCCCAGCCCCAGCCACACCAGCCTGCCCAGGGCCAGGCCCCTGCATGTGGATAGCGGTGCCAGCCTGCTGGCGCTCCTTTCCCCTACCAGAGCCAGAGCGCCAGGCCGGCCGCCAGAGTGGTGGCCCCCAGCCCCAGCCACACCAGCCTGCCCAGGGCCAGGCCCCCTATGTACAGCGCCAGCATACCCTTGACCACCGTATTGGTGACGGCCGCCAGCACTATGCCTTGCACGGCAGTGTCTGCCTGGATGCTGTCCAGGGCCATCCGCGACAGGCTCACGGTGATGGCATCCACGTCCGCCAGGCCCGCCGCCACCGCCACCAGCCAGAGCCGCTGCTCGCCGAACCAGTGGGTGATGGCCGCCGACAACAGCATGATGCCGGCGATATAGAGGCCGAACTTCACCGCCGGCCAAAGCTGGAAGGGTTGGGGTGCCAGCTTTTCGTTGCGCACGCCGCTGCCGCGGCGCCACAGCAGCAGCGACATGGCGATGCAGACGGCGAACATCACCATCATCGGCAGCCAGAGCGGTGCCAGCAGGGCCGGGTTAACCAGGGCCGCCACGACCAAGATGCGCGGGTACATGATGCCGCAGGCCATCAGGATGCCGGCCGCCAACAACCTGGGCAGCGGCAGGTCGCGGTTCAGTTTGGACAGGCTCAGGGTCACGGCGGTGCTGGAAGCCAGGCCACCGAAGATACTGGTCAGCATCACCCCCTTGTCAGGGCCTATGAGCCGCAGCGAGAAATAGCCCAGCAGGCTGATGGCGGCGATCAGCACCACCAGCCAGCCGATGGCCTGGGGATTGACGGCCTGCCAGGGCCCCAGGCCCTTGTCCGGCAATATGGGCAGCACCACCAGCCCCACCACCAGCATCTGCAGCACCGCCTTGATCTCCTCGTCGTCGATGCGGGTCAACCAGCGATGCATGGGAGCCTTGAGGTGCAGCAAGACAGCGGTGATGACGGCACTGGATACCGCTTCGAGGATCAGATCCTGGGTCACCATCACCCCCAGGGCCCAGGTCACCAGCCCCGCCACTACTGTGGTCAGCCCCTGGTCGTTACGCAGCCGGTTCTCCAGCCAATGGGCCATCGCCAGCAGCCCCGCCACCCCCAGGCCGCTGACCGCCACTATCCAGGGCCCCAGGCTGTTGGCCAGGAGCCCGGCAAGGCAGCCGGTGAGGCTCAGCAGGGAGAAGGTGCGGATCCCCGCCACCCGGCTGCCCTCTGGCCCATCCCGCTCCTGCCAGCCCCGCTCGGAGCCGATGATGAGCCCCAGCCCCAGGGCCAGGAGGATTTGCAACAAGGGGGAAACTGACACAAAGTGCATGGCATGACATCCCTGGCAGAACAGTACTATGGCCGATATTAAGCCGCTTCTTGAGCTAGTGCGACAGTGCCGGCTTTGTGAAGCACAACTGCCCCTGGGCCCCAACCCCGTAGTGAGGGCAAGCGCCACGGCCAGGCTGCTGATCATAGGCCAGGCCCCCGGCACCCGCGTCCACGCCACCGGCATTCCCTTCAACGACCCTTCGGGCGACAGGCTGCGCCAGTGGCTGCAGATGGACAGGGAGACCTTCTACGACGAGTCCAGGGTGGCCATCATGCCCATGGGTTTCTGCTACCCCGGCAAGGGCAAGAGCGGCGACCTGCCGCCCCGCCCCGAATGTGCCCCCACCTGGCACGACCGCCTGCTGGCCGCCATGCCCCAGATTGAACTGGTTTTGCTGGTAGGCCGCTATGCGCAGGATCATTATCTGGGCGACAAGCGCAGCCTCACCGAGCGGGTCCGCCACCATGGCGATTACGGCCGCTTCTTTCCCCTGCCCCACCCCAGCCCCAGGAACCTGCTTTGGCTCAAGCGCAATCCCTGGTTCGAAGCAGAGGTGTTGCCGGCACTACGGGCCAGGCTGACCGGCCTCGGCCGCTGACCTCTTTCCTCCTGCCGCTGGCCTTTTAATCGGGGATCTCCGCAATCGGGAGCGATAAAATGCGCCCTCTCGCTCCAAGGGATCCCTGCGATGTCCAACGCTTTCCTGCTGCGCCACCCGCCCTTCCTGCGCTTCTGGCTGGGCCAGACCGCCTCCTCCCTGGCCTACCAGATGTTGGTGGTGGGCCTGGGCTGGCAGATGTACAGCCTCACCCACAGCGCCCTCAGCCTCGGCCTCATCGGCCTGGCCCAGTTCCTGCCGCAGCTGCTGCTGACCCTCATCGCCGGCCACGTCGCCGACCAGCACGACCGCCGGCTGGTAGTGGTGGTTTGCCGCACCGTCCTGGCCCTGGTGATGGCGGTGCTGGCCTGGGCCAACCTGGCCGGCCAGCTGAGCCCGGCCCTCATCTACGGCTGCGGCGCCCTGCTGGGGGCGACCCGGGCCTTCGAAGGCCCTGCCACCCAGGCGCTGCTGCCCAAGCTGGTCATGCCTGAGCAACTTTCCAAGGCCCTGGCCCTGGCCGCAGGCACCCGCGAGGCCACCGTCATAGCAGGCCCAGCCCTCGGCGGCCTTGTCTACCTGGCCGGGGCCTCCTGGCTCTACGGCGCCTCAGTGCTGGGCTTTGCCCTCTCGGCGGCGGTGCTGCTAGCCCTGCCCCACCAGCACCAGGCCCCGCCCAAGGAGCCGGTGAGCCTGGCCCGGCTCTTCTCCGGCATCCACCATATCCGCCAGAACCCCGTGGTGCTGGGGGCCATATCCCTGGATCTGTTCTCGGTGCTGCTGGGTGGTGCCACGGCACTGCTGCCGATCGTTGCCAAGGACATACTGCACACAGGCCCCTGGGGCCTGGGGCTGCTGCGCTCGGCCCCGGCCCTGGGCGCCTTGCTGATGTCGGTGTGGCTGGCCCGCTTCCCCCTGGAACGGCGGGTAGGCCGCAAGATGTTCGCCGCCGTGGCCCTCTTCGGCCTGGCCACCATCGCCTTCGGACTCTCTGAAAACCTCTGGCTGTCATTGGCGGCCCTGCTGGTGCTGGGGGCCTCGGACATGGTCAGCGTCATAGTGCGCTCGACCCTTATCCAGCTGGAGACCCCGGACGCCATGCGCGGCCGGGTCAGCGCCGTCAACTACATCTTCATCGGCACCTCCAACCAACTGGGGGAGTTCGAGTCGGGGCTGACGGCGGCCTGGTTCGGGGTGGTGCCGGCCATAGTGGTGGGGGGCCTGGGCACCTTGCTGGTGGTGGCGCTCTGGATGAAGGCCTTCCCGGCACTGAGTGAGCGGGACAGGTTGACCGCATGAAAAAGGCCGCCCCAGGGGCGGCCTTTTTCATGGCGCTTATCATCAGGCGGCAGGCTGGCCGGCCTGGTCCAGCTGGGCCGAGAGCTGCTTGACCTCGGCCTCGAAGGCCGGCTTGTCCTTGCGCTCAACGGACGCCGCCATGGGGATCTTGGCGGTCATGGGGTTCACCGGGCGGCCGGCGATATGCAACTCGTAATGCAGGTGCGGGCCCGTGACCCGGCCAGTGGCGCCGGACAGGGCTATCTTCTGGCCGCGGCTGACCAGTTGGCCCTTGTGCACCAGGGCCCTGCTCAGGTGCAGGTAACGGCTGACGTACTTGCCGCCGTGCTCTATGACGATGTATTTGCCGGCATAGGGGTGGTTGGTGACCCGGGTCACCACGCCGTCGGCCGTGGCCAGCACCGGGGTGCCGCTGGGGGTGGCGAAGTCGGTGCCGTTATGGGGGGCGTAGCGGCCCGTCACCGGGTGGTGGCGATGGGGGTTGAAGGGGGAGCTGACGCGGTAATGGCGGGCCGTGGGATAGCGCAGGAAGGCCCTGGCCAGGCTCTGGCCGTCGGCGTCGTAATAGCTGCCGTCACTGAACAGGAAGGCGTTCAGCTCCTTGCCCCTGTTGTTGATGCGGATGGCGGCCAGCTCGGTGTCCCCTGTGGCTTCGCCGTCCACGAACTGGCTGCGGCGCACCACCTGGAAGCTGTCGCCGGCCCTAAGATCCCGGGCGAAGTTGAGCTTGTCCTTGAACAGGGAGGAGATGCGGGCGATGTCGTTCTCGGAGAGGCCGGCCTTCTGGGCAGAGAGATAGAAGCTGCCGTTGATCTCCCCGCCCAGGGCATCGCTCTGCCAGGTGCCGGGGATGTCCACCTTCTTGAATTCGAAATGGCTGTCGTCCACCCGGCTGAAGATCACCTGGTGGGCCAGGCTGAAGCGCAGTTCCAGTTTCTGCAGTTCGTTATCCTCCCCCAGCCAGAAGCGCAAGGTGTCGCCGGGCTTGAGGGTGTCGAGGGCCAGGATCTCCTGGTCGCTGTCCAGCACCTGGTACATGGCGGCCTGGCTGACCCCCAGGTGGTCGAAGATGCCGCTGAGGGTGTCGCCGGAATGGATCTGGTATTCGAAATTGGGCAGGGAAAGGGCCTTGGCCTGGGGCGCTTCGGCCACCGGCGCCGGCGCATCTTCCGGGATGGCGACAGGAGTGCGGTCCAGGTTCAGGCTCGGCAGGGAGAGGCTCTCCTGGTCGCCGTTATTACGGACACCGATCACCGCCGCCATCAGCAGCACAGTGGATGCCAGGGCCAGCTTGTGGGCCCTGGGCAGCCGGGCGAAAGGTTCCAAGACCGTTCCGACCATCAGCTCGACGAATTTTTCCGGTGCCTTTCGCATCTCGATGGGGCCTCACGCCAAGGTTGCCGCAACAGGCGGTATCGGCAGCTTGTGACTGCACTGCGCCCCACAAGTTCGGGGCCAGCGTTACCTTATAACCTTGACGCCCTTATCTCAATGCACCGCCTCAAGCTTCCTTGACCAGCTTCACAACTGTTTCCACATGGAGGCTGTGGGGGAACATGTCCACCGGTTGCACCAGCTCGATGCGATAGCCTCCTTGGGTAAGCACGGCGAGATCCCGGGCCAGGGTGCCCGGATCGCAGGACACGTAGACCAGCTTTTCCGGGGCCATGGCCAGCAGGTTGTCCAGTACCGTCCTTTCGCAGCCCTTGCGGGGCGGGTCCAGCACCACCACCGCCGGCTGGTAGCCGTCGGCCGCCAGGGCCGGCATCAGTTCCTCGGCCCGGCCCAGCTTGAAGCTGGCATTGACGGCACCGTTGCGCTTGGCGTTGGCCTCGGCGTCCGCTATGGCCTGGGGCACGGATTCCACCCCCAGCACGGCGCCGGCGGCCTTGGCCAGGAAGAGGCTGATGGTGCCGATGCCGCAGTAGAGATCCAGCACCTGCTCGTCACCCTTGAGGGCAGCGAATTCCAGGGCCTTGCCGTAGAGCACGGCGGTCTGGGCCGGGTTGACCTGGAAGAAGGACTGGGCCGAGAGGCTGAAGCAGAGTTCGCCGATGTTGTCTTCGATGGCGCCGGGGCCGAACAGCACCTTGTCCTCGAAGCCCAGCACCCTGTTGGTGCGTTCGCCGTTGATGTTCTGCACCAGGGTGGTGAGCCAGGGAGCCTGGGCCTGGAGCTTCTGTACCAGGGCGTCCAGATGCGGCACCTCGGCCGTCAGGGTCACCAGCACCAGCATCCACTGGCCGCTTTGTTGGCCGTTCCTGACCATCAGGCCCCGTACCTGGCCGCTGTGGCGGCCCTCGTCATGGCCCTGGATCTTGAACTCCTGCATCCACTGGCGCACCAGGCCCACCAGCTCTTCCACCTGGGGCGCCTGGACGGCGCAGTCGTCGGTACGCACCAGCTCGTGGCTGTGCTTCTTGAAGAAACCGATCTCGAAGCCGCCGCCCTGGCGCTGCACCTGATAGAGGGCCTTGTTGCGAAAATGCAGGGGCTCGGCCATGCCGAAGCAGGGTTGCACCTCCACCGCCAGGCTTTGGTCGGCCAGGGCCTTGGCCACCAGGGTGCGCTTGAATTCCAGCTGGGCCGGGTAGGCCATCACCGCCACCTGGCAACCGCCGCAGTCTGTGTGGGGGCAGAAATGGGGCACCCGCTCGGCCACGGGCGCCAGCACCTCGATCAGCTCGCCCTGGGCGTAACGGGGCTTAATGCCGCTGAGCCTGGCGCTCACTTCTTCCCCCGGCAGGGCCCCGGCCACGAAGATGCGCTTGCTACCCCACTGGGCAATGCCGTCGCCCTTGTCGGTGAGGCTGTCGATATTGAGGGTGACGATTTCATTGCTCATAAAAGCTCCAGGGGCGCGCAGCGGGTGGCGAATGATAAGGCCGGGCCGGGGTCCCGGCAACCGATAAAGCATCTTTATTGGCCGTATGGAAGGCTGTTGCACCCGGTCCCCAGTCAGGATAGCTTTAGGGGGTCTGCCATTACCGAGCGATAGAGCCTTTTTCATTCCCCGTAGTTAAGGAAACTGCCCCATGTTCCAAAATGACGATCTGCGCATTCTCGAGATCAAAGAACTCCTTCCCCCCATCGCCGTTTTGGAAAAGTTTCCGGCTACCGAAGCCGCCGCCGCCACCGTCTTTGAGGCCAGGCAGGCCATACACCGCATCCTGGACGACCAGGACGACCGCCTGCTGGTGATAGTGGGCCCCTGCTCCATCCACGATCCCGCCGCCGCCCTGGAATACGGCCGCAGGCTCAAGGCCCTGCGCGACGAGCTCAAGGGCGACCTCGAGGTGGTGATGCGGGTCTACTTCGAAAAGCCCCGCACCACTGTGGGCTGGAAGGGCCTGATCAACGACCCCTATCTCGACAACAGCTTCCAGATCAACGACGGCCTGCGCATCGGCCGCAAGCTGCTGCTGGATCTCACCGACCTGGGCCTGCCCACTGCGGTGGAGTTCCTGGACATGATCACCCCCCAATACCTGGCGGACCTCATCAGCTGGGGGGCCATAGGCGCCCGCACCACCGAATCCCAGGTGCACAGGGAACTGTCCTCCGGCCTGTCCTGCCCCGTGGGCTTCAAGAACGGCACCGACGGCAACATCAAGATCGCCACAGACGCCATAGGGGCCGCCTCCAGCCCCCACCATTTCCTGTCGGTGACCAAGTTCGGCCACAGCGCCATCGTCTCCACGGCCGGCAACCCCGACTGCCACATCATATTGCGCGGCGGCAAGGCCCCCAATTACAGTGCCGAGGAAGTGGCCGCCGTCCTGGCCCAGCTGCAACAGGCCGGGCTGCGCCAGAAGCTGATGATCGACTTTTCCCATGCCAACAGCGCCAAGCAATACCAGCGCCAACTGGCCGTGACAGAAGACGTGGCCGGCCAACTGGCCGCCGGCCAAAAAGCCATCTTCGGGGTCATGATCGAAAGCCACCTGGTGGAAGGCCGCCAGGAGCTGGAGGACGGCCAGCCCCTGACCTACGGCCAATCCATCACCGACGGCTGCCTCGGCTGGGAAGACACCGAAAAGGCCCTGCGCCAATTGGCCAGCGCCGTCAGAAGCCGCCGGCAAGCCTAACAGGCCACTATTGGCCTGTTCCTGATGGACAGAAAATTGTTCCCAGAAGAATGGCGCGTTTCTTTGGGAACAAAGCAATATTCCTGCCGTAGAATCCTGGCCAACTGGGTTTGTCTCGCGGGGCCCCTTTTAGTGCAGCGCTGAGCCGCCGGGAGCGAAAGGCCAGCCGAGACAGGACGTCGAGGCAGGCGAATACGTGTCAGGAACGCGTATGAGCCGGTGGCCTCCGAGCGACCAGAGGCGAAGATTAAGCGGAACGTAGGGGTGCACTCTTTGGTTACTTTCTCTTGCACAGAGAGAAAGTAACCCGCCCGCCGGGGCGGGACCCGGCATATAAAGCCACTTTTTGTTAAGTGCCTGCTTTACTTAAGATCCTTGCTGTTGACTGGAAGCTACCAGTCACTCTGAAATAACGTAAATGGCTCTTGGCTGAAGTGCCATGTTTTTCTAACAGCGTTTCTAAGGAGTAAATATGTTAGTGGGACTTCTTTCTTTTGTCGGAGTGATAGTTGGCGCAGTACTTCAATACTTCTTTACCAAACATACGGAACATCAACGCCACCTACGTGAGCTTCGTTCAAAAGCTTACATGGATTATTTACAGTGCGTTTGCGAATTGGCCCAGTTCAGACCTCAGAATGGCACTCAAGAACAGCGCTCATTATTCGCGAAAACAGGGGATGCGAAGGCCCGTATTTGCCTCTATGGTTCCAACAAAGCGATATTGGCATTCTCAAACTTCGAGCGGCTTGGTGCTTCTATGAATACACCTCAACAACGGGAAGCCTTTACAAGCATGGTCTCTATAATGCGTTCCGACTCAGGGAGTAAGAGTTGCCCTGAACCTAGTGCGTTACAGGACATTATTCTGGGAGTCGATTAATACCCCCCTGACCTTCTCATACGCTTATTCAACTCGAACCCAATCAACAGCGGATAAAATCTGCCATCAGCCGGGCTATGGCTAAACCGTCGTGGCCGCCCTCAAAGCTTTCCAGCGCCGCCTGGCTGCGCCCCTCCCCTATGTCGGCCCAGCGCTTCCTAAGCAGGGCTTTGCCGTAGGCGGGGGTGAACTCGGGGTGGCCCTGGAGGGCCAACACCTGATCCTGGATGTGAAAGGCGGCCAGGGGGCAGAAAGCGCTTGCCGCCAGCAGTGAGGCGCCCGGCGGCAAGGCCGTGACCTGGTCCTGGTGGCTGGCGATGAGCCGGAAAGCCTCGCCCTGCGCTTTCAGCCAGGCAGGCTTGTTTTGCCACCCATATTCCATGACACCGACGCCCCAGCCCTTGTCCGAGCGCTCGCAGCGCCCGCCCAGGCTATGGGCCAGCAGCTGGTGGCCGAAGCAGATGCCGATGAGCTTCTGGCCGGCCCCCTGGCGCCCTCGCAGGAAGTCGGCAAGCCGTAGCACCCAGGGGGCATCGGAGAAGGCGTCAGCCTTGGAGCCGGTGACCAGCAGGGCATCGAAGTCTTGGGGCCGCTCCGGGTAGATGCCTTGGATGACGCTGAAGATGGTGCTCTCGACCTCGATGCCGGCCCTTTCGAAGAGCTGCTGGAACATCAGGCCGTAGCCGCCGAAGGGCCCGGCCAGATCGGGGGGCAGTATGTCGGTTTCCAGCAGGGCCAGCTTCATGGGGCGCTCCAAAACAAAAACGGCAAGGAAACCTTGCCGTTTTTCAGTCGCGCCATCAAGGGGCGGCCTTGATGGCCTCGAGGTCGGCCTGGCGGCGCCGCTCGGCGCGCCGCACCAGCAGCCAGCTGATGAAGGCGGCGACCGACACCACCAATATGATGAGGGTGGCCAGGGCGTTGACCTTGGGAGAGATCCCCATGCGCACCGAGCTGAACACTTCCATGGGCAAGGTGGTGGCGCCGGGCCCCGACACGAAGCTGGCGATCACCAGATCGTCGATGGACAGGGTGAAGGACAGCAGCCAGGCCGCCGCCAGGGCCGGCAGCAGCAGCGGCAAGGTGATGGTCATGAAGGTCTTGAGCGGCGGCGCCCCCAGATCCATGGCCGCTTCCTCCAGGCTCAAGTCCATCTCCCTCAGCCGCGAGGTGATCACGACTGCGGCATAGGCCGAGCAGAAGGTGACGTGGGCTATCCAGATGGTCAGCATGCCGCGGTCCTTGGGCCAGCCCAGGACGTCGGCCATGGCCACGAACAGCAGCAGCAGGGACAGGCCTATGATGACGTCGGGCATGACCAAGGGCGCCGTTATCATGCTGGAAAAGGCGGTCTTCCACTTGGTGGGCCTGAAGCGCACCAGCACGAAGGCGGCCATGGTACCCAGCACCACCGCCGAGCAGGCAGTGAAGAAGGCGATGCGCAGGCTGATCCAGACGGCGCTCATCAGCTGGCTGTCACCGAACAGCTCCCCGTACCACTTGGTGGAGAAGCCGGCCCAGACAGTGACCACCCGGGCGCTGTTGAACGAATAGATGATGAGGATGGCCATGGGGGCGTAGAGGAACAGCAGCCCCAGGTAGAACCAGGCTTTGCTCAGGCTGAACCCTTTCATTGCTCACCCTCCAGCTCTTTGGCCTGTTGGCGGTTGAAGAAGGCGATGGGCACGCACAGCAGGCCCAGCATCACCACCGCCAGGGAGGCGGCCACCGGCCAGTCGCGGTTGGAGAAGAACTCGTTCCACAGCACCTTGCCGATCATCAGGCTCTGGGGGCCGCCCAGCAGTTCCGGGATCACGAACTCCCCCACCACGGGGATGAACACCAGCATGGCGCCGGCCACCATGCCGGCCTTGGACAGCGGCAAGGTGACGGTGAGGAAGGCCTTCCAGCCGCGGGCGCCGAGATCCGAGGCCGCCTCCAGCAGGGACTGGTCGTGGCGGCTCAGGTTGGCGTAGAGCGGCAGCACCATGAACGGCAGGTAGGCGTAGACCACCCCTATGTAGAGGGCGGTGTTGGTGTTGAGGATGTGCAGCGGCTCCTGGATCACCCCCAGCCACATCAGGAACTGGTTGAGCAGCCCCTGGTTCTTGAGGATCCCTATCCAGGCGTAGATGCGGATCAGGAAGCTGGTCCAGCTGGGCAGCATGATCAGCAACAGCAGCGCCGGTTGGCTCGACGGCTTGGCACGGGCTATGGCGTAGGCCATGGGGTAGCCCACCAGCAGGCACAATACAGTGCTGATGGCCGCCACCTTCAGGGAATTGACGTAGGCGTCGAAGTAGAGGCTGTCCTGGGACAGCCAGATGAAGTTGCTGAAGTTCACCACCACCTTGAGGGTGTCGTCGGCCCATTCCAGCAGCGGCTTGTAGGGCGGTATCCCGACGATGTTCTCCGACAGGCTGATCTTCAGCACTATCACGAAGGGCACGACGAAGAACAACAGCAGCCAGGCGAAGGGGATCCCCATCACCAGGCGGCGGCCGGGAGGCAGGCGCAGCTTCATCATCAGCTCCTCAGCACCACAGGGCTGGCCGCCTCCCACCAGACGTAGACGTCGTCACCCCAGGTGGGGCGCTCGCCACGGCGCTCGGCGTTGGTGTACTGGCTCTGGATCAGCTGGCCGGAAGCCAGGCGGATGTAATAGACGGAGTGGGAGCCCAGGTAGGCGATGTCGTGCACCTTGCCCTGGGCCCAGTTGTACTGGCTGTCTTCAGGGGCCTCGAAGGTCACGTGCAGCTTTTCGGGGCGCACCGCCACATAGACCTTGGGATCTTCCATGCTGGTGGAAACGCCGCGGGAGACGAACACCGGCACCGGCAGGGCCGGCGACTGGATCACCGCATGGTCGGGGGCGTCGTCGGTGAGTTCGCCCTCGAACATGTTCACCGAGCCGACGAACTCGGCCGTCATGCGGCTGTTGGGGCTCTCGTAGATGTCCAGGGGGCTGCCCTGCTGCACTATCCAGCCTTCGTTCATGATGGCGATGCGCTGGGCCATGGTCATGGCCTCTTCCTGGTCATGGGTCACCATGACGCAGGTTACCCCCACCGATTCGATGATCTGCACCAGCTCCAGCTGCATCTCGGTACGCAGCTTCTTGTCCAGGGCGCCCATGGGTTCGTCCAGCAACAGCAGCTTGGGCCGCTTGGCCAGGCTGCGGGCCAGGGCGACACGCTGACGCTGGCCGCCGGAGAGTTGTTGGGGCTTGCGCTGGGCGTAGTCGGTCATGCGTACCAGGCGCAGCATCTCAAGGACACGGGCGTTGACCTGATCCTTGGGCAGCTTGTCCTGCTTGAGGCCGTAGGCGATGTTCTGGGCCACCGTCATGTGCGGGAAGAGGGCGTAGGACTGGAACATCATGTTGATGGGCCGCTGGTAGGGCGGCAGCTCCGTGATGTCCTGGCCGTCGATGAAGATGCGGCCGCTCGATGGCTGCTCGAAGCCGGCCAGCATGCGCAGCAAGGTGCTCTTGCCGGAGCCGGAGCCGCCCAGCAGGGCGAAGATCTCGCCTTTGCGGATCGCCAGGCTGACGTTGTCCACCGCCTTGACCTGGCCGAAGAATTTGCTGACGCCGTCTATGGTCAGCAGCACTGGGGGCGATGCGTTCAGGGCGTCGCTGCCAGTTGTAGCCATCAGATACCTCCAATACAAAAGAGCCGGGCTTCGCCCGGCTTTTCAATCACTTACCAGACTTAACCTTGGTCCAGAGCCGGGTCTTTATACGCTCCACCTTCTGAGGCAGTACCTGGAAGGTGAAGAGGTGGGCCTCGGCCTCCGGGGTCGGGTAGACGCCGGGGTTGTTGCGGATGGCCTCGTCCACCAAAGGGGTGGCGGCGCTGTTGCCGTTGGCGTAGGACACGAAGTTGGAGGCCCTGGCGATGTTCTTGGGATCCAGCATGAAGTTCAGGAACTGGTAGGCCTGCTCCACGTCGGGGGCGTCCGCCGGTATGGCCATCATGTCGAACCACATGCCGGCGCCTTCCTTGGGAATGACGTAGCTGACATGGATGCCGTTCTTGGCGTCCCTGGCGCGGGTGGCGGCCTGCAGCACGTCACCGGAGAAGCCGATGGCCACGCAGATGTCACCGTTGGCCAAGTCGTCTATGTACTTGGAGCTGTGGTAGTAGCTGACATAGGGCGCCACCTTGGCCAACAGCGCCTCGGCCTTGGCGTAGTCTGCCGGGTTTTGTGAGTTGGGGTTCAGGCCCAGGTAGTTGAGCGCCGCCGGCAGTATCTCGGAGGGCGCGTCCAGGAAGCTGACGCCGCACTGGGTCAGCTTGCTCATGTACTTGGGATCGAAGACCAGGGCCCAGGAATCGGTGGGTGCGTCGGCGCCCAGTACCGCCTTGACCTTGTCGGGGTTGAAGCCGATGCCGGTGGTGCCCCACATGTAGGGGAAGGCGTGCTCGTTACCCGGATCATAGGTCTCGATGATCTTCATCAGCTTGGGGTTGAGGTTGTGCCAATTGGGCAGCTTGCTCTTGTCCAGCTTCATGAAGGCGCCGGCCTGGATCTGCTTGCCCAGGAACTGGCCGGAGGGCACTACCACGTCGAAACCGCTGCGGCCCGCCAGCAGCTTGGCTTCCAGCAGTTCGTTGCTGTCGAAGACGTCGTAGGTGACTTTGATGCCGGTCTCTTTCTCGAACAAAGGAATGCTCTGCTCGTCGATATAGTCGGACCAGTTGTAGATGTGGAGGCTGGGGCCCTCGGCAATGGCCATCTGGCTCATCAGGGCGAAGCCGGCAAGGGCCAAGAAACGCTTACGCATGTGAAGTCTCCTCAGGTTCTGGTCAGACCTGCCTTGCCTGGCCGGCGAACAACGCGGCGCACGGAGTGCACGTTAGACCCACTTCAATGACAACCCGGTGGCCGGGTGCTTACATCCCAATCAAAACCCTGACGAAAGGCCAGGACCCTATTGCCCAAAACCGGCAGCCCAAGGGCCGCCCAGTTTGGAATGCTTTGCTTTTTACGCCTAGAGGTGGGTCACACCCCAGGTTTGGAAAGGAGCTCGATTTTGCGCGTAATATAATCGCAAAGCCGCCGTCGCCAAACGCTTTTTTTACCCCGGCGGCGGATTTTTTTTATGCCGCTCAGTCAGGCCAGCCCCTCATCCCAAAAGCCCCCATTTCCGGGGACAAAAGCAAACCGATAACCTCTTGTATATCCAGCAGATAGTGACATCAAAGCCGGACCAAACCTGCACTCAGGCCCTGGCCAGGGCACCGGCGATTTTCGCCGCCAATCGTGCATTGTTAAGCACCAGGGCGATGTTGGCGGCAAGGGTCTGGCCCTCTGTGAGTTCCGTGACCCTTTGCAGCAGGAAAGGGGTCAACGCCTTGCCCCCCATGCCCTGCTTTTCCGCCTCAACGAGCGCCTGCCCTATGGCCATATCGACGAGGCGCCTGTCCAGGGCATGCTCGGCCGGTATGGGGTTGGCCACCACCACCCCGCCCTTGAGCCCCAGGGCCCACTTGGCCTTGAGGGCGGCAGCTATGGCCTCCGGGCTGTCCAGCCGGGCATCGACGCCCAGGCCCGAGTCGCGGCAATAAAAAGCGGGCAACTGATCGGTGCCATAGCCCCAGACCGGTACGCCCTTGGTCTCCAGGTATTCGAGGGTCAGGCCCAAGTCCAAAACCGACTTGGCCCCGGCGCAGACCACGGCCACGTCGGTCTGGGCCAGCTCGTCGAGATCGGCACTGATGTCGAAGCTCTGCTGGGCGCCGCGGTGCACACCGCCGATGCCGCCGGTGGCGAAGACACGGATGCCGGCCATGGCCGCGAGGATCATGGTAGCCGCCACCGTAGTGGCGCCCAGGCCCTTGCTGGCCACCATCAGGGGGATGTCGCGCCTGCTGGTCTTGACGGCGTCCTTCCCGGCCTTGGCCAGGCGGGTCAGTTCGTCCTCGGCCAGGCCAATCTTGAGGTGGCCGTCCATGATGGCCAAGGTGGCCGGCTCCGCCCCCTCTTCCCTGACCGCCGCCTCCAGGGCCAGGGCCGTCTCCAGGTTCTTCGGATAGGGCATGCCCTGGGCGATGAGGGTGGACTCCAGGGCCACCAGGGGCCGGCCCAGGGCCTTGGCTTCCATGACCCTGGGGGCCAGATCCAGATACTGTTGCACGGGCGCTCCTTGCATTAGCCATTGCCGCCAGCATAGGACAAAAAAAGGCGCCGCGAGGGCGCCAAACACAGCAACAAGCCTTTCCTAGAAGAAGCCCAATGGCTTCTGGTCATAGCTCATCAAGATGCACTTGGTCTGCTGGTAGTGGTCCAGCATCATCTTGTGGGTCTCGCGGCCTATGCCGGAACGCTTGTAACCGCCAAAGGCGGCGTGGGCCGGGTAGAGGTGGTAACAGTTGGTCCAGACGCGCCCTGCCTGGATGCCGCGGCCCATGCGGTAGGCGCGGTTGGCGTCCAGGGTCCAGACACCGGCGCCAAGGCCGAAGCTGGTGTCGTTGGCGATGGCCAGGGCCTCGGCCTCGTCCCTGAAGGTGGTGATGGCCAGGGTGGGCCCGAAGATCTCCTCCTGGAAGACCCTCATGCTGTTGTTGCCCTTGAGCATGGTGGGCTCCACATAGAAGCCGCCCTCCAACTCGCCGCCGAGGCTGGCGCGGCCGCCGCCGAGCAGCACTTCCACCCCTTCGGCACGGCCCACTTCCATGTAGGAGAGGATCTTGTCGAGTTGCTGCTTGGAGGCCTGGGCCCCCACCTGGGTGTTGCTGTCCAGGGGGTTGCCCTGGCGGATCTCGCGGGCCCTGGCCATGGCCTTTTCCATGAAGGCGTCGTAGATGGACTCGTGAATGAGGGCCCGGGACGGGCAGGTGCAGACCTCGCCCTGGTTGAAGAAGGTCATCAGGAGGCCTTCGACGCACTTGTCCAGATAAGCCTCGCCGTGGTCCAGCACATCTTCGAAGTAGATGTTGGGGGACTTGCCGCCCAGCTCCAGGGTGGCGGGGATCAGCAGCTTGGCGGCGTTGGCCATGATCTTGGAGCCCACAGGGGTGGAGCCGGTGAAGGCCACCTTGGCAATGCGCGGGTTGCTGGCCAGGGCCTCGCCGGCCTCGGCTCCCAGGCCCTGGATGACGTTGATCACGCCGGGGGGCAGCAGGTCGCCGATCAGCTCCATCAGCACGCAGATGGAGGCCGGGGTCTGTTCGGCGGGTTTGAGCACCACGCAGTTGCCGGCGGCCAGGGCCGGGGCCAGCTTCCAGGCCGCCATCAGCAGCGGGAAGTTCCAGGGGATGATCTGCGCCACCACTCCGTAGGGCTCGTGGAAGTGGTAGGCGACTGTGTTGTCGTCCAGCTCGCTGAGGCTGCCCTCCTGGGCGCGGATGCAGCCGGCGTAGTAGCGGAAATGGTCCACCACCAACGGGATGTCGGCGTTGAGGGTCTCGCGGATGGCCTTGCCGTTGTCCCAGGTCTCGGCCACCGCCAGCATCTCAAGGTTCTGCTCGATGCGGTCGGCCACCCTGAGCAGCAGGTTGGAGCGCTCCGTGACCGAGGTCTTGCCCCAGGCGGGCGCCGCCTTGTGGGCCGCGTCCAGGGCCAGTTCAATGTCGGCGGCGCTGCTGCGGGGCACCTGGCAGAACACCTTGCCGTTGACAGGGCTCAGGTTGTCCAGGTACTGGCCTTCCACCGGCGGCTGCCAGCGGCCGCCGATGAAATTCTCGTAACGGTTCTTGAAGTTGACCAGGGCGCCGGCCTGGCCGGGTTGGGCGTAGATCATGCTGCATTCCTCTTTTTGGCTTTTGCACTACTATCGGAGGGCAGCCCGCCCGGCTCTTGCCCCAGGGTCGCAAGCCGTTGCCTGCCAGACTCATCGGGCCAGTTGGGGCCGGGGGCAGGCATTAAGGTCGGGAAAAAGGGAGGAAGGGAATGCAGATGCTGGAAAGGCTCAGCTCCAAGGCCAGGCGCCGTGAAGCGGTGGAAAACCGCGTCAGTTTCCAGGGCTCCCAGGTAGAGCTGGCCATCTACGACACCTATGAGCCGGCCCAGAAGGTGGCGCTGCGCTCGGAGAACCTGCTCTACTGCGCCATGCTCACCGGCTCGAAACGCATGCACGGCATCGGCGGCACCCCCAGGGTTTTCCTGCCCCATGAGTCTTTCGTGCTGGCCCCTGAGCAGCCGGTGTGGATCGATTTTCCCGACGCCAAGCCCCAGACCCCTACCACCTGCATCGCCATCGACATAAGCCTGGACCGCATCCAGGCCGTGGCCAGGCGCCTGGAGCAACAGCCCAGGGATCCGGCCCTTGGTCCCCCACAGTACCAGCACAGGGCTGTGCACTGCCGCCACAACAGGGAAACCCAGCAGCTGCTGGAGCGGATCATCGGCACCTTCCTGGAGCCGGCCCCGGAGCAGGCCATGCTTATCGACCTGCAACTGAGCGAACTGGTGATGCGGCTGCTGCGCCAGCAGAGCCGGGACCTGCTGCTCGAAGCCCTGGCTCAGGGCCAGATCCACCACGGCCTGCTGGCCGCCATGGCCCATCTCAAGGCCAGCCCAGGCCAGCCCCTGGACATGGAGCGGCTCAGCCGCGAGGCCTGCATATCCAAGGCCCAGCTCTATCGCCTCTTCCGCCAGGAACTGGGGCTGACGCCGGGGGAATACCAGCAGCAGTTGCGCCTGGACCAGGCCCGCCAATGGCTGAGCGAAGGGCTGATGAGCGTCACCGAAGTGGCCTTCGAGCTGGGCTACCAGAGCCTTTCCCACTTCAGCCGCCGCTTCAAGGCCGCCACAGGCCTGAGCCCGGGCCGCTACCGCCAGCAGCAGCCGGCGGCGCACTGAAGAAGGCACTTTCGGCCCCAGGGGGAAAACATTCAGGACCGGGCTGCTAGACTGGCGAGACCCAAGTGGAGGAAATGACAGATGAAAAAGATCCTTAGCTGCCTGGCGCTGTTACTGCTGGCCGGCTGCGCCCAGTTACAGAGCCTGACCAGCTACAGCCTGACCGAGTCCGAGCTGCAGGACCAGCTGCGGGGCCAGCTTGACGGCTGGAGCAGCGACCTCGGCCACAACATCGGCGTCAGGACCAAGATAGACCAGTTGGACATCAAGCTGGCCGACCAGAAGGCCCGTATCAACCTGGGCGGTGAAGCGGCCCTGACCTCGGCCCTGCAGAGCATGCCTCTGGCGCTGCACTTGGAGGTGGAGGGGCGCCCGGCCCTGGAAGGCAAGGCCGTTTTTCTTCGCGACCTGCGCCTGCTGGATGCCAAGGCCGACCTGCTGGGCTTCGGCGGTCATCTGGGCCCCAGCGGCGGCGCCCTGGGCCGCTGGCTGACCCAGTACCTGGACAACCACCCCATCTACCGCATCCCAGACGGCAGCGCCCTGGCCGCGATCCCCCTGGATATGGCGGTGATGGACGGCAAGCTGGTGTTCAAACCCAGGACTCCCTGATCCAAGCGGCCAGTGGCCCTTACCGTCCCAGCCCCCTGGATATGGCCGTGATGGACGGCAAGCTGGTGTTCAAACCCAGGACTCCCTGACCCAGGCGGCCAGTGGCTTCTAGCAGCCCCCAAGAAGGACAGCAGACTCTTGTCCATGCCCGCTTACCCACAGATCAAAAAAAGCCCCGGATAACGGGGCTTTTTTCATTCCCTGCTCTGCCTGCTGCCGTAACCCAGGGCGGCCTGGCGTTCGTCTCCCTGCTCGCGCAGGTACTCCGACAGGGGCCCAGGCCGGCCGAAGTAGAAGCCCTGGGCGAAATCCAGCTCCATCTTGTCCAGCAAGGTGGCAGTGATATCGTCCTCCACCCACTCGGCGATGCTCTTGGCCTGCATCCTGTGGGCGATATTGCTGATGGAGGAGATGATGGTCCTGTCCAAGGGGTTGTGGGCGGCGCTCTGCACGAAACAGCCGTCGATCTTGATGTAATCCACCTGGAAGTGGCGCAGGTAGGCGAAGGAGCTCAGGCCTGAGCCGAAGTCGTCGATGGCGACCTTGGCCCCCATGGCCCGGATCTGCTGCACCAGCCGGATGGCGTTGGACATCTGGTTGATGAGGGCCGTCTCGGTGATCTCGAAGCAGAGCCGGGACGGCTCCAATGGCCCCTCGTTCAGTTTATCCAGCAATGTCTTGGCGAAGAGCTCGCTGCTCAGTGAACTGGCGGAGAGGTTGACGAAGAAGCAGTCTACCTGGGAATCGGCCAGCAGCTGGGCCTGACGGCCGAGGACCTGATCCAGCACCCAGAGATCCAGATGCTCCACCAGATCGTAGCGCTCGGCGGCCGGGATAAAGGCGGCAGGGCCTATGACGCCGCCGTCGTCTGACTTCAGCCTCAACAGCAGCTCCACGAACTGCTCGTCTCCCTTGTAGCTGTGCATGCCCTGGCAATAGAGCATGAAGCGCCCTTCCTGGATGGCCGCCTTGAGCTTGGAGGCCATCATCAGCTCCTGGTGGTTGAGCTGGGCCAGGTCGTCGCCGCTGTAGACGCAGACCTTGGCCCGCCCCGAGGACTTGGCCGCATAGCAGGCCACGTCGGCATGGGACATCACCTCTCCCAGGGATTGGGTGGAGGGGGTGATGCTGGCGATGCCGACGCAGGCGGACACGTCGTAGTCCTGGTCGTCCCAGCGGAAGTCGAGCTTCTGGGCCGCCTTGAGCATCTCCTCCGCTATATGCCTGGCCTTGTCCTGGCTGCAATGCTCCAGCAGCAGGCCAAACTCGTCGCCGCCGAGGCGGGCCAGGATGTCGTCGCTGCGGATCAGCTGGCGCCACATCAGCCCCAGCTCCACCAGCAGGGCGTCACCGGCGCTGTGGCCGGCGCTGTCGTTGAGGATCTTGAAGCGGTCCAGGTCGAAGAAGCAAAGCTGGGCCGCCTTGCCGTTGCGGTGCACCCTGTCGATGCAGTTCTCCACCTGCTGTTCGAACTGGGCCCTGTTGAGCAGGCCGGTGAGGGCATCGTGGGCGGCGGCATGGCTGAGCTCCCGCTGCAGCACCTTGGTGCGGGTCATGTCCTGGAACACCATCAGGGCCCCCACTACCTGCCCTTCGCCGTCCCGTACGGGGGCGGCGGAGTGGATGAGGTCGAAGCGCTTGCCCTGACGGTTGACCATCACCACGTCCTGCAGGGGGTGCTGGACGGCGCCCTGGGCTATGCATTCCAGTACAGGGTTGGGCAGCACCTCGTCGCTGCGTTCCCGGCAGAGCTGGAAGATGGCGTCGAAGGGTTTGCCGATGGCCTCGGCCAGGGGCCAGCCCAGCAGATCCTCGGCCACGTGGTTGAGATCCGTGACCTTGCCTTCGGCGTCGGTACAGACCACGGCATCGCCGATGGATTCCAGGGTCAGGCTGAGCCGCTCCTTCTCTTCATGGAGGGCCTGTTCGGCCGCCTTGGACTCGGTAATGTCCCAGTTGCAACCCACCACCTTGACGGCCCTGCCCCCCTCGTCCACTTCGGCCTCGGCCATGGCACGGATATAGCGCAGGCTGCCGTCCGGCCAGTGGATACGGAACTGGGCATCCAAGGGGGAACCCAGGCTGAGGGTGTTGTCCAGTTGCTTAAGGACAACAGGCAGATCCTCTTCCACCACAGCCGTGCGCCAGCGTGCCATCAGGTCGGCCTGGGGGTCGATGTCCAGCCGGTAGAGGCTGTACATCAACTGATCCCAGCTCAGCTGGCCGGTGACGGGGTTGTACTCCCAGATGCCGATATGGCCGGCGCGGGTGGCCAGGGCCAGGCGGTCGGCGAAGTCCCGCTGCTGGCGCTCCATGCGCCTGATGGTGGTCACGTTCTGCATCTGGAACACATAGTGGCGCAGCTGGCCGCCCTTGCCTTTGACGGCCGAGATATGGGCATGGAGCAGCAGTTCGTCGTCCAGTTCCTGGCCAAAGGCCAGGTCCAGGCTGACCAGCTTGCAGTCGTCGAAACGCAAGCGGTTGAGTTGCTGGCGCAGCGCCTCCTTGTCCTTGCCGGCCAGGAGGGTGGTCACAGGAGTGCCCTCCAGATCTTCCTTGCGCTTGTCCAACTCCCGGCACAGGGCCAGGTTCACTTCCTGCCAGCGCAGATCGGCCCCCACCACGGCCATGCCGTCCGGGGCATTCTCGATGGTGGTGCGCAGCAGCGCCTCGCTGTCCTGCAGGCTGGCTTCCAGCTGTTTGCGCTCTGTGATGTTTTCCTGGAAGACGATGAGGCCCCCCAACTGGTCGCTGTCGAACCAGGGCAGCACTTCCCATTTGAGCCAGAGCACCTCGCCGTCCACCAGGAAGCTGTCTTCGGCCCGGCTCAGCACCTCGCCGCGCAGGCAGCGGGCATGGATGGTGCGCCATTCCTCCTGGATGCCGGGGTCCAGCTCGTAGAGGCTCTTGCCCTTGAAGTTGACGCCGGCCAGATCATGGCTGGCTATCCAGTCGTCGCTGGCGGCGATGTAGCGCATGCCCTGGTCGAAGATGGCCACCTCGCAAGGCACCTTGGCCAGGAAGAGGGCGAACCTGTCCTTGGTGTGGGTCAGCTCCGCCTCCCGCTCCTTGAGCCGGGCCAGCATGTGGCTGAAGTCATCGCTGAGCCGCTGGATCTCCTTGGAGCTGGCCTTGGGCAGCTGGGGCGAGTAGTTGCCCCTGGCCGCCTGGTTGGTGGCTACACCCAGGGCCTGAAGGGGATGGAGCAGCCGCCTGACCCCCAGGGTCAGCAGCACGAACATCACCAACATCAGCGTTAGCAGTTGCAGGAAGAAGGTGTTGCGAAAGCGCATGGCGTCGGCCAGCAGGAAATTCTTGGGCAGGGCCCTGACCAGGAACCAATAATGGTTATCCCCCGCGCCGCCGTAGTCGATGCGGGTGATGAAGAAATAGCGGCCGCCGCCCTTGGCCATCTCCTGCTTCTGCTCCAGCAATCCCCCTGAACCGGGGGCCAGGACGGTACGCAGGCTGGGAAACTTGTCGGTCAGCTTCAACTCCCGCCCTAGATCCACGGCGAAGCTTTCGTCGGGCACGGGAGAAACCAGCATGTTGCCCTGTTCATCCACCAGGTAGCTGAAGGACTGGTCCTGCTCGTCGAGCAGGTAGCTGTTGAGGTCGTACCGGAAATCGACATTGAGTACGGCCAGGCCCAGGCGGCGATGGCCGTCCATGATGGGGCTGACCACCCGGACTGTGGGCTGGTAGGGGATCTGGATCTTGCCGAATTCGCGGTTGAGATTGAGGGGCGAGGTATAGACGGCGCCGGCCCCCAGGTTCTGGCTGTTGAGGACGTAGTCCCTGTCCCCCTTGTATTGCAGGGCCCGCTGATCGGTCCGCTGCAGGCGGCCATCTTCCTCCCGGTCGAGGCGCACCAACTCATGGCCGTCGGCGCTCAGGATCCGGGCCTGGAAGAAATCGGGGGTACGTTCCATCAGGGTCAGCATGGCCTTGACCACACCGGCCGGGGGCTGCTCGGCCACTTGTTGGTCCGCCAGCCAGTTCTTGGCCTCGTCGAGGCTGGCCAGCAGTACCACATCATCCCGGTAACCATCCAACGCCTGTTGCAGGTTGTTGGCCTTGGCCTTCAACAGCTGCTTCTGGGCTTGGGTGACGCTGGCTTCCATCTCCGAGAAGATCAGCCACTGTACCAGTATGCCGGTGACCAGCATGCTCAGTACCGCCAGCAATGCCACTCTGTTGGTGAGGGAGATCCGCCGCATCCTGCCTTCCTTGTTCCCTGGGGGGATCTTCAGTATTGGCAAGACTTGGACGCATAACAAACAACTGTCAACAAAAAGCCCCCTGGGCAGGGGGCTTTGGCATCAGCGGTGATAGGGCCCCGAAAGCCGGCCTACGGCCTCGATAAAGGCGCCGGCATGGGCAGGGTCCACGTCAGGGTGGATGCCATGGCCCAGGTTGAAGACATGACCGCTGCCATGGCCAAAGCTGGCCAGGATACGCGCCACTTCCGCTTCGATGACGGCAGGGGGGGCATAGAGCATGGAGGGGTCCATGTTGCCCTGCAGCGCCACCTTGTCACCGATACGGCGGCGGGCATCGCCGATGTCGACTGTCCAGTCGAGACCGACGGCGTCGCAGCCGGTGGCGGCGATGTCCTCCAGCCAGAGGCCGCCGCCCTTGGTAAAGAGCACCACGGGCACCTTGCGGCCTTCATGCTCGCGGAGCAAGCCGTCGACGATCTTCTGCATGTAGCGCAGGGAGAACTCCCGGTAGGCCGGGCCTGACAGCACGCCGCCCCAGGTGTCGAAGATCTGCAGCGCTTGGGCGCCGGCCTTGACCTGGGCGTTGAGGTAGAGGATGACGGCATCCGCCAGCTTGTCCAGCAGGGCGTGGGCGACGGCTGGCTCTGAAAAGATCAGTTTCTTGATCTTGGAGAAGGTCTTGGTGGAGCCCCCTTCCACCATGTAGGTAGCCAGGGTCCAGGGGCTGCCGGAAAAACCGATCAGCGGCACCTCGCCCTTGAGCTCGCGGCGGATGGTGCGCACCGCCTCCATCACGTAGCCCAGTTCCTGTTCCGGGTCCGGCACCGCCAGGGCGGCGACGTCGGCGGCGCTCTGGATGGGCCTTTCGAACTTGGGCCCCTCCCCTTCGCCGAAGTAAAGGCCCAGGCCCATGGCATCGGGAATGGTGAGGATGTCGGAGAAGAGGATGGCGGCATCCAGGGGGAAGCGGCGCAGCGGCTGCAGCGTCACCTCACAGGCCAGCTCGGCGTTACGGCACAGATCCATGAAGCTGCCGGCCTGGGCGCGGGTGGCCTTGTATTCGGGCAGGTAGCGGCCCGCCTGGCGCATCATCCACACAGGGGTGCGGTCCACGGGTTCTTTCAGCAGGGCCTTGAGGTAACGGTCGTTTTTCAGCTCGCGCATGGTGCCGCCTTATCGATTCAGGACGGCCGCATTGTACCAGCAGTGAGGGCCAAAGACTTGGCCCATATCAATAGAGATCCCGGTGATAACGGCCCTCGGCCACCAGGGCCGCCAGGCCCTCGGCCCCCAGGTGTGACAGCAGCAGTTCCTGCACGCCCTTGCCTATGCCGCCTATGGCGCCGCACACATAAAGATGGGCCCCTTTGGCCAGGTAGCTATCCAGCAGCGTCAGCTGCCCGGCGAGGATATCCTGCACGTACAGGCCCTGGTCCCTCGACCAGGCAAGATCCAGCCGGCTCAGGCTACTCTCCGCCAGGTGTGAGGCCAGCGCCTCCCGGTAGTAATGGTCTTCCGCCCGGCGCTCGCCGTAGATAAGCCAGCAAGGGGCCTTATGGCCTTTGGCGCGGCGGGCTTCCAGAAAGCCGAGGTATGGGGCCAGGCCAGTGCCGGCTCCCAGCAACAGCAGCGGCGAGTCCCCCTCGGGCAGCCGGAAGCCGGGATGGCTGCGCAGCCGCACCTGCAAGCCTTGGCCCGCTTTGGCCTGGCAGAGCAGGCCGGAGGCCAGGCCCAGGCGGCCATCCGCCAAGATCCGTTGCCGAACCATCAGCCGCACTTGGCCCTCGGCACTGGCGATGGAATAGCTGCGAGGCGCCGCCCCCGGCGCCGGCAGCACCTCCAAGAGGTCGCCCGGCTGGTATTTGCCTGGGAGGGCCAACTGAAGCTCATGGACGGGCCTGTCACCTCCCGGGTTGAGGCAACGGTTTGCCAGCACCAATCCCTGCTGCCAACCAAGGTCTTCGGCGGGCGCCGCCAGGGCCAGCTTCCCGGCCAGGGCCCGCTGCCAATCCGCGATACTGGCGTCGCTGCCCCTGTCCACCTCCGCCACCGGCAACAAGGGCTCAGCCCCCAGCTGCCCCAGCCTTGCCGCCAGCCAGTGGCCGAAGGCGCAGAACTGCCGGTACTGGCGGTCGCCAAAGGCCAGCACCGCCACCTTGACTCCGGCCAGGGGCAGGGCCGCCTGGGCCAGCTTTTGCTGGAAGACCAGGGCACTGTCGGGGGCCTGGCCCTCACCGTAGGTGGACGCCAGCACCAGCAATTGCCGGTAACCGGCCAGCTGCGCCGGCTCCAGGGCGCCCAGGGGTTTGAGATGAGCGGCATGGCCCTGCCCTTGCAGCCAGGCCAGGAGCCGCTGGCCCTGGGCGGCGGCGGTACCGCTCTGGCTGGCGTAGGCCACCAGGGTCAGGGCTTCCCCTTCGCCATTCTCCCTTGGCCTCTTACGGCGTTGCAGGAAGAGCCAGCAGCCGGTAACGGCGAAGGAGGCGAAGGCCAGGGCCGACAGGGACCAGAGCAGGCGCCCCGGCAGGCCGAAGAAGAGGCCGGTATGCAGGGCGTAGACATTGGCCAGCCAGTAGTCGCCACCTTTGAGCTCCGAATAGCGCCGCTGCGCCAGCACGGCGCCGGTGGCGCCGTCCAGGCTGATCCTGGAGTAGGCGTTACTGTGGGGGGCGCCCGGCTCCAGATAACGCACCTGCACCGGCTCGCCGGGATGGCGGGGCAGCATCCAGCTGCTGTAGTTCCCGCCCGGCTGGACCTCGAGGTAACCCCGCCAGGCCGCCTCCAGATCCAAAGGCCCCTTGCTGGCCTGGGGCCTGGCTGGCGGCGTCGAGGCCAATAGGCCGGTCAGGCCGCTGCGGTACCAGTCGAAGGCGAACCAGGGCGCCGTCAGGGCCATTAGCAGCAGGGGCACGAAGAGCCAGGTACCCAGCAGGGCATGCCATTGCCAGAGGGATTGGCGGCCGCGGGTCCCCTTCTTCCATAGCAACCAGTCGCGCCAGTTGCCGAGGCGGTCGGGGGCACGGCGAATGATGCCTGCAATCAGCAGCCCTATGGCCATCAAGGCCGCGGTGCCGGTGATCAGGCTGCCGGCGCTCCTCGGCAGCAGCAGCCAGCGGTGCAGGGCCTGCACCTGATCGAAGAAATCATCCAGTTTGGCCCTGGGCCCCAGCAACGCGCCGCTGTAGGGATTGAAGCGCTGCCAGCTAAAACCGTCGGCGCCGCTGTAGAGGACCAGGCCCGGCTCGTCGGGCGGGCCCTGGTAGAGGCGGCTCAGCCGCTTGCCGGGCTGGGCCAGCAGCGGGAGCAGTTGGGGCGGGGTCAAGCGGGCGCCGCCGACCGCCACCTTGTCGCTGGGCCAGAGGGCGCTGATGTCGTCGCGCAAAGCCAACAGGGCCCCGGTCAGGCCCACCACCAGCAGGACGGCGGCGCTGGCCAGGCCCAGCCATTGATGGAGACGAAAACTGTAGCGTTGGACGAGGGCTCGCATCAGATGCACTTGAGAATGATTTTCATTGGCAAATGATAAACAAAAAAACCGCCTGCGAAAAGACGGTTTTTCCTGAATCAAGCAGCGATTTTAGCCGGCCTGGATCTCGGCGATGGCGTGATCGATCAGGGTGCGGGCTATGGTGCCGGCCGGGGGGATCAACGGCAGGGCGTCGATGTCGAACCAGCGGGCGTCGGTGAGCTCGACCGGATCGATGCAGATGTCGCCGCTCTCGAACTCGGCGATGAAGCCCACCATCATGGAGTGGGGGAAAGGCCAGTTCTGGGAGCAGATATAACGGATGTTGTGGACCCTGAGCCCCACTTCTTCCATCACCTCGCGGCGCACCGTCTCTTCCATGGACTCGCCAGGCTCGGTGAAGCCGGCCAGGGTCGAATACATGCCGTTCTTGTGGCGGGGGGAGCTGCCCAGCAGCAACTGCCGGCCCTTCTTGACCGCCACTATCATGGACGGCGACAGCCTGGGGTAGCAGCGGTGCTGGCACAGATCGCAGTGGGTGGCGATCTCCTCCTGCACCACCCGCATCCGGGCGCCGCACTGGCCGCAATAGCGGTGGGTACGGAAGAAATTGGCCAACTGGATGCCGCGCCCGGCCAGTTGGAAGAGGGCTTCCTGGCCTGGCGCCAGCAAGGGCCTCAGGCCACTGAACTCGCCGAAATCCGGTTCGGCATTGCGGTCGGGCCATTCCAGCAACCAGGCGGTGCGCCCTTCCCAGGTGCCCACCTTGACCAGGGGCCCCTCGGGTTCGAACGAAGGCAGCATAGCCTTGTCACCCACCGGCAGGGCGCCATCCTTGAGCCACAGCTGGTCACCCCTGACCAGCAACCAAACCGCTTCTTCACTGTGGCTATGTAGAGACAGGTACAGCTCGGACATCTCGCATTCCTTGTGGAAAAGTGTTGATCCCGGCCCCCCTTTCTCATTAGATGGTAACTGTATGGCGAGCCGTACCCGCCATAGGCATCCAGAAGGGAGACCGTTATGTTCACCCAGTTAGAACAAGCCAAAGAGAAATGGGGCGGAGCCAGCGACGTTATAGACCGCTGGCTGGCCACACGCCAGCAACTCCTGGTCAGCTACTGCAAGCTGGCCGCCCACTCGTCGCCCAACGGGCATTCACCCCTGCCGGACGCCAGCCAACTGGAAAGCTTCTGCGCCATTCTGCTCGATTACGTGTCGGCAGGCCACTTCGAGATCTTCGAACAGGTGGTTTCCCGCTGTGAGAAGCGCGGTGGCGAGAGCCTGGCCCTGGCCAACCGCCTCTACCCGATGATCACCGACACCACCCAGGTGGTGCTGGACTTCAACGACAAGTACCTGGACATCAAGGACGAAGAGCAGTTGCTGGGATTGGATAAGGACCTGTCGACCTTGGGCGAGGCCTTGGAGCAGCGCTTCGAACTGGAAGACAAGCTGATCGCCACCCTTCACGAGCACCAGACCCAGCCGGCCTGAGTGCCCTCCCGGTGCCACAACCTGGCGGACAGCACCGGGGCAGCCCCGGGCTGGCCTCGGCTTCAGGCCGGTAGCTGGTATTCGAAGCGGTAGTAATGCCTGCCGCCTTCGATCTTGATGTCCAGGCTCCCGGTCAACCCTTCCAATTCTCCCGTTCCCGAGTCTGGCACTACTGTCACGCTGAGGCTGGGCAGGCCCCTGTCCATGATGCCGCAGTGTTGGAGCACGAAGCTGCCCTGGCGCCCTTCCAGGCTGCCGGTCACCTTTTCCATGGCCACGTAGCCGGCCGACCCCAGCACAGCGGTGCGGTGGGCCAACATCTGGCCCTTGGCCTCGGCTTCCAGGGGGCCTTGGTAGCGCTTTTCCAACAGCATGCGTCCGACGGCGGCATCGCCGTCATCCTGGGGGATCATCTTGACGTCGAACTCGCCTGTCACCTTTTGCATCACTTTCTCCTTGTGTCGCTGAAGCTGCCTTAGCCCGCCAGGGCCTGGGCTATCTCCTGCCGGCTGTAGAGCACGGGGTTGACCATGGTTTCGGAGGCGCCCGGCACGTTGAGGGGCGCCACACTCAGAAAATAGCGGCCCTGGGGCACGGCCCGCAAGTCCAGGCACTCGCAGATCAGCGCCTTCTCGAAGAGGATGGCATGGACGGGCCTGTCTGGCGCCCCCGGCTTGAAATCGCTGGACTTCCAGGAAGTGCCGTAGAGCACCAGGCCGCACTGGTCCACCAGGTAGCGGGCCGCGTCCTCGCTCAAGGTCAGCACCTTGGCCGGGTCATGGAAGCCCGCCTGGTCCAGGGGATAGTCGTCCACCGTCAGCAGCAATCTCAAGGGGGAAGGCAGCTCATGGGGCACCAGGGCGGCCTTGAGCTCCGCCAGGCTGACTTCCCAATGGCTGATGCCGTTGCCCAGGGAGCGAAAGCCGTCCCCCTGCAACCGCAGCACCAGACAGGGGCCGAACAGGGAGCTGGCCCGCTGGCTGAAGACGGCATCCACCGTCATGCCAGCGTTGTCGATGTGAGCACTGGTCTCGAGGTGGGTCAGGCTGTGGGGCTTGAACAGGTGGCTGTCGTAGTTGATGGGGGGCAACTGGCCTTCGCGCTTGCGATAGAGAGCCTGGCGCTCGAAGGGCTGCCCTTCGCCCCATAGGGCGGGAAGCTGGTTATGGCAAGGGTGGCCGAGGTAGTAGGGCATGGTCTCTCCAAGGATCGGGCGCTCCCCGACCTTACTGGAGCCAGGGCCGCTGTTAAAGGCCCCTTACCTGGCCTGCTCGGCGCTGAGGCTGCCGTCGGTCGCGATATTAAAGTTCAGGGTTCGGCCCCATTCCCCGGCGCCGTCGTAAGGCAGCTGGCCTTGGGCCACGGCCTTGTCATCCCGCTCCAGGCGATAGCGCACCAGGCCGGCCTTTTCCTGGCGGCTGAAGTAGATGTGCTGCTCGCTGTGGGGGTAGATGGGACCGAACACCAAGCGGCTGGTGGGCAGTTCCACCACCAATTGTTGGAAGCGCTGGTCGCTGTCGTTGCGCAGCACCGCCTTGGGGCTCAGGTGCTTATAGGCGGCCAGGCCCGCATAGAGCAGGGCCAGCAGCAGGGCCAGGGAAATAAGGCTTTTCTTCACGGCAATAAGGGTAGCGTCAGGAACATGGTCTCAGCCTAGCCAGCCCGGCAGGCCGGGGCAATAGCGGCAGGCAGGGGCAAGCACTGGGCCTTGCCTTGCTTCGATCAAAAAGCCCGCCGGGAGGCGGGCCTTTGGCGCTTACCAGCGCTTGCTGATGTTGAAGCCGTAGTAACCGGCCCCCACCACAGGGGTGACCTGGGCGCCAGCCACTTCGTAGGGCTTGGTGAAGTAGAAGCTGCTCAGGGTACCGACAACGGCCCCGGCCACCACGTCGCTGGTGTAGTGCTTGTCCGCCAGCACCCGGCTGTAGCCCACATAGCTGGCAGCCAGGTAGGCCGGCAGCGCGTACTCCCAGCCGTAGCGCTTCTGGATGAAGGCGGCGCCCATGAAGGCGATGGAAGTGTGGCCGGAGGGGAAGGAATCACAGCAGTGGCCGTTGGGGCGGCGGCGGCGAACCGTGTTCTTGAGGGCCAGGGTGGCCACCTCGGAGGTGACGGCGGACTCGCCCAGCTGCATCATGCCGTCGTAGCCGTCCTCGTAGAAGGCGGTGCCGGCAAAGGCCGCCGCCGGGACAGCCAGTTGCAGCACGTCACCCAGCTTTTCGGTGGTGGTCTTGGCGCTGGCGGCGCCCATGTAACAGCTCAGCAGCAGCGCCAGGCCCACTTTGTATTTCATCTATCCCTGTCCTTTCGTTGTAGTTAGGCGCACGGGCGCCATCTTAAGGGAAAGAGCATAAGACAGAAACGGCCTTAAGGGGGCCTTAAGGCCGCTCAAATTGCCCAGCTCCGGATCAAGGCTATCTCGTTTTCTTCAATCCCCAAGGAGGCCAGGAAAGCCTTGTGCCCCTGGGGATCGCTTTGCTCGAAGCCCCGGTGCCAGGCCTGCATGTCGGCCTCGCTGAAACCCGCCTCCCGCAACAGCCTGCTCCAGCTGGCCTTGGAAAGGGGCCCGGGGCCCCGCAAGGCCGGATTGGCCAGCAGCTGCGCCAACAGGTGTTGCTGCTGGCGTAGGGCCTGGATCTCTTCGCTAAGCCCCAAGAGCCGCCGCTGCAAGAGCGCTGCCGCGTCCAAGGCGGGGCCGTCCGCCGCCAGCAGCGCCTGTATGGCCGCCAGGGACAGGCCCGCCTCCCGGTAGGCTCGGATGGCCTTGAGCCTTGCCAGTTGCGGCTCCCCGTAGAGGCGGTAGCCGCCGGGGCTGCGGCCCTGGGGCTCGAGCAGGCCCAGCGCCTCGTAATGCAGGAGTGAGCTGCGGGCCAGGCCACTCAGCCTGGCCAGGCGTCCCAGGGTCAGTGGCCTCACGGCAGCGGCGCCAGATCCGGGCCCAAGAAGGCGTGCCGGGCGTCCAGGCTCGCCAGCAACTCAGCCGAGTAATGCTGGGCCAGCAGGCCCTTGGCGTCAGCCAGCAGCGCCGGGCTCCCGGCCAGGAAGGCCTCGAAGGACGGCGCCAGGGGCGCGGCCGCCACCAGCCGCACCAGGGCCATCGTCAACGTCAGGTGGAACTTGTCCGCCGCCCCCAGGCGTTCGGCAAAACCCTGGATGCCGGCGCAGACGGCGGCTTCGGCCTGCGCCTGTGGCAGGCGCCGCAGGTAAAGCCAGGCGAGACGCAGGTGGGCCCTGTGATCGAAGGCCTCCCCCGGCAGGGTGCCGGCCTCAAAGGCGGCCAGGAAGTCGTTATCGGTCATCTTTGCGTCCCCAAAAGGCATTAAGGAAGGCATAGCCTAAAGGTGACGGTAGCCGTCAGGTCAAGGCCGCTATACCAACAAAAAAGCCGCCTTGCGGCGGCCTTTTTCAGGGGAGGCATCAGAACTCGTATTCGACCTGCCAGCGCAGGGTGGCGTCCTCGGTCTTCTTGTCCATGCCGAAGAGCACGCCCAGTTCCCACTTAACCTTGTTCTGCCCCAGCCTGTTGGCCCCCAGCAAGACGGGGCCCAGGGCCTGGGTGTCGTCGTCCGTGTAGTATTCCAGGGCAGGCTCCAGGGCCTCGCTCAGGCGGTACTTGAGCTGGAAGGCGCCCTGGGTTTCCATTTCGCTCTCTTCCTCTTCACCACCAAAGGTCTTCTCGAACATGATGTTGGCGGTGGCCACGAAGTCGCCGAACTGCTTCTGCATCACGGGACCTGTCCTCAGTTCCCAGACGTCGTGCTCAAGGCTGCGCTCCAGCTCCACCAGCATGCCGAAATCGGCCCAGTATTCGCCCTGCTCGCTCAGCTGGAATTTGCTTTCCAGCTCGGCTTCCTTGATCTTCAAGTCGCCGCCGTCGTTTTCCTTTTGGGCGTTGAGGTAGCCCTCGACGAACCAGTGCGAGTTGACGCCGTAACCGCCGCCCATCTTCACTTCGTGGAAGGTGTCGCCGGTCAGGTTGTGGACGCCGCGCACCTCCACTTCTTTCTCACCCTGTTCGACATAGGGATCATAAACCCTGTCCACACCGGCAACGCTGCTGTTGGCGAAAATGACAGCCGCAAGCCCGGCCAAGAGGGAGACCTTCTTCATCTCTAAGTTCCTGAGTCAAAAAATGAATGTTAGGGAGTCGGTTTCTGCAGCCTGGGGCGCACCAGATACATGCCGAAGGCGATGCTGGCCAGGGTCGCCAGGTAGGCGGCCAGTTGGACGGCGGTGGGGCGCTCCTGATAGCCGACCAGGATATGCATCAGCTGGCCCGGGACGGAGCGTTCCGACAGCAGGGCACTGCTGTTCCAGAGCGGGCGCTGTGAAGGCAGCCAGCCCACCTGGGCCAGGTAGCCGGCGGCGCTGGCCGCCATGCCGCTGGCCAGCAGCAAGATCATCCAGCTGGTGACGCTGAACAGCTTGTGGGTGGGGATCCGCAGCAGCCCGAAATAGATCAGCGCGCCCATGGCGGCGCCACCGGCCAGGCCCAGCAGGCCACCGCTCATCATCGACAAGGGGTCGCTGCCGCCGGCGGCGATGCCGTAAAGGAAGAGCACCACCTCGGCGCCTTCACGCAGCACCGCCAGGCCCACGGCCGTGGCGAGGACATAGAGGGGCAGTTGGCCACTGGCCACGTTGCTGCCCACCTGCTTGAGGTGCGAGACCAGTTCTTTGGCGTGGCGTGACATCCAGATGTTGTGCCAGGCCAGCATCAGCACCGCCGCCGACAGGATACCGGCGTTGAGCAGCTCCTGGCCTATGCCGTCGAAGGCCATGGCGATCTGCTCGGCGGCGGCGGCGACCAGGCAGGCCCCCAGTACACCGGCGAAGATGCCGCCCAGGATCCAGCGGGCGCGGTTCAACACCCCTTGGGTGGCGGCCAGCACTATGGTGATCACCAGTGCCGCTTCCAGCACTTCACGGAAGACGATGACGGCAGAACTGAACATGGCGGCGTCCCCTTACTTGGCGACCAGGCGGCCCTGGGCGCTGTCCTGGTTGAACTCGCCGAAGAAGGGGTATTCGCCCGGCGCCAGGGGGCCGATGAATACCAAGGCCTTGCTGTTGCCCGGTATGACCTTTTCCCGGTTCAGCTCGTAGCTCTCGAATTCTTCAGGGGTGGCGTCCAGGTTGTGGACGATCAGCTTGACCTTCTGGCCGGCGGGCACCTGCAGCTCTGCAGGTTCGAACCTGTGATCCTTGATGGAGATCGAGAGTTCCGGCATGGCCGCGAAGGCCAGCGAAGACAGCAGGGACAGGCAAGAGGCCAGGAATATGGTGCGCACGGACATCGGCAGCTCCCATTGGAATGGTGGCGCCAATTGTATCTCAGTCGCAAATGCAATCAAGTCTCAATTAGAGATCTGTGATGCACCAGGCAATGCCCCCGCTGTCAGCCTCCCTTGACAGGGGGCCCTGTCTCAATGCTGGGTCTTGCCCTGCTGCTCGGCCTGCTTGATGATCTGCCGGAACAGTTCCAACAGCTTCTGCTTGCGCTGTTCCCGCTGCGCCTTCATGTAGGCCGACTCGGGCGGCACCTGGATACCCGGCAGCAGTTCCTGGACCACCTGGTCACCAGATCCGGACCAGGGGTTGGTGGTGCGGCTGTCGTAGCTGGTCCTGAACTTGATGAACTTGTCCTTGGCCATGAACAGGTAGATGTCGGAGTAGTAGAGGACGCCTTTCTTGGAGGTCAGGGTCAGCGCCGCCTTGCGGCCCAGCAGGGCCCCAACCTTGAAGTCACTGCGCTTCTCCGGGGTGCGGGACTGGTAAAGGCCGTAACTGACGGCGCCGTCGATGTCCTTGACGGCGTTGTCCATTTCCCCTTCCAAGGCCTCGCTGCTGTTAGCCCAGCTGATGCGGTTGATGGGGTAGACATAGAGGCTGATGTTGTCCTCGGGGAAGTCCTTGTTGGCGTAGCGCAGCATCACCCCCAGTTCGGGCTGGTCGAAGACCTTCTTCTCGGTGAGCACGAAATCCTCGGTGGACTGGGGGGCCTTGAGGTCGTGGTCATAGTCGCTGGCACCAAGGGGCCGCTTGGGGGTGCCGGCGCAGGCGGCCAGCAGCAGGGACAGCAGGGCGATGGCGAGGGTCTTGTTCATGGCTCGTCCTTGTTATCGGTGTCCAGGTTGGCGGGGTTATGGAGGGCATTTAACACATGGTCTTCCCAGCGGCCGTTGATGCAGAGGTAACGGCGCGCCAGCCCTTCCCGCTCGAAACCGAGGCTTGCCAGCAGCGCCGCCGAGCGGCTGTTGCGGGGCAGGTGGTTGGCCATCACCCTGTTGAGTTTCAGCTCCTCGAAGGCGTGGCGGATGGCGTGCCTGGCCAGCATCTTCATACGCCCTGTTCCCTGGCGCTTTTGCGCGACCGAAAAACCCATATAGCAGGCCTGGAAAGGGCCCCGCACTATGTTGGTGAGGTTGCAGACCGCCACCAACTCCTTCGGCTCGCCGTCCAAGGCCAGGAAGTAGGCCGCCCTGCCCTCGCGCTGATCCTGCTCCCATTCCGCCAGCCGCGCAGCCCAGCTTTCCAGGCTGTGGTAGCCCGGTTCGCGCAGCGGCTCCCAGGGCTTGAGGTGCTCGGCGTTGTCGGCGTAATAGCGGGCCAGGCAGGGGGCGTCTTCTCTTGAGGCCAGTTTAATCAGCATAGAGGCCTAGCTGGCAAAAAGGCCGGACACCAGGACCGATGAACCAGAAAGCGTCACCAAGTAGACAACGGACAGGATCAACGCCTTGCCCCATTGCCATTGGAAAAAGTGCTTGGACAGCAGGAAGACCAGCAAGACTGACAGGGCAAGTACGGCCAGGGACAGCAGGGCCGGCAGCCCCAGTAAACCGATGGCGGCGTTGCCGAGGATCATCACTATGGCCGGGATCAACACCATCATGAAGACGGTCCCCAGATCCATGGCTTGCGGATCCTTTTCCAGGATGCGGACGGTGATGTAGATGGCAACGGCGGTAAGGAAGATGGAGAGCATAAAAATCCTTTTCAAACAAAGGCAATAGCCTTAAAGCTCCTTGGGTTGAAGGTTTTATATCCCGAATGGCTAATAGACACAACTTTGGCCGGCACCGGCCAAGGTCCAAGCGCTTTCCTGAGCCGCAGCGCCCTGCGAGTGCGCCTTGCAGAAGGCGCCACACCGCCTTGCCGCGCCCCTCAAAAGCCCCCGGCCACGTCGAGGAGGGAGCCGGTGACAAAAGAGGCTTCATCGGACAGCAGCCAGGCGATGGCATTGGCCACCTCTTCAGGGTCACCGCCCCGCCCCAGGGGTATACGGGACGCCAGCCTGTCCACCCGGCCCGGCTCACCTCCGTCGGCATGGATCTCGGTGTGGATAAGGCCGGGGCGCACGGCGTTGACGCGGATCCCCTTGGGGGCCAGCTCTTTAGCCAACCCCAACGTCAGGCTGTCCATGGCGCCTTTGGAGGCGGCGTAGTCCACATACTCGTTGGGCGCCCCCGTCCTGGCCGCGGCCGAAGAGACATTGTCGATGGCCCCGCCCGCCTCGAAGCGCCTGGCGGCTTCCCGGCTACAGAGGAAGCAACTGGTGACGTTGGTGGTAAGAATGTGGTTGAAGCGCTCCAGGCTGATATCGACCAGGGGCGACTGGGTGGCAAGAATGCCGACATTGTTGACCAGGTGGGTAACGGGCCCCAGTTGCGCCTCGGCGGCCTCGAAGAGCCTTGTGACCTCTTCTTCCACCGACACGTCGGCAGCCAAGGCCATGGCCCGGCCTCCGGCGGCCCGGATCGCCGCCAAAACCTGCTCGGCATCCTGGCTGCGGCTGCGGTAGTTGATGCAGACCCCATAGCCCTTGGCCGCCAGCAGTTTGGCCGTTGCCGCCCCTATGCCGCGGCTGGCGCCTGTGATGATGACGTTCTTGTCCATCGCCTTCTCCTTTTAGATAGAGGAGGTTGTACCAATCTCGGCTGGTGATGTGAACACTTTGCCTTGAGTTGGGACATTCCGCTCCCTCGGGGCACAGGGATCGTCTTACCTCCACACCTCGGCACCGGAGACAATATGGAGTACTGACTTCAGCCTCATCTCTAACTTGATAGTTGCTTTATATGCCGGGTCCCGCCCCGGCGGGCGGCCTACTTTGTTTTACTCGGCCCATCCCTGGCCTCGCCTTTCGGGCCATCGTCACAGGCTCCGATGCTCAATATCGTTCCAGACGATATTGGCGCACAAAGTAGGCAAAGGCACCGCCCACGTTACGCTCAATCTTCGCTTAATGGGCTCAAAGGCTCCACAAGCAAGACCTAGACCTTTCCAGCTTTAACAGACACTCATCACTAACCCGCCGACAAGGCAGGAAAACGGACCCAGTCGGGCAGCCTTAGCTCAACAAAATTAAACAAGTAGGCAATACTTGACCAACACGGCACGGCAAGGTAAATTCCCCACCCTCAAAGTTAAGTAGTTGTCATGAAACTAAGGATTTTACTGTCGATTTTCGTTACTTTATTTGCGGGCCGCGCTGCTGCATCGGAGTTTGTAGTTTGTGAATTTTGTTCAAATTACAACCAATTCGAAATGCGAGCTATGACCGCCGTTGGTGACTATGGTGGAACAGCTAAGGTGTTCAATCCATGGACTGGGCAGATCATGACATTCAAGGCTGTTGCGGAGCGAGAGCCAGGCTCACCCGTAATTTATAATACGAGCCAAATACCCACTACCAATGAGGACTTGAAATTTGCGCAAAGTGCTGCAGCGGCATATTCAAGAGTCCATGATTTTTTCGACGCTAATAGGCAGGTCCCTTCTAGCATAGTTAGTAAGGGCTATGACCTAGTTGGCCATTCGAGCCTTTTAGTCGATGTGACGAATTACTACAATTCCTCTCAGACCCTAGGTTCCGCTTGGAGTGACTATACGTCAGCTATTGTGGGAATGGCAGGTAAACTAATTGGTGTGACAGCTGTTGTTGATTTGAGTTTTTCCGATGGCAGCATCGCAACAATGGCTATAAGCGGTATCAATGCGGATGGAGACCTTCAATTTACTATTTTCAAGCTCATTGATAAAGATGGGAACATCATCCCTTTAAACAAAGATCAATTTAACCAGCGTTCAAACGACACGTTTACATTCACCTCTGCTGATCGCTTGAATGACTTTCTTAACCTAGCTGCAAGATTTGGCATCACAGTAATAAGGGTAAGTGGCGGTACTCCAACAGGAACGACACAGATAACTGACTGCGACGCTGATGGCTGTTTTGTAAAAAAACCAAACTGAGCTATGCCTATATCAGTAAATCACATTACAATCGCTATATTGCTCGCCAGTATTGCGACAACCCTGTCCTTATACATTCTTAAGAGAAAGAGGGTAGCTTCTACCAGAAATATACTGTGGAACTTAGTTCTTTGTTTATTTGCTCCCCCCATTGGCTGGTTATATTTCATAGTCACGATTACAAAATCCTTTAGACGTTAAGAACGTGTATTTATCTCAGTGAAATTCAAAGCCCTTCAGAGGGCTTTTTCACGTAGAGTTCCAGAAGAAAAATAACAGAGCGGATGCCTCTTATTTTTCATGCTACAACGACAAAACATTTACATAAATGCACACCTCTTCTGAATTAACATTTCTGTAAAAGCATCCGCTTTCTTTATTTTTACAACCACTTTGCGAACGAAAAAAATTAATCATTACCTCTAAATAAAAAGTATCTCATAGCTTAAAATGGCACTCAGATCAGTCTTCAATGTAAAATATGAAGAGTGAAAAATTTAGGAAAGCCGGAGACTATGATGACGCAGAATCCGACTAACAATCCCAAACTACAACGAAGCTGCCTTTGCTCCCCCCCTTAAAGCCGCTGAGGCGAAGGGACCGCGCAGCGGCGGTGTCCAGGGGGAATGGTTTTGAGTGGGCAGCCCTGCTGACGGTTGCCGAAACAAAAGGACTGCGCGTGCAGGGGCGCCCCCAGCTAAAAAGACTATCCGGTAAAAATCAACGTTAGATAAGAAGCCCCAACTAACCCAAGATCACCAGCCAGATAGGCACAACTTACTGCCTAAGCGCCGTTGCGAAAGCCAAGCCTTCACAGCGCAGCCGTCTGGGTCAGATAGGCCCTGGCTGCCGCCAAGGCAGGATCGGCCCCCAAAGCATCGGTATCGGCCGGGATCTGCAGGTGGGGCGGCAGGTAATCTTCCCTGAAGCGGCCATCCAGATGGTACATGCGCTCGAAACCCAGCTCGACGCGGATCTGAGTGCCTTTCAGGGTCACCGCCTTGATACCACCCAGCAGATGGGCCATGGGCGCGCCGAAGACCTCGGCCCCCAGGCTCTCCATGCCGATGGTCATACCCTCACCCATGCTGCCGGTCCAGCGTCCAGCCAGTACCACCACGGGTTTGCCGTAGAAAGGTTGGCTTGGGTCGGCGTAGGCCTGTTGGAGCGGCGCCTGGTTGTAAGGCAGGCCAGGTTTCTGGACCCGGTAGGCCTGGTAGGGACGGCGCGCCGTGATGAAGTGGCCCAGGATCGGCTCTGCCACGCCGGTGTTGCCGCCGCTGGGGGTATTACGCAGATCCAAGATGAGGGCCTGGGTGTCGGTCAACTCGCTGATCGCCTTGTCGAAGAGCTTTGCCGTGTCATCCCTGCCGAGGCTGTTATTAAAACGGATGTATCCCAGCTCGCCGAGGCGCTTGAAGGACAGCGGCGCCCCGTCCTTGAACCGGTTGATGGCCTGGTAGCTGGCCGCCAGTTGGTGGGTTTGCTGCTCTCCGTTTCGCGCCAGCACCAGGGTCCTCTCCTGGTTGCGGCGGCCCCCCAAGGCAACGTTAAGGCCGTAATCAAGCTGTTTCTGGCTCATCTCTTGCGCGCGCCGGCCAAACACCTCGGCGGCGGCCTCGACAGCGGTTTTACCGTCCACGGACAGGATCTCATCGCCGGGCCGGATCCCGGCCAGGAAGGCGGCAGAGCCCGACTTGACGTCCTCGACCAGGAAACGGCCATTTTGCTGATGGGCCCAGACATCGGAGCCTGTCGGCATGACACTGTAGTCCTGTTCGTCATAGGGGCCGACGTTCAGGTGCGGATCCTGGAAATGGCGGGTCAGCTGCTGCATCACATCCACCAGCGCCTTTTCGTCCTTGGCCGCCAGGGCCCTGGGCTGAAACTGGCCAAGCAGGCCATCCAAATCCGCCCTTTCTTGGTAGGCGTATTCGCTGTGCAGCAGCTCGGAAAACGCGTGCCAGGCCTGCTCTGTCGTTGCCTGGGCCTGGTCATGGGATGGGTAAAGGTAGAGGCCGACCGCTGCGGCCAGGGGAATGGCTAACGCCAGGACTGTTTTTTTCATCTTGTCATATCCCTATGCCATGAGCCGCCACGGGCGAGGCTGAATAAAAAACCATTTCCATCATAGGGATAGCACCATTTACCCACAAGAATATTGCAGCTGCCGGCCGGTCTTCTTTGTAACAAAAAGTGGTGATGGGAAGCTGGCGGCAAGGCGCCTATGACTTCCTCAGTGCGACCAACTCCTTCAGGGTCACGAAGCGATACCCCTTGGCCTTGAGCCCCTGGATGATGGCGGGCACGGCCGCCATGGACGCCTGGCGGGAGCCGAACATGACGTGCAGCAAGATGATGGAGCCGGGGCGGGCATGGTCCACCACGTAACGGGCGATGGCGGCGCTGTTGCCGGCCACCTTGGGGTGGCTGTCCGGCTCCAGGTCCCAGGTGACGGAGAGGATGTCGTGGCGGGCCAGGAACCAGGGCAGCACCCAGAGCTTCTTGCCGTAAGGAGGCCGGAAGTAGATGGGGCCCTGGTAACCGGCCTGGCGGATCAGGGCATTGGTGCGCTCCAGCTCCTCTTTTACGGCGGCGGGGCTCATCAACACCATACGTTGGTGGCTGTAGCTGTGGTTGCCGAGTTGGTGGCCGGCCTTGGCTATGAGTTTGGCCTCCAGGGGGTGGGCTTCTATGGCCGAGCCCACCAGGAAGAAGCTGGCCTTGACGCCCTGGGCGGCCAGGGTCTTGAGCAGGGCCTGGGTATAGCCCGGGCTGGGGCCGTCGTCGAAGGTCAGGGCCACGACCTTCTGGTCGGTGTCCACCCTGTCCACCAAGTCGCCGAACAGCTGGAAATGCCGGCTGCGGGCCAGCTGCCAGGCCCCGAACAGGCCCAACAACAGCAGCAACAAGAAAAGCAATGCCGTACCCAGGCGCATTAGGATGGTCCTCCTGCTCACTCCGTCGGCTCCTTTATTGTGGTCCATTGGCAGCGACCTTAAGGCCAAAAGAGGAAACAAGGCCTTAACAGTCCGGGCACAAAAAAACCCGGCCTTGAGCCGGGTTTTTCTTGAAAGACAGCAGCTTACTTGCCGGTGTCGGCAGCCTTGGCGGCTTCAGTCTTCTTGGCGTCTTCGGTCTTGTCGGCCGGCTTCTGATCGCCGATGCCCAGCAGTTCCACTTCGAACACCAGGGTGGAGTTCGGCGGTATGGTCTGCATGTCACGCTCGCCGTAGGCCAGGTTGGCGGGGATCACGAAGCGGTACTTGGAGCCGACGGTCATCAGCTGAACGCCTTCGGTCCAACCGGGGATGACGCGGTTCAGGGCGAAAGTGATCGGCTCGCCGCGGTCATAGGAGCTGTCGAACTGGGTACCGTCGATCAGGGTGCCCTTGTAGTTGACGGTGACCTTGTCGGTGGCCTTGGGATGCTCGCCGGTGCCTTCTTTCAGCACTTCGTACTGCAGGCCGGAAGCGGTGACCTTCACGCCCTCTTTCTTGGCGTTGTCGGCCAGGTATTTCTCACCGGCAGCCTTGTTCTTCTCGGCTTCAGCCTTGGCTTTGGCGGCCATCTTCTCGGAGGCTTCCTTGTCCAGGGCCTGGAGCTGGGCGGTGATGGTCTTCTTGTCCAGTTGGTTCTTGCCGTGGATACCGTCGGTGAAGCCGGCGACAACCAGTTCTTTGTCCAGCTTGATGCCCAGCTCTTCCTGCTTGGTCATGGTCTTGCTGATGTACTCGGCGATGCTGGCACCGATGGCATAGGCTTGCTTGGACTGGTCGGTTTCCAGTTTGACCGGGGCGTCAGCAGCCTTGTCGGTTTTTTCTTCTTTTTGTTGACAGGCTGTCACTGCCAGAACGAAGGCAGGGATCACCGCCAGTTTAAACCAGGGTTTCATAGTTACTCCTCATGGAAAAGGGACCATCCCCTTTCGTCTTTGGTAAAGTCTTTATACTAAACACAAATCCCGGCAAGATTGAATCCATGGCCAGAGTCCTTTTTGTGTGCATTTTGTTCCTGTTTGGCTGCGCACCCCAGGAAAAGCCCCTGACCCGCATCCAGGCCACAGGCAACGGCGCCTACAGCGGCGACATCAGCGAGGACGGCCACCTGGCCACCATCAGCGGCGACCCCGAAGGGGTGCTGGTCTGGGACCTGGAAAGCAACAAGGCGCTCTACAGGTTACAGATGAACGTCGCCCCACCCAGCCAGGCCGAACTGACCCGCGGCGGCTACAAGCCCGACGAGCGCCTGCCTCCAGAGCCCCTGCCGGTGACCCTGACCCGCTTTTCCGAGAACGGCGACTACCTGGTGACGGCAGACCAGACCCGTTTGGCCCTCTGGCAGGTCAAGGACGGCCAGAACCTCGGTTTCTGGCAGGCCTCCAGCCTGGAGGGCAAGGCCCGCGTGGACGAGCCCGGCGCCAGCCAAGTGCAGGGCATTCGCGACGTCGCCGTCAGCGACGGCGGCAACTTCATCGCCTTTGCCAGGGCCGACGGCATAGTGGTGCACTTCAACCGCATCACGGGCCGCCGCCTGGAGTTCCTCGGCCACCGCCAGAAGGTCAATTCCATCGCCATGTCCGCCAACGGCCTCTATGTGCTGTCCGGCGGCAACGACCATCGTGCCCTGCTGTGGAACAGTCAGACCGGCCAAGTGGTGCGAGAGTTCCCTGCCGATGGCAGAGTCGTGATGGTGGCCATGACGGCCGACGGCCGCTACGCCCTGGTGGACGACGCCAGCAACGAGGCCAGCATCTGGGACATCAGGACAGGCAAAATCAAGCTCAAACTGGCTACCAAGGCCAAGCAGCAACTCTTCACCACGGCCCGCTTCAGTAGCGACGACAAACTGCTGCTCACCGGCGGCGCCGGCCGCGAGCTGATGCTCTGGGATCTGGCAACGGGCCAGCGGCGCTGGGAGCTGCGGGTAGGAGTGGCCGAGGACTACAGGCCGCGTTCCGCCGTGGTCTATGGCGCCGGCTTTGCCAAGGACAGGGTCTATTCGGTAAGCTCCGCCGGCCTCATTGAAGCCTGGCCCTTGGAGAAGCCCCATGACTGAAGACCGTTTTGCCGACCTTGAAAGCCGCCTGGCCTTCCAGGAAGCGGCTTTGCACGAGCTGTCCGACGAGATGGCGGCCCTGCAGCAAATTGTGGAGAAGCAGCGCCAGCAGCTGGCCCAATTGGCCAGGAAGATGAAGGGGCTGCACGGCAGCCAGGTGGCGGGGGAGCACGAGGAAACGCCGCCGCCCCATTACTGATACGCAAAGGCCCCGCTTTGCGGGGCCTTCTGCCAGGGGCAGGGGCAAGGGGCTCTTACTGGGGCTTGAAGATGCCGATGATCTGTTCCTTGTCGCCCTTGGCGGCGCTCTCGGCGTCGCGGCTGGCCTGGGTCTGCTTGTAGCCGCAGGCCACGCACTCGATGCGCTCGACATTGTTCTCTATGACCAGTTGGACGCTGTCCTGCTCCTGGCACTGAGGGCACTTGGCTCCGGCGATGAAACGACGCTTTGCCATACTGACTCCCAACCTTGTAGCATTGCCGACATCACGGCAGACGTAGGCCACACATGATACACCTTCAAGACCTGCAATTGATCCGCGGCGGGCAGAAACTCTTCGAACAAGCCAACCTCACAGTCCACGCCGGCCAGCGGGTCGGCCTGGTGGGGGCCAACGGCTGCGGCAAGTCCACCCTCTTCGCCTTGCTGCGCGGTGAGCTGGAGCTGGACGGCGGCGACGCGAGGCTCCCCGCCAACTGGACCATTGCCTCGGTCAAGCAGGAAACCCCGGCCCTGCAAAAGCCCGCCATCGACTATGTGATCGACGGCGACCAGCATTACCGTGACCTGGAAGCCAGGCTCGCCAAGGCCCAGGAAAAGGACGACGGCGAGGCCATGGCCCGCATCATGGGCGAGCTGGAAACGGCCGGCGGCTACGACATCCGCGCCCGGGCCGGCGCCCTGCTCCACGGCCTCGGTTTCAAGGCAGGGGACGAACAAAGGCCGGTATCGGACTTCTCGGGCGGCTGGCGCATGCGCCTCAACCTGGCCCAGGCGCTGATCTGCCCCTCGGATCTCTTGCTGCTGGACGAACCCACCAACCACCTGGATCTGGACGCCGTCTTCTGGCTGGCCGACTGGCTGCTGGGCTACAAGGGCACCCTGCTGCTGATCTCCCACGACCGGGACTTCCTCGACGAAGTGGTGACCCACATAGTGCAGGTGGAGAACCGGCAGTTGAACGCCTATACGGGCAACTACGAGAGCTTCGAGCGCCAGCGCGCCGCCCGCCTGGCCCAGCAACAGGCGATGTTCGAGCGCCAGCAGAGCCAGCGCGCCCACCTGCAGAGCTTCATCGACCGCTTCAAGGCCAAGGCCACCAAGGCCCGCCAGGCCCAGAGCCGTATCAAGGCCCTGGAACGCATGGAGGTGCTGCAGGCCGCCCACGTGGACAGCCCCTTCAGCTTCCAGTTCGAGAACGCCGCCACCCTGCCCTCGCCGCTGTTGGCCATCGACAAGGTGCGCCTCGGCTACGGCGACAAGGCTATCCTGGAGAACGTCAGCCTGCGGCTGCAACCCGGTGAGCGCATCGGCCTGCTGGGCCCCAACGGCGCCGGCAAGTCCACCCTCATCAAGTTCCTGGCCGGCGAGCTCGAGCCCCTTGGCGGCGACATCACCCCGGCCCAGGGCCTCAAGGTGGGCTATTTCGCCCAGCACCAGCTGGAATACCTGGACGCGGGCGCCTCTGCCCTGCTGCACCTGCAGCGCCTGGCCCCCCAGGCCCGCGAGCAGGAACTGCGGGACTTCCTCGGCCATTTCGATTTTCGCGGCGACAAGGCCCTGGAACCCATAGCGCCCTTCTCCGGCGGTGAGAAGGCGCGCCTGGCCCTGGCCCTGATCGTCTGGCAGCGCCCCAACCTGCTGCTGCTGGACGAACCCACCAACCACCTGGATCTCGAGATGCGCGAGGCCCTGACCCTGGCGTTGCAGGACTTCGACGGCGCCATGGTGATCGTCTCCCACGACCGCCACCTGCTGCGCACCACCACCGACCAGTTCCTGCGGGTTTCCCACGGCCAGGTGGCCCCCTTCGACGGCGATCTCGACGACTACCACAAGTGGCTCAAGGAGCAGGACAGGGCCCAGAACCAGGGCCTGCAAGAGGCGGAGGCCAAGGGCCACTCGGCCGCGTCCCGCAAGGACCGCAAGCGCCTGGAGGCTGAACACAGGACCAAGACCAGGCCCCTCAAGCAGAAGCTCGACAAGCTCGACCAGGCCATGGGCAAGCTGTCCGAAAAGCTCGCCGCCATCGAGAGCCGCCTGGGCGAGGCCGACATCTACGAGGCCGCCAACAAGGCGGAGCTGACCCAGCTCCTCAAGGAGCAAGGCGACCTCAAGGCCGAACTGGAGACGGTGGAGCTGGACTGGATGGGACTTACCGAAGAACTGGAGGCCCTGGATAACGCCTTCGAGGAGCAGTTCTCATGAGCGAGACCTTCTGGGACTACTGCCTGCTGCACTACCCCCAGTGGGAGCAGCAGCTGCTGGCCTGGCAGGACAGCCACGAGTTGGATGTGAACCTCTACCTGCTGGCCGCCTGGCTGGACGAGGAAGAGCTGTTCCTGGAACAGGCCACCTGGCTGGCCTTGCTGGCCGAGAGCCGCCGCATCCAGGCCCAGTGGCTGGGGCCCTTCCGGGCCCTGCGCCTGTCCCTCAAAGCAGAGGTCGGCGAGGAGCGCTACCAGGAGCTCAAGACCATGGAGCTGCGCCTGGAAAAAGAGGCCCAACGCCAGTACCAGGCCCTGGTGGGCCGGGACAAGAGCGCCCAGGACTACCCCCAAAACAAAGCGGCAGGTCCGAAGAACCTGCCGCGTCTCAAGGCGCTTTACCAGCTGCCTTAGAAGGCGGAAAGGGCCTCGTCGAAGGCTTGCTTCCTTTCGCCGGCCGGCAGGGCACGCAGCTTGGTGACGGTCATCACAGACAGGCGCACCACAGAGCCCTGGTAGGGCTTGTTGCCCTGGAAGTCCCACTGGGCCTTGGCCACTTCGGCGGGCTGGGTCAGCAGCACAGCGCAGTCATGGCGGCTGGGGGTTGAGCCCAGCTTGGCGGCGTAGGCCTGCAGGTAACGGCTTTCCTGGCCGGCCTTGGCCTCGGCGCAGTACTGGCTGTTGGAATAAGTCACCTGGTCGGCATTAGCCTGGGCGACGGCGGCAAGGGCGAGAACGGCGAAGATGCTGGCTTTCATCATGGGCTCCAAAATAGGCAAAAAAGGTAGGTCAACCGAAACTGCGCACAGCTTAGGCAAGCCCCATGACAGCCCCGTGATGTTCAGCCTTAACTTTCTTGCCCGCACCCATCAGTTTTTCTCATATCAGACCTTGATGAAGATCCGGCGCCGGTAGAGCCAGGCCAGCACCAGCCATTGCACGGCCAGCAGCCCCAGGGCCGCGGCCAGGGGCTGGGCCCCGGCCGGCAAGGCCGCTATCCACTGGCCGGCGATGCTGCTCACCAGGTGCGGCCAGTCGAAGAGGCTGGAGGCCAGGTAGATGCAGATGGCGTTGGCGCCGATGACGGCGAAGAAGGTGCCGAGCCGCTTCATGCCCAGTACGTCCACCAAGGCATAGAAGAGGGCCAGCAGCAGGGCGCTCCAGCCGCAGGTCACCAGCACGAAGCTCGAGGTCCAGAGGGTCTTGTTCAGCGGCAGCCAGGACGACCAGCAGTAGCCCAGGGCCAGGGCCAGCAGGCCGCCCAGCACCAGGCCGCCGACCTTGGCCCCCTCCCCTGGCGCCCGCTTCAGCCAGCGCCCGGCCAGGCCCCCCAGCAAAGCGTTGACGATGGCCGGCAGTGTGGACAGCAGCCCCTCGGGATCGGCCGGCATCTGGTGGTAATGGATCCCCGGCAGCAGCTGTTGGTCCACCCAGGCGTTGGGGGTAGTTGCCGGGTCGTCCCAATGGCCGCCAAGGATGGCCCAGTAACCCAGCAGCAGCACGGCAGAGACGGCCAACTGTACCCGCCAGCCCCAGTGCCAGCTGATCAGGGCGGCAAAGAACCAGGCCAGGCCGATGCGCCCCAGCACTGAGGCGAAGCGCACTTCGTCCCAGTGGGCCGGCAGGCCGGTGCCCCAACCGTGGTTGTAGAGAATGCCCAGCAGCAGCAAGAGCCCGAGGCGGCGCAATGCCCCCTGGTAGGCGACCTTGCGCTCGGCCCAGGGCCGGCCCCGCAGCGACTGCCCCGCCAGCCCCAGGGTGACGCCGGACAGGAAGATGAACAGCGGGAAGATGCCGTCGTAGGCGGTAAAGCCGTGCCAGGCAGAGTGCTGCATCTGGGCCTCCAGCGGGGGCCAGAGCGGCCAGCCGGTGAGCCGGTAGAGGGCGCCGAACAAGAGCTCGCCGCCGAGGATCCAGAACATGTCGAAACCGCGCAGGGCGTCGACGGCCAACAGGCGGGCCTTGGGGGCTGTGGACATGGCAGCCTCTTCTTGGAGTCGGAAAGACCAGAGTGACAGCGCTGTCTTTTCATTGCAAGCCTGACATTTCCTTCCCCAATGCCCTGACACTTCTTAACCCTGGCTCCCCATTTGCTGGCCTCTTGCCGCCCTAGGATGGAGGCATTCCCAGGCAAGTGGAGAAGGCAGATGATCCGTATGATGCAGACGGCGCGGGACCTCAACGCCGTCCAGGCCTGTGGCGGGCCGCGTCAAAGCAAGCGCTGGCTTTCATGGACCTGGCAAGCCGGGAGCAGGAGCTTTGCTGGTTGAGTGAAGGCGTCCTGCCCCAGGGGGAAGCCTGGATCTTCGACGACGGCGAGGTGCGCGGCGCCATGTTGCTGGGGGAAAACCAGCTGTACGGCTTCTGTGTCGCTCCCGGGGCCCGGGGCCGCGGCATAGGCTCGGCGTTGCTGGCCTTCGCCCAGGTCCAGCGTGACCTGCTGCGGCTCTGCCCCTATGTACAGCAACAAGGCATCGCCTTCCTGCGCCGCCGCGGCTTCAGGACCATCGCCAAACAGCTGGACGAGCGCAGCGGCAGGCCCCGGCTGATGATGGTGGCCGCCCCTAGCCAGGGCTACTTCAGCGGCTAAATGGTTTTTGGTTACAGGCTGTTTCCACAGGCCGCCTTTGACACACTTCCTGACGTACGGCCGTTGAAATACACCGCCTTCCTCCCCTAAATGGCGGCAGGGATCATCTTGGAAGGAGTGATGTAGTAATGATCCGAAACCTACAGGGTCCAGAGGACAGCGCCGCCGTGCTGCGACTCTGGCACAGTGGCGCCAGCCAGTTGGAGCCGGGGCTGAGCATGGATGCCTGGCAGCGGGAGCAGGAATGGCTGGAAAGGGAACTGCTGCCCCAGAGCGAGGTATGGCTGTTCGGGGAGCAGGAGGTGCTGGGCTTCGTACTGCTCAAGGGCAACAGCCTCGCCGCCCTCTGCGTCGCCCCCAGTGCCCAAGGCAGGGGTATCGGCAAGGCCTTGCTGGCCTATGCCAGGGTCCAACGCCGGGACCTGCAAGTCCACCTCTGCGCCGGCCCCCAGGCCACGGCCTTCTTCAAACGCCAGGGTTTTCGCCCCGTCCGCGAGTTGCTGGACAGCCGCACCGGTCAGCCGGCAGTGCTGATGGTGCCCGGCAACGCCAACAACTACTTCAGCTGCTGAGCAGCTCTCCCCTGGGCTGGGTGCTGCGCTGCAGCACCAGGCAGAGGCTGAAGGTCAGCCCCAATATCAGCAGGGAGCCCAGCACTACCCCGGCCCAGGCGCCCTGGTGCCAGAAGGGCGCCAGGTAGGTGCCGCCCAGGCTGGCCCCCAGGTAATAGAACACCAGGTAGAGGGAAGAGGCGCTGGCCTTGGCCTGGCGGGCGTTGTGGCTGACCCAGCTGGAGGCGTTGGCGTGGCAGAGGAAGAAGCCGAAGGCGCTCACCAGGAAGCCGGCCATGATGGCCCAGAGCGGCGTCGCCAGGCTCACCAGGCTGCCGACCATCATCAGCGCTATGCCAAGCGCCATCACCAGCGGTTGGCTGAAGCGCGCCGCCAGGCGCCCGGACAGGGCCGAGCCCAGGGTGCCGCTGAGGTAGGTAAGGAACAGCAACCCCAGGTAGCGGGCCGGCAGGGCGTAAGGCTCGGCGCTGAGCCTGAAGGTCAGGAAGCTGTACTGGTTGACGAAGATGAAGAAGTTGAGGCCGCCGATGGCGTAGCTCAGCAGCAGCAGTTTGTTCTTGAGATGCCCCAGCAGATCCCCGGCCATGCGCTTAAGGTGCAGCGGCTTGGCCTCGAAGCCTTGGGAAGGCGGCAGCAGCCAGGCGAAGACCGCCAGCACCAGCAGGCTACCGAGGCCCACCACCCCGAAGGCGGCCGGCCAGCCGAGGCCGTCCCCCAAGAAGCCCCCCAGCAGGCGGCCGCTGATCCCCCCCAGGCTGTTGGCGCTGATATAAAAGCCCACGGCCGACACCAGGGCCGGCTTGCTCATCTCGTCCCCCATGTAGGCGATGGCGATGGCCGGCAGGCCGCCGAGGAAGAAGCCCTGCAAAGCCCGTAGCGCCAGCAGGGCCCCGAAGCTGCTGACTTGGGAAAGCGCCAGGGTGCAGAGCACGGCGCCGGCCATGGTGGCCAGCATGATGGCGCGCCTGCCCAGGGCATCGGACAAAGGCCCGTAGAGCAGCAACGACAGCCCCAGCATCAGGGTGCTCAGGGTGAAGCTGTAGGAGGCGGTGAGGGGGGAGACACCGAACTGGGCCGCCAGCATGGGCAGCAACGGCTGGGTCAGGTAGAGGTTGGCGAAGATCAGGAAAGAGCCCAGGCTCAATGCCAGGGTGGCCTGCCAAAAGGCCTTGGTGCCCGCCGCTATCATGGTCACATCTCCACAGTGGGGAAGCCATGATAAGGCGGGCAACTACATCAATAAAATATATTCACTTTATGGGTTTGATAATCAAACCTTATGCGAATCCAGCCAGGCGGCGGCGCCGGTCAGGGCCGAGTGGGTCTCGATGGCCAAAAAGACCGGGATCTCAGAGAGATAGCCTGTCATCACCCCTTTCTGGGTGAAGCCCTTGACGAAATCGCTCTTCAGGAAGAACTCCAGGAAGCGTGGCAGTATGCCGCCGCCGAGATAGAGGCCGCCGCGGGCGCCCTGGGCCAGGGCGATGTCGGAGGCCACGCCCCCCAGCCATTCGCAGAAGAGGCTCAAGGTCTCGAAGCAAGTAGGCTCGCCGTCCAGGGCCAGCTCGGAGATATCGGCGGCGCTGAGATCCCTGGGTGTCTCGCCCCTCAGGGTGGCGACGGCGCGGTAGAGGTTGGGCAGGCCGCTGCCGGACAGCACCTTCTCGGCGGAGACGAAATCCAGCTGCTGGGCCAGCACGTTCAGCACCTGGCGCTGGCGCTCGGTGGCGGCGCCAAGGGCGATGTGGCCCCCTTCGCAGCCGATAGCGTTCCAGCCCTTGCCGCTCGGCACCAGGCAGGCGACCCCCAGGCCAGTGCCTGGGCCCAGCACGGCGATGGGCGCCGTCTCCACGGCTTGGCCGCTGCGCACCTGCACCACCGCCTCGGCGGGCAGCAGGGGAATGGAGTTGGCGTAGGCCACGAAGTCGTTGATCACTTCCAGCTGCTCGAGGCCCAGACTCTCTTTGAGTTCGGAGATGGAGAAGTGCCAGCCGAGGTTGGTCAGGTGCACCTGATCGCCCCCCACAGGGCCGGCCACGGCCAGGCAGACGTGCTTGGGAGCATGGCCTGCCACCAGGGCCAGGTAATGGGCCACCAGCGCCTGCATGTCGGCAAAATCGCCGCTGGGGAAGCGCTCCTGGGCCACTATCTCGTAGCGGTCTCCGTCCTTGCCCACGACCAGGCCAAAGCGGGCATTGGTGCCGCCGATGTCGGCCACGACAAAAGGTGCTGTCTTGGTAACCATCTCTACGTCTTCTTCTCTCGGAAAATCGTGGTAATTTACAGATCCCTGGCGTTCCTGTGAAACCCAAAGACCATCCCATGCGAAATAAAGGCAAGGCCACTTCCTTTGACATAGCCCACAGGGCCGGCGTCTCCCAGTCCACCGTGTCCCGCGCCCTGCGCGGCAGCCCGCTGGTCAACCAGGAGACCCGCGAGCGCATCCAGGCCATCGCCAGGGAACTCAACTACAAGGTCGACAAGAACGCCTCCAACCTGCGCAGCCAGCATTCGGGCACCCTGGCCCTGCTCTTGTTCGAAGACCCCACCCCGGACGATTCGCTGATCAACCCCTTCTTCCTGTCGATGCTGGGCTCCATCACCCGCGCCTGCGCCCAGGCCGGCTTCGATCTGCTGATCTCCTTCCAGCAGCTCTCCGACAACTGGCATGCCGACTTCGAAGACAGCAACAAGGCCGACGGCATCATACTGCTGGGCTACGGCGATTACCTGGAGTACCAGGAAAAGCTAGAACAACTGGTGGCCCAGGGCACCCACTTCGTGCGCTGGGGCGCAGTGCTGCCCAACCAGCCGGGTATTTCCATCGGCTGTGACAACTTCCAGGGCGGCAGGGACATGACCCGCCACCTGCTGGCCCAGGGCCGCAGCAAGGTGGCCTTCCTGGGCCACGCCTCCAACCACTATCCCGAATTCTTCGAACGCTACCAGGGCTATTGCGCCGCCCTGAAAGAGGCCGGCATCAGCCCGGATCCGGCGCTGCAGCTGGACGCCATCACCACAGAGCAGGCCGGTTACGAGGCCGTCTGCGCCCTGCTGGAGAGCGGCGTCGCCTTCGACGCCGTCTTCGGCGCCTCCGACCTTATCGCCCTGGGGGCCATGCACGCCCTGGCCGACAAGGGCCTCAAGGTGCCGGCAGAGGTGGCGGTGGCAGGTTTTGACGACATCCAGATGGCGGCCTTCGCCAGCCCGCCCCTCACCACTGTGCGCCAGAACACCAAGAAGGCCGGCGAGATGCTGGTGCAGTCCCTGGTCAGGCTCATTCACAACCTGCCGGTGGAAAGCGCCAAGATCCCTGCCGAACCCGTTATCCGCCGCTCGGGTGGAGAACAGGACGGGCCATAAGCTCATCCAGGGCCTTGGCCAGGGCCTGGTCCCGCACCGGGGCATCCAGCAGCAGCACCCGCACCCCGTGGGCCGGCACCTGGGCCTGCAATTCACCCTGGATATCCACGACCTCCCCTGAGAGGGCGTCGCGCCAGGCCCCTGCTTGCAGGTATTGGCCGACCTTGGCCTCAAGCGGCTGGTCACCCTTGTTGAGCAGCACCAACGCCTGCTGGTGGACAGCGCCCTTCTGGTAGACCCGCAGGAACTGTGCTTCGTCCCCTTGCAGCCTGATGGGCAGCATCAGCCCCTGTTGCAGGGCGACATTGGCCTTGCGCAGCTGGGCTATGGCTTTGAGGTGCTGGTAGATGGGGCTCTTGGGCGCCCCGTCGATGCGGGCCTGGCCGAAGTAGTTGCGGTTGCCGGCGTGTTCGCCGCGGCCGCGCATGAAGCCCACCTCCGAGCCCTGGTAGATGACGGGGATGCCGCGGGCCGTGAACAACCAGTTGTTGGCGTCGATGAAGCCGTTGTCTGTGGCGTCCATGCGCGGCATGTCGTGGTTGTCGTAGAAGGTGGTGAGCTCGTAGGGGTTCTGGTAGGGCCCGCTCTTGAGGAAGAGCTCAGGCGCCAATGTCTCGAAGCCCTTGCCCTTGGCGAAGACCTTGTCCAGGGCCGCCTTCAGGGGGAAATCCAGCACGCTGATGGCGCCGTTCTGTGGCCAGCTGTAGGGGGCTATGCCCTTGGGATCGTAGTCGTAGGCCTCGCCGAACATGAAAAAGCCCGGGTGCCTGGCGCGGATGCGGTCCGAGAATTTCTTCCAGAAGGCGGTGGAGACCCACTTGATGGTGTCGATGCGAAAGGCGTCGGCGCCCTCCCCTATCCACTTCTCGTAGGCCCCCACGAAGTAGTCCAGCACGGCCGGCTTGTCCTCGTTGATGTTGGACAGTTGCACCATCTCCGCCTTGTTGTGGAAGAAGGCGGTGAGTGGGTCCTTGGGGTCCAATTTCGCCGGAGGCAGGTTGTGGTGGTCGGCGATGAGCTTGCCGTCGGGGCCGAAGATCTGCCCGAACTTGGGCTGTTTGACCGGCATGTCGTAGGCGGGGGAGCCGTGGTTGACGACGATATCCAGCACCGTCTTCAGGCCCTTGGCCCTCATGGCCTTCGTGAACTGGGCAAAGGAGAGATCCGGGCTCTCCAGGTGCTCGTCCACCTGGTAGAAGTTGTCGCCCCAGTAGCCGTGGTAGCCGGTCTTGCCCTTGTCGGTGAAGGCGCTGCCCCAGGTGACGGGGCTGCCGCCGGTGAAGGCCTCATCGGGGTTGTCGACGATAGGGGTTATCCAGACGGCGCCGAAGCCCATGCCCGCTATGTAGCCGGCGTTGTTGAGGATGCCCTTGAAGTCCCCCCCCAGGTAGCCGATGTTGGCGCTCTCGCCGTTCGGCCCCGGCACTTGGATGTCGAAGGTCGGGTGCTTGCCGCCCTGGTGGCGGTGGTCGTTGCCCGGGTCACCGTCGACGAACCTGTCCGTCATCACGAAGTAGATGGCGTTCTTGGCGAAGGGCTCGCTGGTGCCGTAGTAGTCAACAGCCTGTACGCCGCCGGCCAGCAGCGCCAGGACCAGGGGGGCTAAACGCATGGGCACTCCTTACTTGCTGGTGGCCAGCACGCCGTTGCCTTCCACTTCAGGCTCCTGCACCCGCAGCACGCAGAGGCCGGCGATGAAGAGGCTGACGCCGCCGATCACCAGGGCGTAGATCGGCTGGTCGCCGAAGAAGCTCTTGAGCAGGAAGCCGAGGACGCTGGCCGCCAGCAGCTGGGGTATGACGATGAAGAAGTTGAAGATGCCCATGTAGATGCCCATTTTCTCCGCCGGCAGGTTGTCGGACAGCAGCGCATAGGGCAGGGACAGGATGGAGGCCCAGGCGAAGCCCACCCCCACCATGGACAGCAGCAGCCAGTCAGGATCCTTGATGACGGCGATGGACAGCAACCCTGCACCGCCCAGGAAGACGTTGATCAGGTGGCTGACTCGCAGCCCCAGGGCCCGCACCATCAAGGGGATTATCATGGCGGCGACGGCGGCGAAGCCGTTGTAGGCGGCGAAGAGCACCCCTACCCAGTTGGCGCCGTCGTTGTAGGCGGCGGAGCTGGGGTCTGTGCTGCCGAAGTGGATCTGGGTCACGGCAGAAGTGGTGTAGATCCACATGGCGAAGAGGGCGAACCAGGAGAAGAACTGCACCACCGCCAGGCGGCGCATGGCGTCCGGCATGGCGTAGAGGTCGGTCATGATGTTGCCGAACATGCCCTGGCTCTTGTGGATGGAGAGGGCCAGCAGCGCCAGGCCGTAAAAGCCGAGCCCCCCGCAGAGCAGGTACAGCTCTCTTTCGAGGCCAAAGTAGAAGACGCCGGCGGCGCCGGCCAGGCCCAGGGCCAGCCACTTGAGGCCGCTTTGGCGGGCGGCGGAGGCGTCCAGCTTGGCGGGTTTGGCGTGCTGACCGGCAAAGGTGCTGAGCTGCTCGGGGGCGTATTCGCGGGTGGAAACCACTGTCCAGCCCACGGCCAGGAAGAGCACCAGGCCGCCGAAGTAGAAGGCGTAGCGGACCGTATCGGGGATGGCGCCGGCGTCGGCAACGTTGCTGACACCGCACTTGGCGAGGATCCAGGGCAGCATGGAGGCCACAACGGCGCCTATGCCGATGAAAAAGCTCTGCAGCGTATAGCCGGTGGGGCGCTGGCTGGGGGGCAGCTGGTCACCGACGAAGGCGCGGAAGGGCTCCATGGAGATGTTGATGGAGGCGTCCATGATCCACAGCAGCCCCGCCGCTATCCAGAGGCTCGGGGAGTTGGGCATGGCGAAGAGCGCCAGCGTGGTCAGGATGGCGCCGGCCAGGAAATAGGGGCGGCGGCGGCCGAGGCGGGTCCAGGTGCGGTCACTCAAGTAGCCCACTATGGGCTGGACCAGCAGGCCGGTCAGGGGCGCCGCTATCCACAGCACCGGGATGTCGTCCACCTTGGCGCCCAGGGTCTGGAAGATGCGGCTGACGTTGGCGTTCTGCAGGGCGAAGCCGAACTGGATCCCCAGGAAGCCGAAACACATGTTCCAGATCTGCCAGAAGGAAAGCTGCGGTTTGTTGGTCATGTCGTTATTCCTCGTTGGGGTCTGCTCGACCCTGCTCGGGGCGTCCGGCCCCCCGATAAGCCCGGGCGCAAGCCCGCCATCTTGACGTTTACGCCATGGTGACCCGAGCCCCAAGGCGCGGACAACGACCTGCATACGTATTCACAGCATATTCCTTGCCGCAAAACGGCTCCAGTCAGAGCTCACCGGGCTCATCGTCAAGGCGGTTTTTCAGGTTTTCAGGACCCCTTCCCACCCGTCCTGGGTGACCTCAACGTTACCCCAGCGACTTTACCTTTCCGTCAACTTTTTAACCTGCATACGTATGCAGGGTGGTTGTCCCTCCCAGGCGCCCCACGTAAGCTGCGGAGCAATCGTCAGAGCCCCTTAAGCGGGCCCCTTCACCAAAGCAAATTGGGGTGGCTATGAGTCAACAACCATGGTGGCGCGGCGCCGTCATCTACCAGATCTATCCCCGCAGCTTCCAGGACACCAACGGTGATGGCGTGGGCGACCTGCCCGGCATCATCGACAAGCTCGACTACATCGCCTCCCTCGGCGTCGACGCCATCTGGATCTCGCCTTTCTTCAAGTCGCCCATGGCCGATTTCGGCTACGACATCGCCGACTACCGCGACGTGGATCCCCTGTTCGGCAACCTTGCCGACTTCGACCGCCTGCTGGCCGGCGCCCACCAGCGCGGCATCAAGGTGATGATCGACCAGGTGCTGTCCCACACCTCCGTCGAGCACGACTGGTTCAAGGAAAGCCGCGAAGACAAGACCAATCCCAAGGCCGACTGGTACGTCTGGGCCGACGCCAACGAGGACGGCACCCCGCCCAACAACTGGCTGAGCCTCTTCGGCGGCGTGGCCTGGCGCTGGGAGCCGAGGCGCTGCCAGTACTACCTGCACAATTTCCTGTCCTCCCAGCCGGACCTGAACTTCCACAACCCCGAAGTACAGAAGGCGACCTTGGACAACGTCAAGTTCTGGCTGGACAAGGGTGTGGACGGCTTCCGCCTGGACGCCATCAACTTCTGCTTCCACGACAAGCAGCTCCGTGACAACCCGGCCAAGCCCAAGGACAAGCGGGTCGGCCGCGGCTTCAGCCCGGACAACCCCTACGCCTTCCAGTACCACTGGTACAACAACACCCAACCCGAGAACCTGCCCTTCCTGGAAGAACTGCGGGCCCTGGTGGACCAGTACCCCGGCGCCACCACATTGGGGGAGATCTCCTCCGAGGATTCCCTGGCGACCATGGCCGAGTACACCGAAGGCCGCCGCCTGCACATGGGTTACAGCTTCGAGCTGCTCACCGACGACTTCACCGCCGCCTATATCCGCGGCACCGTCGAGGGCCTGGAAGCCAAGATGACCCAGGGCTGGCCCTGCTGGGCCATCTCCAACCACGACGTGCAGCGGGTCGTGACCCGCTGGGGCGGCGCCGCGCCGCCGGCCCACATGGCCAGCATGCTGACCGCCCTGGTCTGCTCGTTGCGCGGCTCCGTCTGCGTCTACCAAGGCGAAGAGCTGGGCCTGGCGGAAGCCGACGTCGCCTTCGAGGATCTCCAGGATCCCTACGGCATCACCTTCTGGCCCCAGTTCAAGGGCCGCGACGGCTGCCGCACCCCCATGCCCTGGACAGGCGGCGAGCACGGCGGCTTCAGCACCGCCAAGCCCTGGCTGCCGGTACCGGACGACCACCGCAGCAAGGCGGTGGCCCTCCAGGAAGGCCAGCACGACTCCACCCTGGCGAGCTTTCGCACCTTCATGGCCTGGCGCAAAACCCAGGCCGCCCTGGTGCTGGGCGAGATCCGCTTCCTGGATTGCCCCGAGCCGGTGCTGGCCTTCGTCCGTGAGCATGAAGGCAAGCAGGTGCTGGTGGCCTTCAACCTGAGCGACGCCCAGGTGGAAGTGACCCTGCCCATCGAAGGCGGCCTCAAGCCCCTGTCCGGCCACGGCCTGCTCGAAGGCCTGGCCGAAGGCAAGGCCCTGCGCCTGCCGAGCTACGGCAGCTTCTTCGCCGAGCTGGGCTGAACCCCCTCGGAATAAAAAACGGGCCCTCGGGCCCGTTTTTTATTGGCTCGCCAGGGCTTCGAGTGCCGCCATGGCCGGCGGTATCTGCTCCAGGGCTATGGGCCCCAGGCCCAACAGCAGCAGGTCGGCCCCGTCGCCAAACAGGCTGCTGTGGCAGAGGTTGATGCCGGCCTGCTGGGCCCGCGCGGCCAGGGCCCTGAGGTCCAGCTTGCCCTTGGCGGCCAGGGCCATATGGACCCCGGCCAGCAGCGGCACCGGTTTCAGGTGGGCGCTGCCGGCCAGGGCGGCGCAGACGGCGTCGTGCTTGGCCTGGTAGTGCCGGCGCATGGCCCTGACATGGCGGCGCAGCGCCCCCTGGCGGATGAAATCGGCCAGGGCCACCTGGGTCACAATGGCGCCCTGCATGTCCGCCACCTGCCGAGCCAGCACCAGGGACGGCAGCAGCCAGTCCGGCGCTATCAAGAAGCCGAGACGCAGATCCCCGAACATGCACTTGGAGAAGGTGCCCACGTAGAGCACCCGGCCGTCCCTGTCCAAGGTCTGGAGGGCGTCGATGGGCTGGCCACCCAGCTGGAACTCGGCGTCGTAGTCGTCCTCGACCACCAGGAAATCCCGCTCCCTGGCCAGCTCCAGCAGCGCCAGGCGCCGGCTGGCCGACATCGCCACAGTGGTGGGGAACTGGTGAGAAGGGGTGACGTAGACGAGATCCACCCCGGCCGGCAGGGCCTCCACCACCAGGCCTTCCTCGTCCACAGGCACCTCCACTATGCGCGCCCCGGCCGCCTCGAAGGCGCGGCGCGCCATGGGGTAGCAGGGGGCCTCCACGGCCACCAGGGTCCGGCCCGGCTCCACCAGGCAGCTGGCGATCAGGTTGAAGGCCTGCTGGGCGCCGCTGCACACCAGCACCCCCTCGGCGGTGCAGGACACGGCCCTGGACTGGGACACGAAGGAGGCGATGAGCTCGCGCAGCGGCGGGTAACCGGCCCTGTCCGTGACCAGACCCTGGGTCTCGAAGCGGCGCAGGGCCCGGCTGACGCAGCGGCGCCAGCTGTCGAAGGGGAAGCTGTGGACGTCGGCCCGGCCCAGGGCGAAATCAAAACGGACCGGCTCCACCCGCTGCGCATCGAAGGGCGTCATCCCCTTCCAGAGCGGGCGGATCCAGCGGCCGGCATCGGGCGGTGCGGCGTTGCTTGGGAAGCGGCCCTTAATGTCGCAGACCTGGGTGCCACTGCCGACCTTGCTCTGGAGCAGGCCCTCGCTGGCCAGGCGCTCATAGACCTGCAGCACCGTATTGCGCGACACCCCCAACTGGCGGGCCAGCTCGCGGCTGGGGGGCAGCAGGGTGCCGGCCTTGAGGCGCTGCTCGAAAATGGCCTGGCTGAGCTGGCGATGCAGCTGCAGCCGCAGCAGTTCGGGGCCCTGGCGGTCCAATTGCAGGTGCAGGCCAAAGATTGGATCCATGACATTTCCAGTTATTGGAACTCTTGAAGGGCCAATATAAATGGCATCCTGGCGCCATCCAATCCTTAAGACGAGGCAATTCCCATGACCTTTTGGCAACGCCTCCTGGCCGCCCTCTGCATCTGCTCAAGCGCGGCGGCCCTGGCACAAGACAGGGCTTACCAGGACATCCCCCTCACACGCTTTTCCGACCAGCAGCAGGTGACCCTGGCCAGCCTGCCCCAGGACAGGCCCACTTACATCAAGTTCTGGGCCAGCTGGTGCAAGCCCTGCATGGCGCAGATGCCCCACTTCGAGCACGCCTACCAGCAGTACAAGGACAAGCTGAACCTGGTGGCCCTCAACATCAACATCAACGAGGAGCCCGCCCAGATCCGCAAGGTTGTCCAGCGCTTCGGCCTCAAGATGCCCCTCTGGCTCGACGAGGACGGCGCCCTGGGCGTGGCCCTGGGCCTGGTGGGCACCCCTTACAGCCTGCTGTTCGACCGCCAGGGCCGGCTGGTCTACAGCACCCACGAAGCCGACGCCGAGCTGGACCAGCAACTGGCGCTGCTGGCCGCCGGCAAGGCCAGCCCGCCCGTGGCCATGGCGGCACTGGACAACCGGGCCAGCGCCGGGCTGCTGGCCCCCTGGCAGCAGGGTGAACACCTGCTCTTCTTCACCGCCACCTGGTGCGACTGGTACCTCAAGGACAGCAGGCCGGCCATGGCCCAACGCTGCAGCCGCGCCCAGCAGGGCCTGAACAGCCTGGCCGCCAGGCTGCCCAACAGGCCCTGGCAGGTGCTGGTCAACAACCTCTGGACGGACGACAAGTCGGTGCAGGAATTTCGGGACAAGTTCGGGCTGCGCCAGCCGATACAGGTGGACGAACAGGGCCTGCTGTTCAACCACTTCGCCGTACGGGACATCCCGGCCCTGCTCTGGGTCAAGGACGGCAAGGTCCTGGCCAGGATCACCGACTTCGACGACCAGGCCGCCGTGGCCAGCCAGCTCAGCGCCGTCAAGCCCGTCTTCCTCAAGGCCGGCCAGGCCTTCAAGCTCAGCAGCCAACGGGACGCGGACCAACTGGTGCTGACCTGGGACATCGCCGACGGCTACTACCTCTACCAGGACCAGCTCCAAGTGCGGGTCAACGGCGCCCTGGTGAGCCCCAGCCTCCCAAAGGCCCTGTCCCACCAGGACCCCTACTTCGGCACCAGCCACATCTACCGCCACCGCTTGAGCGTCAAGGTGCCGCTCAAGGCCGGTGACCAGCTGGCGGTGCGCTACCGCGGCTGCGCCGACGGCGGCCTCTGCTACCCCCCCACCAGCCAGACCCTGCTCTAAGGGCGGCTTTTCCCAAGGCAGAGCCCCCGCTAAGATGGGGCTTTGCCTTGAACGGGAACGCCATGGACAGCCAGGCCCTTCGCCACTACCTGCTGCAAAAACCCGAGGCCCAGGAGGACTACCCCTTCGGGCCGGAGATCGCCGTCTACAAGGTGCGCGGCAAGATGTTCGCCCTGCTGGGCCATTTCCAGGGCCATGACAGCGTCAACCTCAAGTGCGACCCTTTCGAGGCCCAGGCCCTGCGCGACATCTTCCCCGCCGTCAAACCCGGCTACCACATGAACAAGCTGCATTGGAACACGGTGCTGCTGGACGGCAGCGTGCCGGCAGGCGAGCTGGAGCGGATGGTGGACGCCTCCTTCGCCCTGGTGGTGGCCGGCCTCAAGAAGGCCGACCGCCTGGCTTTCCAGGCCAAGTACGGCTTGTAACATCTTGAAGCAAAAGCCTTCTTGGCAGCCGATCTGGCCAAGGTAGACTGGCCCTCTGCCAAGCATGACAACAGCGACCATGTTCCCGACCAAGACCCAGCGCCTGGTAGCGCTCTACCAGATCTTCAGCGCCCTGGCCTTCCTGGCCCTGGGCCCCCTGCAGCAGCGGCTGGGCCTGGAGGTCAGCGGCGGCGAATGGCTGCGCTGGGCGGGCCTTGCCGCCTTCAACGCCGCCCTCGGCCTGGGGCTGCTGCGCAGCCAGGGCTGGGCCCTGGCCGGCAGCGCCGTCAACCAGGCCCTGCAACTGGTGGCCTTCGCCTACGGCGGCTGGCAATACGGCTACCGCAGCCTGCTCAACATCGACCTCTACTACCAGTGGTTCGGCACCTTCAGGGGCGCCGGCCTCAACCTGCACCTGGAGCCCGCCTGGCTGGCCGGCGTCCAGCAGGCCGCCACCAACAACGTCCACCTCAACCTGGTGGCCCTGGTGATGCTGGTGCTGCTGCTCTGGCGAAAGCCATGAAAAAGCCGGGCAATGCCCGGCTTTTTTGTCAGAAGCTGACGCTGCCCTTGAGGGCCGCCACCCAGGCGTCGTCGTTTTCATCCAGGCCGCCGGGATGGCGCAGGTACTGGATCTCCGGCCTCAGGACCAGGTAAGGGGTCAACTGGAACTTGTAGTAGCTGGCCAGCACCATCTCTTCCCCTTGCACAGGCGCCCCTTGCAGCCGCTGGCTATCGGCCAGGCGGCGGCTCACGTGCAGGTACTTGGCGGCCAGGCCCCACTTGTCCTGCGGGCGGGCGGCGAAGGGCCCCTGGTAGTTGAGGCCGAACGCCAGGGAGCGGTCGACTGTGGTGATGTCCCTGTCGTTGACCGTGCCCATGGCGAAGAGGCTCAGGCCGCGGCTCTTGTCGCCGCCGGCGGCGGTGATCTGCTGGTCGAAGACGAAGTAGGCGCCGTCCTTGCTGCCGTGCCGGCGGCCTTGTTCGCCGCTTAGCGCCAGGGGCTGGCCGTTCTGATCTTCAAAGAGATCGGCGCCGCCGACGCTGTCATGCCAGTAGCCCAGCTTGTAGCTGCCGGGCAGACCCTTGAGGCTGGGGGTCCAGGCCAGCTCCAGGGGCAGGCTGTAGCCCTGGGTGCCCTTGGGGTTGCCGAAGTTGAGGCGCTGGGCGTTCTCGAGCCAGCTGGGGTTCATCTGGTAGATGCCGCCCTTGAGGGACCAGTCGGGGGCCAGCTGGTAGCGGGCCACGGCCGCCCACTGGCTGATGGGCCAGTTGTAGAGGGTGCCGTTGAAGTTGCCGGGCTGGGAGCCGCAGAAGCCCAGGTAGGTGAATTCGCATTCGAAGTCGCCGAACTCGGCGCCGATGTTCATCCGCCCCAGCTTGAGGTCGAACTCCCCCAGCCGCTGCTCGTAGTAGAACTCGGCGATGCGGGTCACCCGGCCGCGGCCGTAGACCTCCATGGACTCCATCAGCTCGCCGATGCCGGCCTTGGCGTTGAGGTTCTCGGCCTCACCACCGCGGTTGGCCAGGGTGAAGTGGAAGAGGCCGCCGTCCAGGCCCCAGAGCTTGCCGAGGTCGAAACGGGCACCCAGCACCGTCTGGTCGGCATGGCTCTGGCTGTGGCGCTGGCCGCCGCTGAGGTTGGCGGCGCCTTCGAAGGTATAGCCGAGGTTGAGGTCTATGCCTCTGTCATGGAGGGCGGCACGGCTGCCGCCCCAGTCGCCGAAGAGGTATTGGCCGGCGTCGAAATCATCGGCCTGGGCGGCGGCGCCCAGCAGGCTCAGGCCGCAGGCGGCCAGGGAAAGGGAATGCTTCATCAATATTGCTTGTGGCTGTTTGGCAGAGCAGGCCTTTTTAGTGGCAAGGCAGCGGCGCCTCAAGAGGCAAAGGGCCCAGCGGTCACCAGGCCCGCCTCGGCGGCGCCGCTGGCCCCTGGCAGGGCCGCGGCTCCCCTTGCTAGGATGCGGTGTCGAAGGAGGGCTTATGGATATCAAGGCGCTGCGTTATTTCCACCAGGTGGCCAGCACCGGTAGCTTCACCGCCGCCGCCCAGCAGCTGGGGGTGGCCCAGCCGGCCGTCAGCATGGCCGTGCGCAAGCTCGAGGACGAACTGGGGCTGCGCCTCTTCCACCGCCAGGACCGGCAGGTGCAGCTCACCGACGAGGGCCGGCGCCTGCTGCCCCACGCCGAGCGCATCCTCAAGGCCCTGCTGGACGCCGAACGGGAGATGGAGGAACTCAAGGGGCTGGGCACAGGCGAGGTGCGGGTGGGGATCCCGTCCATGCTGGGCTCCTACCATTTTCCGCCGATCCTGATGGCCTTTCGCCACCGCTATCCCAACCTCAACCTCTCGGTGATCGAGGGGGGCACCTGGGAGCTGCAACAGATGCTGGAGGCGGGTGATCTGGATCTGGCGGTGATCGCCTCGGAATTCCTGCCCGAGGAGCTGGAGGCCAGGGTCTTCCTCACCGAAGAAATGCTGGTGACTGTGCCCAAGGACCACCCCTTCGCCGCCCAGCCCAGCGTCGACATCCAGGACTTCTTCGACCAGGAGCTGGTGATGTTCCAAGAGGGCTACTTCCATCGCAAGGTGATGGACCGCCTGGCCCGCGAGGCCGGCCGTGAACCCAAGGTGGTGTTCCAGACCAACCTCATTCCCTTGATCAAATCCATAGTGCGCCACGGCTTTGGCATCTCCACCTTGCTGCGTATGGCCGTGGCAGACGAGCCTGAGCTGGTGTCGGTGCCCTTCGCCCAGCCGCTCTGGCTGGAGCTGTCCATCGCCTGGCGCAAGGACAGCTACCTGTCCAAGGCCAACAGCGCCTTCGTGGACTTCCTGCTGGAGGCCTCCTGATCCAAGAGTCAGGGCGGCGCGTACGCAGCAGTCCACCCAAGGAGCGACAATGCTGACCCTTCACCACCTGGAAAAATCCCGTTCACAGCGGGTCCTTTGGCTGCTGGAAGCCCTGCAGCTGCCCTATGCCCTCAAGTGCTACCAGCGCGACCCCAAGACCTTGCTGGCCCCCGCCGAGCTCAAGGCCGTGCATCCCCTCGGCAAGTCGCCGGTGCTGGTGGACGGCGACCTGGTCGTGGCCGAATCCGCCGCCATCCTCGAATACCTGCTGGACCAGTACGGCCAGGGCCGCTTCCGCCCCCAGGACGCCGGGGCCTTGCAGCAGTATCGCTATTGGCTTCACTACGCCGAGGGCTCCCTGATGCCGCTGCTGGTGATGAAGCTGGTGTTCGGCCGCATCCCACAAGGGCCCATGCCCTTCTTCGTCCGCCCCCTGGCCCGCAGCCTGATGGCCAAGGTCCAGGCGCTGTTCCTGGCGCCCCAGCTCAAGAACCATCTCGACTACATCGAGGGCCAGCTGCAAGGGCGGGACTGGTTCGCCGGCCCCGGCGCCGGGGACTTCTCCGCCGCCGACATCCAGATGAGCTTCCCCCTGGAGGCGGCCGCCAGCCGCACCGACCTGGACGCCTACCCCAATATCCGCGCCTTCATCGCCCGCTGCCGGCGCGATCCCCACTACCAGCAGGCGCTGGAGAAGGGCGGCCCCCTGCTGTTGTAGCGGGCCTGAGCCGCAGCAGGCGGCCGTCGTCCTCGTCGGTAAGCAGGTAGAGCAGGCCGTCGGGCCCCTGGCGCACATCCCGCACCCGCTGCCCTATCTCCTTGCCGAAGAGCCGCTCCTCGGCCAGCACCTGGTCGCCCTCGAGGGCCAGGCGCACCAGGTAGCCGAACTTCAGCGAGCCGATGAAGAGGCTGCCTTTCCAGGCCGGGAAGGCATCCCCCGTGTAGAAGGCCATGCCGGACGGGGCTATGGAGGGCGTCCAATGGTAAATGGGCTGTTCCATGCCGGCCTTAACGCTGCCCTCCCCTATCTTGCCGCCGCCGTATTCCTCGCCGTAGGTGATGATGGGCCAACCGTAGTTGCGGCCGGGCAGGTCGATGTTGAGCTCGTCGCCGCCCTGGGGGCCGTGCTCATGGGTCCAAAGCTGGCCTGTCCAGGGGTTGATGGCGGCGCCCTGGACGTTGCGGTGGCCAAAGGACCAGATCTCGGGCCTGACCCCCTTGTGGCCGGCGAAGGGATTGTCTGCGGGGACGCTGCCGTCCGGCTCCAGCCGCACCACCTTGCCGAGGCTGTTGGCCAGGTTCTGGGCCTCGTTGCGCCTGCTGTAGCGCTCCCCCAGGGTGATGAAGAGGCGGCCGTCGGGGGCGAAGGCCAGCCGCGAGCCGAAGTGGGCACTGGAGCGCACCTTGGGTATCTGGCGGAAGATGACCTCGCGATCGGTGAGCCTCCCCCCTCGAAGATGGGCCCTGGCCACGGCGGTGCCGTTGGCGCCCCTGGGCCCGGGCTCGGCGTAGCTGAAGTAGAGCCAGCCGCCGTGCAGGGCTATGTCCAGCAGCCCACCCTGGCCCACCGCCGCCACCTTCGGCAGCCCCTGGATGGGCGGCCCCACCTTGCCCTTATCGATGATACGCAGCCGCCCGGGCCGCTCCGACACCAGTTGCCTGCCGTCAGGCAGGAAGGCCAGGGCCCAGGGGTGCTCCAGGCCGCTGGCCAGCACCTCCAGCTCCACCTTGGGCTGTGCCAAGGCCAGGGCGGGCAACAACAGCAGCAAGGCCAGGGCTTTCATAAGGATTCCTCGGCAAAAGAAAAGGCGGCCTGGGCCGCCTTTGTAGTTTAGAAGCTGGCGCTGACCGCCTGGGTCTGGCCGCTGTTGAAGCTGTTGTTGCTGCCGCCCTGCCATTCGATGCCGGCGCTGGGGTCGCTCTCGTCCCGCTTCAGGCACTTCCACTGCACGGCCGTGTCGGCGGGCAGGCTGATGCTGCCGGTCCAGGTCGGGTAGCTGCTGGGGGAGAGCTTGACGGCCGCTGCCGGGTCCCAGGCGCCGAGGGCGGCAATGTCACCCACCACATAGACACTCTGGCCCTGGTAGGTGGTGCCGTTGTTGCAAGTGAAGTTCACCGCCACTGTGCTGCCGCTGCCGCCAGAGCCGCCGCAGTTGCTGCCGCTGCAGCTGGCCCCCAGGTAGATGGCGGCGGCGCTCATGGCCGGCACGTTGAAGCTGGCCTGGCCGGCGCTGACGGTGACGTAGTGGCTGTTGCCGCTGTCGTCCTTGCAGCCGTTCTCCGGGTCCCCATCGATGACGTTGCAGTAGCTGCCGTCGGCCATGCCGGTGCTGAAGCTCTGGTTGAGGGCGGCGGCCTCGCGGTTGATCACCACGAAGCCCTTGCCGCTGCGGCCGAAGGCTACCTGGTTGTTGCCGTTGTCCCACCAGTTGCTCATGGGGCTGCCGTCGGTGGCGTTGCGGAAGGCCACCATGTTGGCGATGGGCCGCCAGCGGTGTTCACAGGCGAAGGTGCTGTAGCAGCCGCTCGGCGAACCGTTGTTCCAGACGGTGGCGCCGTTGGGGCCGGCGTCGGTGTCGGTGAAGTAGAAGCTGGACATCACCTTGGGGTAGCCGTAGGGGTAGGCCAGCATGAAGACGTTGGCCAGGGTGTAGAGGTTGCCGTCCTTATAGGTGAGCACGTCGCTGCCGCCGGCGCCATGGCCGCGCTGGTTGTCGTGGTTGTCGGTGAAGACGATGGCCGACTGGTCGCCGACGAAGCCCCAGGCGCTGCCGAAGTTGTTGAGATAGCTGAGCTTCTGGTAGCGGAAGACGTTGCCGAGGTTGGCCGAGTAGCGGAACTCGGTGACCTTGCCCATGCCGGTGTAGTCGTTGGCGCTGACCGCTTCACCGCCCAGGTCTATGACCTCCTGGAAGATGAAGGGCGAGCCGTTCAAACGGCTGTAGATCCCGGCCAGGTCGGAGGGCGCCATGTGCTTGGCGGCGTCGATGCGGAAGCCCGCCACCCCCATGGCGGTAAGGCCATTGAGGTAATTGGCCAGGGTCTGCTGCACATAGCTGCTGCCGGTGTTGAGGTCCGGCAGCCCCACCAGCCGGCAGTTCTGCACCCGCCAGGCGTCGCTGGAATAGTCGCTGCTCTGGATGTCGCAGGCGCTGTGGAAGTCGTTGGCGCTGTAGGCGGGGTAGCTCAGGTTGGTGCTGTCGTAGCTGGAGCCGGCCCAACCTGTACCACTGCCGGCGGCGGTGTGGTTGATGACGGCGTCCACGTAGACGTCGACACCGGCCGCCTTGCAGCGGCTCACCATGTCCTGGAACTCGGCGGCGGTACCGCCGCGGCTCTCAAGCTGGTAGGACACCGGCTGGTAGCGGGTCCACCACTGGCTGCCCTGGATGTGTTCGTTGGGGGGTGACACCTGGACGGCGCTGTAGCCCTTGGGCCCCAGGAACTGTTCGCATTCCTGGGCCACGTCCGTCCATTTCCACTCGAAGAGGTGGACGAAAACGCCGGCCTGGGCCTGCACCGAAGCCAGCCCCAGCCAGGTGGCCAGGATCATTGATGCTTTGATTCTCACAAGGATGTCCTCTTTATCATCGTTATCTGCTGCATCGCCGGCCAGGGGCCGACGCCTCGGGAGAGGTAACTTTGACGTTAAGGGAAAGTGAAAAAGGTGCCAGGGCAAGGCCCATTGAATACGTTTTCATAAACACCAAGGCACCAACCCTGGCATAAAGAAGGGTTGGCCTGGCCGCAGGTGGTGGCAATCGCTTATTGGGTTTGGCCTTGCCGGCCAAAGGCCGGTAAGGTGTTCAGCCTCGCCATTGGAGTTGGCCGCTGATGATCCTGGAAAGCCATTTTTCCCCTGCCCTGGGGCTGGGCAACTGCCACGCCCAGACCGTCTTCCCGACCCTGCACAGATCCAAGCCCTGGGTGGCCACCCGCAGCGAGTGGCTGGACACCCCGGACGGCGACCGCCTGGCCCTCTGTACCCCAAGGCCGCTGGCCGACGATCCCGAACGCCCCCTGGTGCTGGTGCTGCACGGCCTGGAAGGCTCGGTTAACTCCCCTTATGTCCAGGGCTTGATGACGGCCCTGCTGGCCCGGAACTTCCAAGTGGCGGTGATGCATTTTCGCGGCTGCGGCGGCGTGCCCAACAAGCTGCCTCGGGCCTACCACAGCGGCGACAGCGCCGACCCGCGCTGGTTGGCCGCCCTGCTCAAGGCCCGCTTCCCCGCCACCAAACTGATGGCGGTGGGCTATTCCCTGGGGGGCAACGTGCTGCTGAAATGGCTGGGGGAAGACGGCGATGCCAGCCAGCTTGCCGCCGCCGTTGCGGTGTCGGCTCCCATGGATCTGGCCGCCAGCAGCAGGCGTATCCGCCAGGGCCTGTCCCGCTTCTACCAGCGCCACCTGCTGAAGAGCCTCAGGGAAAGCCTGGAGCGCAAGACCCAGGATCCGGCCCTGGCCGGGGCCCTGCCCAACCTCCATGATCCGGCCCTATTCCGCGACTTCCAGCATTTCGACGACGCCTTCACGGCGCCGCTGCACGGCTTTGCCGGCGTCCAGGACTACTACAGCCGGGCCTCCAGCAAACCCCTGCTGGGCGCCATTGCCAGGCCGACATTGATCCTCCACGCCGAGGACGATCCCTTCATCTGTCCCAGCGCCATCCCCCATGAGGCCGAGTTGAGCAGCGATGTGCGCCTGGAGCTGAGCCGCCAGGGCGGCCACGTCGGCTTCGTCTCAGGCAGCCTCTGGCGGCCCCGTTACTGGCTGGAAGAACGGATCCCCGATTTCCTCGAGCAACATCGCTGAGCCGTCAATAAGCAGGCCGGGCGGCCCCACCATTAACGGGCTGGAAGAACGGATCCCTGACTTCCTCAAGCGGCATCGCTGGAAAAGCAGGCCCAGAAAAAAGCCCGCTTGCGCGGGCTTTTTGTCACTGGGTGGGGTAGATGGTCTTGGGCACCAGGTTGAGGGTGATGTTGCCGGACGCCCCCGGGTAGTTGTTGTACACCTGGTTCTGCTCCAGGGTGTAGAAGGCGTCCAGGTAGTCGTCGTCGTTGGTGAACCAGTTGGACGGCATGGCCTCGATGATCTTCTGGCCGAGGCCGGCAAACGGCAGGGCCTCTGGCACGCCACCGGCGGCCAGGGCCTGGCCCAGCACCTGCACCAGCAGGCTCGCCAGTTCCTGGTAGCTGTAGTTGGAGTCCTGCTCGAAGAAGACCACGTCGGCCGCGCCCCAGCGGTACCTGTCCCAATACACCAGCACCTGGTTGGGGTAATAGGTCTTACCGTCGTAGTCCAGATAGGGCATGTCCACTATGTCCACCCTGGGTTTGTCGGCGAAGGGATCGATACCCGCCACCACCGCATAGACCTCGGCGGCGCCCAGCAGCCAGGGCTCCTGGTCGTCGTTGGCATGCACCGACTTGATAAGGGTGGTGGACAGGGGCGCCGTCGTCTCGCTGGTCATGGGGGTACTGAGGCCGGCGTCGACCAGGGCCTGGCGCACCAGCTTGAGGCCGGCCACCTGGGCCTTGTGGCCGTCCTGGCCGACCACGAAGACGGGGCGTTTGGGCAGCTGGTGCACGTCCAGCATGTAGCTGTTGCCCTCGGCGTCGAAGGCTTCGATGGCGCTCCACCGGGACTCGTCACCGTCAGGGACATAGGCCACCAGGGGCGTCTGGCCCTTGTCCAGGGCCGCCTTCATGGACGGGTGGGCCAGCCGCACCTGCAACAGGTTGTCCAGCTTGCCACCCAGGCCGCGCTGGGCCAAGGCGACCTGGTCCCGGTGCTTGGCTTCCAGGGACAGGCTGTCCAGGTGGCGCTTCTGCACCAGCTGCTCGAGGGGCACGGCGTAGTCGCGGCTCACCGACTTGGGCTGCCACTGGGGCAGGCTCCTGGCCAAGTCCAGGGCCAGTTGGCGGTCCGCGTCGGCGGCCAGGGCGGGGACGGCGTAGAGGCCGCCAAGTAGGGTCAAAAGTACAGTTTTCTTCATGGGATATCTCCATCGTTCCGTGATGGGAGAGGGATCCCCAGGGTGCCGGCCTGGCCCGACCAGCAACAGGGCAAGGGGCCAGGTGACAAAGTTGTTAATGCTTACTGGCGCAGCGGCGCCGTGGCGGCCATCACCGCCTCGGTGAGGGCCTGGAGGGGGCCGGCGTCCAGGCGGCGGTGGTGCCAGTAGAGGCGGACCTTGATGCGGTGCTTGGGGGTCAGCTCCACCACCTTGCCCGAATCCAGGGCCTCCTGGGCCTGCCACAGGGGCACCAGGGTCCAGGCCAGGCCCTTGATGGCGGCGTCCACGAAGCTCTGGGCGGCCGGCATGGTATGCACCGGGAAGTCGCCGTCCTTCAGTTCCCAGGGGTTGAGGAACTGCAACAAGAGCCGGTCATGGTGGCCGTAGACCATGGCCGTGGCCTGGCGGAAGGCCTCGGCGGTGGGGCCCTCGGGGAAGTACTGGGCGGCGTAGTCGGGGCTGGCGATAGCCGTGTAGGGCATGGCCCCCAGGAAGTTGGCGTTGCAGCCCTGCACCGCCTGGCCGAAGGCGGAGACGGCCGCCAGCACTTCGCCGTCCTTGAGCTTCTCGTGGGTGATGTCCTGGTCCGAGACCTGCAGGTCCACCAGCAGCTTGTCCTTGACCGGCACCACGGCGTCCAGGAACCAGGTGGCCAGGCTATCGGCGTTGAGGGCGATGCGGATCCGCGGCCGCTCTTCCTTGAGCTGGGGCAGGCGCGAGGCCAGCTCTGCCGACAACAGCTGCAGCTCCTGGTAATGGCGGTACAGCACCTGGCCCAGTTCGGTGAGGCGGATGGGCTGGCTGCGCACCACCACTGGCCCGCCGAGACGCTCTTCCAAGGCACGGATGCGCAGGGAGATGGAGCCCTGGGTCAGGTTGAGCCAGCGGGCCGCCTGTTCGAAGGAGCCCTGTTCGACGACGGCGGCCAGGGCCGCCAGGTGCTTGGGATCGAGCTGCATGATTTAATTTAATGAATGTTTAGATCACATTGCTTTCTATAATAACCCAGGCCGGCTAGGCTGGCAGCCAGAATATTTTTTAGGCATATACGCATGTTTATTCTTGTCTTCACCAAGGGCCTGCTGACCGCCATGGGCCTGATCATCGCCATCGGCGCCCAGAATGCCTTCGTGCTGACCCAGGGCCTCAAGCGCCAGTACCACTGGATGGTGGCCTCGGTCTGCACCTTCTTCGACCTGCTCTTCATCCTGCTGGGGGTGCTGGGCCTGGCCACCTTCCTGCAGTCCATGCCGACCCTGGTGCGTATCCTGCAGATCGTCGGCGCCCTCTACCTTTTCTACCTCGCCTGGCAGGCGGCCAAAAGGGCCCGGGATCTGCACAGCCTCAACGCCTTGCCACAGCGGCGCCTGAGCCGCCGCCAGGCGCTGGTGACGGCCCTGGCCGTGACCCTGGCCAACCCCCAGGTGTTCCTGGAGACGGCCTTTATCATCGGCACCCTGGCCAGCGACCAGGGCCAGGCCAAATGGGCTTTCGCCTTCGGCGCCATGAGCACCTCCATCCTCTGGTTCTATGGCCTCAGCCTGCTGGCCAGCAAACTGGCGCCGCTGCTGGCCAGGCCCCGCGCCTGGCAATGCATAGACGCCTTCACCACAGTGCTGATGACGGCCCTGGGAGTCATGTTGCTGCGAAGCTGATTGGCTGCAACGCCATTCTTGCTACACTGGAAGGCCCCCTTTGATGAGGCCGCTTATGATAGTGCCCTGGCAGTCCCTGGCTACCGACACCCTGGACAACCTGATCGAGCATTTCGTGCTGCGCGAAGGCACCGACTACGGCGAGGCGGAAGTGAGCCTGGCCGACAAGGTGGCGGCCGTGAAGCGCCAGTTGGAGCGGGGCGAGGCGCTGCTGCTGTGGTCCGAGCATCACGAAACGGTCAACATCGTATCCAAGGACGAGATCCCCCATGTCTAGACGCCACCCCGTCATTGCCGTCACCGGCTCCAGCGGCGCCGGTACCACCACCACCAGCCTGGCCTTCCAGCACATCTTCGCCGCCGAAGGGGTCAACGCCGCCTTCATCAACGGTGACGCCTTCCACCGCTACACCCGCCAGGAGATGCAGGCGGCGATCAGGCGGGCCAGGGAGGAGGGGCGCTTCGTCAGCCACTTCGGCGAGGAAGCCAACGATCTGGAGCGGCTGGAGCAGGTCTTTGCCCAGTACGGCAAGCACGGCACAGGCGAGACCCGCCAGTACCTGCACAGCTTCGACGAGGCGGTGCCCCACAACCAGCTGCCCGGCACCTTCACCCCCTGGCAGGGCCTGCCGGAGAACACCGATCTGCTCTTCTACGAAGGGCTGCACGGCGGGGTCAAGACCGACAACGTGGACGTGGCCCAGCATGTGGACCTGCTGATCGGCATGGTGCCCATCGTCAACCTGGAGTGGATCCAGAAGATCATCCGCGACACCGAGGAAAGGGGCCACAGCCGCGAGAAGGTGCGCGAGTCCATAGTCCGTTCCATGGACGACTACTTCAATTTCATCACCCCCCAGTTCTCCCGCACCCACATCAACTTCCAGCGGGTGCCCATGGTGGACACCTCCAACCCCTTCTCCGCCAAGGCCATACCGACGGCGGACGAGACCCTGGTGGTGGTGCGCTTTCGCAACATGCCCCAGGTGGACTTTCCTTACCTGCTGCAGATGATCCACGGCAGCTTCATCTCCCGCATGAACACCCTGGTGGTGCCGGGCGGCAAGATAGGTCTGGCCATGGAACTGATATTGCGGCCCCTGGTGCGCAAGCTGCTGGAAGAGCGTTATGGCTGAGGAGTGGATGGTCAGGGTCGATCCATTCGACAAGCCCCTGGACAGGGTGGCGCGTAGGCTTTTTCCCTTCGGTGACCATATTCACCGCACCACCTTCATCTTCGTGCTGGACAGCCAGGACAGGCTCTGCGTCCAGACCCGCTCCCTGGAAAAGGGCTACTGCCCGGGGCTGCGGGACTTGGCCGCCGGCGGCGTGGTGGGCTGGCAGGAGAGCTATTTTGACTGCGCCCGCCGCGAGTTGGCCGAGGAGCTGGGGGTGGAGGCGCCGCTGCAACTGCTGGGCAAGTTCCTGCACCGAAGCGCCGGCAACCACAGCTTCGGCGTCGCCTACGGCTGCCGCTTCGACGGCCCCATCCGGCCCCAGGACATGGAAGTGACCGACTTCGTCTGGCTGCCCCTGGACCAGGTGCTGCAAAGCCCAGGCCCGGCCTTCACCCCGGACTCCCTGGACGCCTTCCACCGCTTCAAAGGATTCATCCCCTACCTATGAATTGGCAGCTGCTCCACCACAGCGAACTCGATGTCCCCCAGCTCTACGCCCTGCTGGCCCTGCGCACCGCCGTCTTCGTGGTGGAGCAGCACTGCCCCTACCAGGAGGTGGACGGCGAGGATCTGGTCGGTGACAGCTGGCACCTGCTGGGCTGGGAAGAAGGCGAGCTGCTGGCCTACCTGCGTATCCTGGACCCGGCCCTGCACGGCGGCCGGGTGGTGATAGGCCGGGTGGTGACGGCGGCCCAGGCCAGGGACCGTAAGCTCGGCCACACCCTGATGACCATGGCTTTGCCCTTTATCCATGAGCGCTGGCCTGGTTTGCCGATTAAACTGGGCGCCCAGGCGCATTTGCAGGGGTTTTATGGGCGGTATGGGTTTGTTGCCGAAGGTGGGGAATATTTAGAGGATGGGATACCGCATATTGATATGGTGAAGCAATAAAAAACGCCGCTATGCGGCGTTTTTTATCAGGGATTAAGAGGGTAATTTGAGTTCATTCGAATTACACCAGATACCCCGCCAGGAGAGTTACCGCATTTCTGATAGAAGTTCGCAGCCAACTTATCAACTTGCGGGCCATTAAATGAAAGTTCGTAAATAATAAAGCTACCAGAACCATCACTACACTGTCCAGATTCTTCGTGGTATTCCAACGCCGCTTCATTTGAAGGCTGCTCTGGATATAGTGCATTCACCTTGTAAGACCTTCCTATTTCCAACACATCACCAGCCGGGGCAATAAAATCCAAGAATGACGTGGGAGAAACACTGAATAGCGATACATGGTTTGCACTACTACTGCTGAATAGTAGCAAATCATCTTTCGTAGTGATGACGTGATATTCGTTCGGTAAGATGTTATTGCCTTGCTCACCACTGATAGCAAGATAGTTATTGGCATCAGAAGAAACATAGTGCAAAGTTTTCTTTATCGAAGCTGAATCACCAAGTTCATTACTAACTGTCAATTCAATTTCCAGATCCTTGGTCGTACCAACCGGTATCGTGAAATGCGTCACAGCGGCTGAAGGGGATGTAAACTGGATCCCTGCACCAGAAAGATCTCGCCATTGATAATTAATATGCTGACCTTTATTTATGGTGCTCGATGATGCATCAAGTGTTGGTAGATCACCCTCTCTATATGCCGGGCTTTGGGTCTGGATGACTGGCACTAAACTGTCAGTAACGAGTATTTTCTCGACTGGCGTGTAGCTATAGGCACCGCTAGCGGCACTGACTTCTATTTGGGGGGTCCTGTAGTGATATCCCGGCACTAACGGCGAGGCTGGTTCTATGATCAGACTGGCACCATTAATGTGCGTGATTACTTCGCTTCTAAGGCTTGCTTCATCTGCAAAGAATGCGGCGCTAACATTGCCAGCAGACTTAATGGGGCGGGAGAAAATTGCTGTCAGAGAACCGTTCTCAGGGAAGCTTCCAAACTGTTCCTCGTCGAGATAACCGACAAAGTCAAAGTTACTGGCTCTGAAAGCCACTCCCTCTGGATGACGGTCAGTTGCATGAGACCACAGCGTACCATCTGAGTATGAATCCCAACCGATCTGGTAATTTTTGTCACCAAAAGTAAAATCAATACCGGAGCCATCACCGCCCAAGCTATTAATGGTTGCGGTGTCCCCCGATGTGGATTTTATTTCCATACTGCCATGAGTAGGAAATTCTCCCAGATAACCTGACCAAGGGCTAGTTTGTGTAAAGCTATAATCAGTTCCTATTGATGCATCTCTAACGGTGCCACCAGCGGCCATTGTATAAATAGCATTCTTGTAGTCCTCTTCTTTCTCTACTGAGAAATTATTGATACTCAACAGAGCCAGATTACCGGATGAAATTACCAGACCATCTTTATCGGATACGGAAGTCACACGTGAAATAGAAGTACTTGCCACGTTAAACTCTAATAATCCGGACAAAACAATGTTACCAGATGTAATGACAGCCTGTGACATATCAAACTGGCCACTGGCGTTCTTACCCTGGCTGTCAGAGCTGTCCAGAGTGATTTTCATAGTCCCATCGGCGGTATCGTCAAGCGACTTCAAGTAACAACCTTGAAAACTGAATATCAAGCTGTCACCGGCTGAAAGCTTCCCGTCAGCATCTGCATCTTGATGGGTCCAAGAAAAAAATCCACCATTGCTGCAATCACTCTTACCATCTGAAGCCGAGCTTGCACTTACAGTGAGAAGATTTTGAACAAGCAGCCCCGTCTCCAACATGCTCTCCGATGTAGAGAAAGCACTAACTGAAACGTCCTCAGCCACATTTTTAAAATCGTTAGTGATAGGAAGAGGGATTGAGGCATTACCTGAGTTCGAATCGCTACCGCCACCACCGCAAGCTGTTATTAAAAGTGAAGTCGCAATAGATGCCAGTCTGAAAAAACGGGAAAAGGCGCCATTCATGGCAAGTATTCCTTTTAATTAAGATGGATTTCTGAGTCTTTCCTCGCTCTCAAGAGCCAGGAGCACTCCAACAACCTAAATAGTGTGCAATAGGAGCAGCAATGCTGGCAATATTTCAGAGATTGAATTGAGTGGCGTCATCGGCACGATCTCATGTGAAATCCGCTCAACAGAAGCCATCTGACAACTACGACGAATTGGCGACAGGCAACCCAAGCCGGCCATAGACCAACCACTACCCAAGTTGCCCGACAGGGAAAAACCTAATCCGACTCCCTCTCCCGCAATATGGCTTCCAAACTGACTTTGGGGCAGACGGCGTTGTTGATGTAGTCCAGCAGGCTGGTGGCGCTGCGGCGGATCAGGCTTTCCATGGCCGGGTCCTGGCAGTGGCCTTCCTTGTCGAACACCTGCTGCACATGGGGGATGGAGACCGCCAGCGGCAGGGGCACGGCGCCGACGTGGGCGCAGATGGCCCGCAGTTGTTCACTGGACTTGATGGCGCCTATGGTGCCGGCGGCCACCCCCAGTATGGAGATGGGCTTGCCGGCCAGCTTGCTGGGAAAGCCCAGGTTGTCGATCGCCAGCTTCATGGGGCTGCTGATGCCGCCGTGGTATTCGGGGGAGGCCAGCAGCACCCCTGTGGCCTGGCTGACCGTGTCTTGGAACTGTTTGATGGCCTCCGGCTTCCTGGCCGGCAGGCCGGGCAGCGGCATATCCAGTTCTTCGAGGTGGATGGAGGTGACCTCCACATCGGGGGTTTTCTTCAATTCGTCTATGGCCACCGCCAGGGCCATGTTGCTGTAGTTGCCCGGCCTGACGCTGCCGCAGATGGTGACGATATGGATGGCCATGTTTTTATCCCCTTGCAGTCACTGGCGGCAGGGAAGAAGCCAAGCACTCCCCTGCCAAGTCCAGCAAGTGTAGCAGCCGCTCACGGCAGGCCGCTGGGAGGGCCTGGGTCAGTGCGCCGACTCCAGTGCTTCCTCTTCCTTCTCGGCCAGGGTCATGACGTCCTCAACCGAGAAATCGGTGCGGCCGGCGAACAGGGCTCGGCCCAGTTGGCGGCGGCAGCTCTCCCAGGTGGCGCTGGTCTCCCCCGTCACATGGAGGAAGTCCCGCTTTTCGCAGAAAAGGGCATAGGCCAGGTAACGGTGGTTGGGCAACTTGCCCTGGGATTTCTTGAGGGCCCAGTCCACTTGGGCCGGGGTGTAGTAGGGCAGGCAATTGAACTGCCTGATCAGTAGCCTGGGGGTAGCCCTCAGCAGGCGACGGGCCCGCATGGACTGGAAGATGTCCCTTAACATATTGACGTCCTTTGTCAGATGTTTCTATTTACGGCCAGGGCCGGCGAAGAACCAGATGATCAGCCCCAGCAAGGGTAGTATCAGGATCACCAGGATCCAAAGCAACTTCTCGACCGGTTTGGCGCCGCTCTTGAGCACCTGCACTATGGCATAGATGTCGAGGATGAGGACGATAAGCCCGAACAGGGTCTTCATAGGCACTCCGTTGTCCCGATGACGCTCTCAGTCTAGCCCAAGGTGCCAGCCTTGTGGCGCCATGCCAAGCCCCCAGCTCCAGATGCTACAAAAAACCCCGCCGAAGCGGGGTCCTGTCATTGGCCTATCATGCCGCGCAGCACATGATGCAGTATGCCGCCGCTCTTGAGGTACTCGAGCTCGGTGTTGGTGTCCACCCTGGCCAGCACGGCCTGTTCCTGCCTGCTGCCGTCTGGCCGTTCGATCACCAGCTTCAGGCTGGACCTGGGCTTGAGGGAGGCCAGGCCGAGCAGGCTCAGCTTCTCGTCGCCGGTGAGACCCAGGCTCTCCTTGGAGACGCCGTCCGGGAACTGCACCGGCAGCACCCCCATGCCCACCAGGTTTGAGCGGTGGATACGCTCGAAGCTCTGGGCCAGCACCGCCTTGATGCCTTGCAAGGTGGTGCCCTTGGCCGCCCAGTCGCGGCTGGAGCCGGTGCCGTACTCCTTGCCCGCTACCACCACCAGGGGAATGCCCTCGGCTTGGTAACGCATGGCCGCGTCATAGATGGCCATCTGTTCGCCGCTGGGCACATGGCGGGTATAACCGCCCTCCACCCCGTCCAACATCTGGTTCTTGATGCGGATATTGGCGAAGGTGCCGCGCATCATCACCTGGTGGTTGCCGCGGCGCGAACCGTAGGAGTTGAAGTCCCTCGGCGCCACCCCGTGCTCCTGTAGGTAGCGGCCGGCCGGGCTGTCGGCCTTGATGTTGCCGGCCGGGGAGATGTGGTCTGTGGTGATGGAATCCCCGAACAGGGCCAGGATGCGGGCACCCTGGATGTCCTCCAGAGGCTTGACCGGTTCGGTAATGTGCTCGAAGTAAGGCGGGTTCTGCACATAGGTGGAGTCGCCGGCCCAGCCGTAGGTCTTGCCGGGGCTGACCTGGATGGCCTGCCAGTCGGCGTCACCTAGAAAGACCTCGGCGTATTCCTTCTGGAACATGCCTTCGTCCACCAGCCGCACCACCTGCTGTATTTCCTCCGAGCTCGGCCAGATGTCCTTGAGGAAGACGGGCTTGCCGTCCAGGTCCTCGCCCAGGGGCTCGGCCTGGAGGTCGATACGGGTGGTGCCGGCCAGGGCGAAAGCCACCACCAGCGGCGGCGAAGCCAGCCAGTTGGCCTTGACCAGGGGATGGACCCGGCCCTCGAAGTTGCGGTTGCCGGACAGCACAGAGCTGACGGTCAGATCTCCCTCCTCCACCGCCTTGCCTATGGCCTCGGGCAGGGGCCCTGAGTTACCGATGCAGGTGGTGCAGCCGTAACCCACCAGGTTGAAGCCCAGTTCGTCCAGGTAGTCTTGCAGGCCGGCCTTGGCCAGGTAGTCGGTGACCACCTTGGAGCCCGGAGCCAGGGAGGATTTCACCCAGGGCTTGCGCTTGAGGCCCTTCTCCACCGCCTTCTTGGCCACCAGGCCGGCGGCCATCATGACACTGGGATTGGAGGTATTGGTGCAGGAGGTGATGGCGGCGATCACCACGTCGCCGTGGCAAAGCTGGAAAGCCTCGCCCTGCACCGGCACCCGCAGCTCCTTGTCGGCGCCACTGAGATCCAGCACGGCGTCTATGGCCTTGCCCAGCTCCGGCAGGGCGACCCTGTCCTGGGGCCGCTTGGGGCCGGCCAGGCTCGGCACTACGGCCCCCAGATCCAGTTCCAGGCTGTCGGTGAAATAAGGTTCGGGGGCGGCGGAGTCGCGCCAGAAGCCGTTTTCCTTGGCGTAGGCTTCCACCAACTTCAAGGTGTGGGGGTCTCGGCCGGACAGCGCCATGTAGCGCAACGTCTCACCGTCGATGGGGAAGAAGCCGCAGGTGGCGCCGTACTCCGGGGCCATGTTGGCGATGGTGGCGCGGTCGGCGAGCGGCAGCTCGTCGAGGCCGGGGCCATAGAATTCCACGAACTTGCCCACCACCCCCTGCTGGCGCAGCATCTGGGTGACGGTCAGCACCAGGTCGGTGGCGGTGGTGCCTTCCTTGAGCCTGCCGGTGAGCCGGAAGCCCACCACCTCGGGAATGAGCATGGAGATGGGCTGGCCCAGCATGGCCGCCTCCGCTTCTATGCCGCCCACGCCCCAGCCCAGCACGCCCAGGCCGTTGATCATGGTGGTGTGTGAATCGGTACCGACCAGGGTGTCGGGATAGGCCTGGCCGTCCTGGCTCCACACCGCCTTGCCCAGGTATTCGAGGTTCACCTGGTGGCAGATGCCGGTGCCGGGCGGCACGACGCGGAAGTTGTCGAAGGCCTGCTGGCCCCAGCGCAGGAACTGGTAACGTTCCTGGTTGCGCTCCATCTCGATTTTGACGTTGTCGGCAAAGGCATGGGAACTGGCGAAGCTGTCCACCATCACAGAGTGGTCTATGACGAGATCCACGGCGGACAGGGGATTGATGCGTTCGGGGTCACCACCGGCCTTGGCCATGGCGTCGCGCATGGCGGCCAAGTCCACCACGGCCGGCACACCTGTGAAGTCCTGCATCAGCACCCGGGCCGGCCTGTATTGGATCTCCCGGTCGGAGCGCCTGGCCTTGGTCCAATCCAGCAACGCCTGGATGTCGTCCTTGGTGACGCTGTCGCCGTCCTCATGGCGCAGCAGGTTTTCCAGCAGCACCTTCATGGAGAAAGGCAGCCGGGACACCTCGCCGAGGTGTTCGACTGCCGCCAGCTTGAAGTAGTCATAGGACTGGCCATCGACCGACAGGGTGCTGCGGGCCTTGAAGCTGTCCTTTGAGGTTTGAGCCTTGCTCACAACGTGCTCCTTGACGCTTTTTTATCCTGCCATCAATGCTAGCACCCCTTTTAATGGCAAGAAAACCGTCTATCAGAGCAACTCTTTATCGAATATTTCGAATCAATGGAGCAGCCAGCGCAGCCCGAAAGCCACCACCGAGAGGGCCAGCAGGCCCCCCAGGTAAAGACCCACAAACCAGAGCCCTTTCTTGACCATCAGTAACCCTCCTCATAGTCGTGGACCTTGCCGCGGAAGATGCGGTAACCCCAGAGGGTGTACCCGAGGATCAGCGGCACGAAGATCAGCACACCGGGCAGCATGAACTTGAGGCTCTGCACGGGGGCGGCGGCCTCGAAGAGGTTGAGGCGGCCCGGCACCAGCTGCGGGAAGAGCCCCACCACCAGGCCCAGGAAGCCCATCACGAACAGCAATACGGCGCAGAAGAAGGGCACCACTTCGGAGCGCTTCAGTGATTGCCAGAGCACCAGGGCTATGGCCGCCGTCAGCAGCGGTATGGGCCAGAGCCAGCCGAGGTTGCCGAGCCAGCGTTCCTGCACCGCCGGCACGGCCAGGAAGTTCCAGAGGCTCACCGCCACCATGGCCAGCATCACCGCCACCAGCAGCGGTTTGCACAGGGCCTTGGCCCGCAGTTGCAGATCGGCCCGGGTCTTGACCACCAGGTAGCTGGCCCCCAGCAGGGCGTAGCCGGCCATGACGGCGAAGGCGGTCAGCACGCTGAAGGGGGTCAACAGCGTCTCGCCGCCGCTTTCCACCAGGCAGCCCAGCATCAGCCCCTGGCAGAAGGCCGCCACCGAGGAGCCGAGGCCAAAGGCCAGATCCCACCAGCGCCTCGAGCTCTTGGCCTTGAAGCGGTACTCGAAGGCGATGCCGCGGAAGATGAGGGCCACCAGCATCAGCACTATGGGCAGGTAGAGGATGGGCAGCAGGGTGGCGTAGGCCAGGGGGAAGGCCCCCATCAGGATCACGCCGCCGAACACCAGCCAGGTCTCGTTGCCGTCCCAGACGTGGGACACGGAGCGCATCATCAGGTCACGGTCGTGCTGCTCGGGGAAGAGCGGGAAGAGGATGCCGAGCCCCAGGTCGAAGCCGTCCAGCACCACGTACATCAGGATGGCGAAGCCGAGCAACAGGAAATAAAAGAGTTCCATCAGAAGCCCTCCCGCTTCAGTTCACGGACCCAGTTCAGGGCATAACCGGGCGCCTCCATGCCGATCAGCTGTTTCTCCAGCTTGGCCATGTCGGGCGGCCCCTTGCGGATGAGCTTGCGGTAGAAGTGCAGGAAGGCCCAGGCCAGCAGCAGGTAGGTAGCCGCGAAGAGGCCGAAGGACAGCAGCACCCTTTCCGCCGGCAGCTTGGACACCACCTGTTCGGTGCGCACCAGGCCGTTGACCAGCCAGGGCTGGCGGCCGATCTCCACCACGTACCAGCCGGCCAGGGTGGCGATGAGCCCCACCGGCGTCATCCAGGTCAGTACCCTCAAGGTCAGGCGGTCCTCCCAGAGCTTGCCGCCGCGGCGCCGCCAGTTGGCCCAGAAGGCCATGGCGATCATCAGCAGGCCCAGGCCCACCATGACCCGGAAGCTGAAGAACACCGGTTTGACCGGGGGCCTGTCCTGGGGCGGCACCGATTTCAGCCCCTGCAGCTCGCCGTCCAGGCTGTGGGTGAGGATGATGGAAGCCAGGTGCGGCACCTCCAGTTCGAAGCGGTTGCTTTCGGTTTTCTCGTCGGGCCAGGCGAAGAGGCGCAGGCCGGCGCTCTTTTCGGTGGCCGGCCAGATCCCCTCCATGGCCGCCAGCTTGATGGGTTGGTGTTCCTTGACGGCGAGGCCGTGCTCGTCACCCACCCAGGCCTGCAGCGGCGCCAGCACCAGCACCAGCCAGAGGGCGGTGGACAGGCCGCGCTTGGCGAACTCCTTGTCCCTGCCCTGGCGCAGGTACCAGGCGCTGATCCCCGCCACCAGGAAGCCGGCGGTGAGGAAGGTGGCCAGCAGCATGTGGGCCAGGCGGTAGGGAAAACTGGGGTTGAAGATCACCTTGACCCAGTCCACGGGCACGTACTGGCCGTTGACGAATTCGTAGCCGGCGGGGGTCTGCATCCAGGAGTTGGCCGCCAGTATCCAGAAGGCGGAGATGACGGTGCCCAGGGCCACCACCAGGGTCGCGAAGAAGTGCAGCTTCTCACCCACCCGCTGCCAGCCGAACAGCATGACACCCAGGAAGCCCGCCTCGAGGAAGAAGGCGGTCAGCACCTCGTAGGTCATCAAGGGCCCCAGCACAGGGCCCACCAGATGGGAAAACTCGCTGAAGTTGGTGCCGAACTCATAGGACAGCACTATGCCGGTCACCACCCCCGAGCCGAAGGTGATGGCGAAGGGTTTGATCCAGAACTTGGCCAGTTGCAGGTAGCGCGGGTCCCGGGTCTTGAGCCAAAGGCCCTCCCAGGTCGCTATCAATACCGCCAGGCCTATGGTCATGGTGGGGAAGAGGATATGGAAACTGACGGTCCAGGCGAACTGGAGCCGCGACAACAGCGCCACGTCCATGCTTTACCTCCGTAGCCAGCGGCTGAGCACCCAGGGCAGGGCCGCCAGCGACAAACAACTCAAGAGGAATACGGCGTCGGGAATAAGTTGGCTCATGGTCCACTCCTTGCAGAAACAACGTGCCAACTTTTTGCAAAGGCCGCGCCAATCGCGCCAGGCCTTGATCCACCGCAATTTCAGGGGCTAAGCTGCCCACAAATCGTCAACGGCGTTGACGATAAGGAGAAGGAAACTGTCAACGATGTTTACACCTTGGCTGGTGGTGATCTTCGAAACGGCCATGCTGGTGACCCTGCTCAGCGGCCTGGCCACGGCTGCCTGGCTCTGGCGCCAACGGGACTTGAGGCCCCTGGCGGGCTTCGTGGCCGGCATGGGGCTCTGGTGCCTTGGCCATTTCCTGGGCCCCCTGGCCCCGGCCCTGGCCCTGCCGCTGCTGCTGGCCAACCCCTTCATGCCCAACGCCTTCCTGCACTTCGCCCTCGGCTACCTACGGGTGCCTCCCGGGCAGAAGCGCCGGCTGCTCTGGGCCAGCTACGGCACCTCTGTGCTGGTGTTCGCCATCAGCCTGATAGGGGGCGCCAGCATCCAGCCCTGGCCGCCCTTCGAGGGCTTTATCCGCTTGGCGCCCCTGGGCTGGCTCAACCTTGGCTGGACTGTGGCCCTCGGCGTCAGCGCCCACCTGGTGCTGCTGCGGGCCTACCTCAAGCAGCAGGGCAATGTGCGCCGCTCCATCCTGGCCATCTTCCTGGTAGGGGGCTGGGGCCTGCTGCTGGCCTCCAGTTTCGTCTTCCCCTCCCTGGGCATCCCCTACTTCCCCTACTCGATGCTGGCCCTGCCCAGCTACGTGCTGCTGTTGGTGTTCGCGGTACTGCGCTACCGGATGCTGGAGGTGAACCTCTGGGCCAGCCGCATCCTGTTGTGGCTGGCCCTGGCCCTGGTGGCCGGTGCCCTCTCGGCCCTGGCAGCGGGCCTCGGCTTTGCCCGAAGCGGCTGGGCCCTCTGGGGTTATTCGCTGCTGATCCTCGCGGCCAGCGCCCTGCTCTACCCATTGCTCAATGCCTGGGTGCGCCGCCTCGTCTACCCCGGCGCCAAGCTGGACGAGACCCTGCTCAGCCATTGGCGCAGTAGCCTGCGGGACGCCCACGACTGGCCGGCTTTGCTGGCCAACGCCGAATGCCTGTTGCAGACACTGCTGGGCCGGCCCCTGCCGGTGACCCTGGAGCCAGCTCGCGGCCCCCACCTGCTCTGCCGACGCCAGCAGGACGGCTGGCAAGCCGAACTCAAAGGCGGCGAGGAGCTGCTGCCCGGCCAGCGGCTGCAACTGGAGGTGTTCGCCTCCCTGCTGGGCAGCGCCTGTGACAACCTGGAACGCACCCTGGCCCTGGCCGCCGAGGAGCGCAAACGCCTGGACCAGCAGCACCTGGTGGAGCTGGGGGCCCTGTCGGCGGCCATGGCCCATGAGCTGCGCAATCCCTTGAACATCATCGCCATGGCGGCGGTGCGCACCGAAGAGCGCAGCCGCCACCATATCCAGGAGCAGCTGAAAAGGGCCGACCGCCTGATCCAGGATCTGCTGACCTATGGCAGCCCATTGGAGGTGCGTTCCCAGCCGGTGGCCCTGCTGCCGTTGCTGCAAAGCCTGCCCCAGGCCGCCCAGGTTGAACTGGCGGTGCCGCCCGAGCTGGTGCTGGAAACCGACCCCCACCGCCTCACCCAACTGCTGGTAAACCTCTTGGACAACGCCCTGGCCTTCGCCGCGACCAAGGTACGGCTGGAAGCCGAAGGCAACCTCATCCGGGTCCACAACGACGGCCCGCCCATCCCCTCCGAGCTGGCCGGCAAGTTGTTTCGGCCCTTCGTCAGCAAGAGGCCCGGCGGCTCCGGCCTGGGCCTGGCCATAGTGCGGCGCATCATGGCGGCCCAGGGCGGCAGCGTGCGCCACCGCGCCGACCTCGGCTGGCCCGTCACCTTCGAATTGGAGTTTCCCCTATGAACGGTCGCATCCTGCTGGTGGACGACGAAGCCGCCTTCTGCGAACTGGCCAGCGACTGGCTGACGGACGACGGCTACCAGGTGCAGAGCGCCCAGAGCCTGGCCGAGGCCCAGGACAAGCTGGCCCATTTCGATGCCGACCTTATCCTCCTGGATCTGGCCCTGCCGCCGCAGATGGACCCACAACACACCCTGGAAGCCCTGCCCAGCCTCGGTGACAGGCCCGTCATCATCCTCACCGGCCATGCCGAACGGCAACTGGCCCTCAAGGCCATGGCCGCCGGCGCCTGGGACTTCCTGGCCAAGCCCCTGGATCCGGACATGCTGGCGGTGGTGATCCGCCGGGCCCTGACCAAGCAGGCCCTGAGCAAGGAGCTGTCACGGCTGCGCGAGGGCGATAGCGGCCCCCTGGATGAGCTGGTGGGCTCCAGCCAGGCCATGGCCAGCCTCAAGGCCCTGATCCAGCGCATCGCCCCCACGGACGTGCCCGTACTGGTCACAGGCCCTTCCGGCACCGGCAAGGAAGTGGTGAGCCGGGCTTTGCACCGGCTCTCGCGGCGCGCCGAGGGGCCCTTCGTGTCGGTGCACTGCGGCGCCATACCGGCGGAGCTGCTGGAGAGCGAACTGTTCGGCTACAAGAAGGGGGCCTTCACCGGCGCCGACCGTGACCGGCCTGGCCTGCTGGCCCTGGCCGACGGGGGCACCCTCTTCCTCGACGAGATAGGGGACATGCCCCTGCCCATGCAGGTCAAACTGCTAAGGGTGTTGCAGGAAGGCACCTTCTACCCAGTAGGGGGCCGCGAGCAGCAGCGCATCGAGGTAAGGCTGGTGTCGGCCACCAACGTCGACCTGCCGCAGCGGGTGGCCGAAGGGCGCTTTCGCGAGGACCTCTACTACCGCATCAAGGGGGTCAACCTGGTCACCCCCGCACTCAAGGACAGGCCTGAAGATCTGCCACTGCTGTGCAGCGCCCTGCTGGCGGCCTGGTGCAAGCGCAACCACCGCCAGCTGCGGCTCAGCCCGGCCGCCCACCAGTGGTTCCTGGGCCGGGACTGGCCAGGCAACGTGCGGGAGCTGAAGAACAGCCTGGAGTCGGTGGCGGCCATAGCCCAGGGCCAGGAAGTGGGCCTGGAAGACATAGCCCTGCTCTACCCCAGCGCCGCCGCCGAGCCGGCCCTGGCCGCCGACGCCAGCCTGGACGAGCAGGTGCGGGCCCTGGAGATCCGCCTGATCGGCCAGGCCCTGGCCCAGCACCAGGGCAACAGATCCGCCGCCGCCCGCCAGTTGGGCCTGTCCCGCCAGGGGCTGCTCAAGAAGTTGGAGCGCTACGGTCTGGGGGCCTGAGCCGGGCTGGACGGGAAACCACTGCCATGAATATAATTGACAAGTCATCAATTGACTTGGTCGCAAAATGAAGACCTCTCATCATCAGCTCAGCGCCCTTATCGCCCAGACCGGCCGCCAGTGGCGCCAGACGGTGGATCGCCAGTTGCAACCTTTCGGCCTGACCCAGGCCACCTGGCTACCCCTCTGGCACCTGGCCAGGGCCGCAGAGCCGCTGCGCCAGAAAGACCTGGCCGCCCTGCTGCAGGTCGACGGCTCCGCCCTGGTTCGCACCCTGGACACCTTGGAAAAACAAGGCCTTATCCTTAGAAAATCGGGCGAAGACCGCCGTGCCAAGACCTTGCACCTGACCCGGGAAGGGCAGAAGGTGGCGGATCAGGTGGGCCAGGTGGCAAACGCCGTTCGCGAACAGGTGCTTGGCCCCCTGGATGAAAACGATCTCGACACTACCCTCCGCGTGCTGGAAAGACTGATGGCCAGCCTCAAGGCCCTGGAACAGGAAAGCCCCAATGAGCAGTAACAGCCCCTTCCTCAAAAAGCCCTTTATCCTCGGCGCCCTGGCCATACTGGCCCTGGGCAGCCTCGGCTACTGGCTCAAGGCCGGTGCCAGCCAGGTCCATGAAACGGACGCCCGCATTGCCGGCGAGATGGTCAACGTGGCCAGCCGCCTCGACGGCTGGCTGATGGCCCGCCCCGTCACAGAGGGGGACAACATCCAGCAAGGCCAGTTGCTGGCCGAAGTGGACAGCCGCGACAGCAAGCTCAAACTCAGCGCCCTGGGCGCCCAGATCGGCGCCGCCGAGGAAGGGGTGGGCCAGCTCCAGGCCCAGAAGGAACTGATCGACAAGCAGAACAGCGCCAGCCTGGACCAGGCCAAGGCGGCCCTGGCCGCCGCCCGTGCCGCCAAGGACGCCAGCGACCACCTGTTGACCCTGGCCCAGGGTGAGTTCAAGCGCATCGACAAGCTGCGCAAAAAAGGGCTGTCCAACCAGCAGGACTGGGACCGCAGCCACAGCACCCTGCTGGAACGCCAGGACCAGCTGGCCCAGGCCCAGGCCAATATCAAGGCCATGGAGGCCGGCCTCACCCACGCCCAGGCCACCTTGGAGCAGGGGCTGGTGATCAACCGCCAGATCCAGGTGCAGCAGCAGCAGATCCAGGCCCTCAAGGCCCAGGCCGCCCAGTTGCAGCAGGACATCGACGACCGCAGCCTGCGCTCGCCGGTGAACGGGGTGGTGGACAAGACCCTGGCCGAGGCGGGGGACTTCGTGCAGGCCGGCCAGTGGCTGATGCTGATCCATGACCCGGCCAAGGTCTGGGTGGAGGCCAACATCAAGGAGACGGCGATCGGCCAGATCCGCGAAGGCCAGGAAGTGACCATCAGCGTCGACGCCTACCCCGGGGTCAGCTTCAAGGGCCACGTGCTCAAGGTGGGCAACGCCGCCACCAACCAGTTCGCCCTGCTGCCCAGCCCCAACCCGTCCGGCAACTTCACCAAGATCACCCAGCGGGTGCCGGTGCGCATCGCCTTCGACCAGATCGACCCCAGGCTCAAGCCCGGCCTGATGGTGGAGGTGGATATCCATGTCGGTGCTTGAGCAATACGGCGTCCGCTTCGGCCCCGGCTACCGCTGGCTGGCCACGGGCACCGTCATGCTGGGTACCATAGCCACCACCACCACGGCCACCATAGTCAACGTGGCCCTGACCGACATCATGGGCGCCTTCGGCATGGGCACGGACCAGATCCAGTGGCTGTCCACCGGCTTCCTGGCCGCCATGACCGCCACCATGCTGCTCACCGCCTGGGCCCTGGACCACCTGGGTTACCGCGCCACCTTCGGCGGTGCCATGGCGTTGTTCATCCTCGGCTCTTTGCTGGGGGCGGCCAGCACCAGCGGCGCCATGGTGATCGCCGCCCGGGTGATACAGGGCGCGGCGTCGGGCATAGTCCAGCCCCTGGCCATGGTGGTGATGTCCCAGGTCTTCCCCCCGGCCCAGCGAGGGCGGGCCATGGGGATCTACGGGGTCGGCATAGTGCTGGCCCCCGCCCTCGGGCCCACTGTGGGCGGCCTGCTGGTGGACCAGTACAGCTGGCGGGACGTCTTCCTGGTGGTGGTGCCCTTCTGCCTGGCCGGGCTGCTGGCCGCCAGCCTGCTCTTTCCCGGCCGCCAGCAGGACCACCACAAGCCCAGGGTGCCCTTCGACGGCCTCGGCTTCGCGCTGCTCTGCCTGGCGCTGGTCAGCCTGCTCACGGGCCTCTCCAACGGCCAGCGCCATGGCTGGGATTCGGCCTTCATACTGGGCTGCTTCGCCCTGGCGGCCCTGGCGGCGGCGGCCTTCATCTGGTGGGAGCTGCACTGCGCCCACCCGCTGCTGCACCTCAAGGTGTTCAGGGTGGGGCCCTTCGTCGCCGCCTGCCTGGTGGCCTTTGCCCTGGGGGCCGGCATCTACGGCTCCACCTACATAATCCCGCTCTTCCTGCAGACGGTGCAGGGCTATACCCCCACCCGCTCCGGCCTGCTGATGATGCCGGCCGGGCTGATCCTGGCCCTGGTGTTCCCCATCGCCGGCCAGCTGAGTGACAAGGTCAGGCCCCAGTGGCCCGTGATGGCGGGCCTGGGGATCTTCGGGCTGAGCTGCTGGCTGCAGCGGAGTGTGGACGTGGACACCGCCTTCTGGCAGCTGGCGCTCTGGGTATTGTTCGGCCGCATCGGCCTGGGCCTGATGCTGCCGGCCCTGAACGCCGGGGGCCTGCGTACCTTGCCCCACGAGATGCTGGCCCAGGGGGCCGGCAGCCTCAACTTCATCCGCCAACTGGGGGGCGCCTTCGGGGTCAACCTGCTGTCGGTGTTCATCGACAGGCGCGGCGTCCTGCACGGCGAGGCCCTGGCCCAGACCCTGACCCCGGACAACCCGGCCTTCGGCGAAAGCGTGCGGCGGCTATCCCTCTTCTACAGCCATTGGGGCAACCCCTTCGGCGAACACATGGCCCTCAAGGTCAACCCCGGTGTGCTGAGCTTCATGGAGCAGGTGCTGCTGCCCAAGGCCAGGCTACTGGCCTACCAGGACGGCTTTTTCGTCGTGGCCCTGGTGTTCTTCCTGGCCATGGTGCCCGCCTGGCTGATGAGCCCAAGAAAGGCCCGGTAAGCATTATCAGGATGACAGTCGCACAGATACAAAAAACCCCGCATCAGCGGGGTTTTTCATTTCAACTCAGACTCAGGCATCCAGCTGGCGCAGCTTCATGGGCCTGGAGCAGATGTAGACCCGCTGGAACTGGCTCTCGATGTCCTTGGGCATGCCGGTGGGCAGCATCACCACGCTGTGCTCGTCGTGGATCTTGATCTGGCCAATGTACTTGGAGCTGATCTTGGCCTCGTTGGCGATGGCGCCGACGATGTGGCGCGGAGTGGCGCCGTGGCTGCGACCCACTTCCAGGCGGTAGGCCACCATGTCCATGCTGGGACGCTCGCGGCGCGGCTTGTCGTCACCGGCACGGTCGGCGCCGGCACGGTCATTACGCTCGAAACGGCGCTCGCCGGAGCGTTCACCGAAGCGCTCACCCTTGCGCTCGAAACGGCGCTCGCCGGAACGCTCGCGGTCGCCGAAGCGCTCACGGCGGTCGTTGCGGTCGAACTCGCGGCGGGGGCGGTCGTCACGGGGGCCACGCTCGCTGGGCATCTTGGGATCGGCGCCCACGGCCAGGGGCTGGAACTGCTCCAGCTGGGCCAGCAGGGCGGCGGCCAGTTCGGCCGGGCTCAGTTCCAGCTCTTCGCCCAGGCGGGCGACCAGGGCCAGGCGGTCTTCGCGCTCGGCGGCGGCCAGGTTGTCCTTGAGCTTGCCGACGCGGCGTTCGAAGACGGCGTCACGGTCCGGCAGGGTGATGACGTCCACCTTCTGGCGGGTCACCTTCTCGATGCGGCTCAGCAGCATGCGCTCGCGGGGGGTGTAGAGCAGCACGGCGGTGCCGGTGCGGCCGGCGCGGCCGGTACGGCCGATACGGTGTACGTAGGCGTCGGGCTCACGGGGGATGTCGTAGTTCACCACCAGGCCGATACGCTCCACGTCCAGGCCGCGGGCGGCCACGTCTGTGGCTACCACTATGTCCAGGCGGCCGTCTTTGAGGGCCTCGACGGCGGCTTCACGCTCACGCTGGCCCAGGTCACCGTTCATGGCGGTGGCCTTGAAGCCGTTCTGGTTGAGGTGCTCAGCCAGGGTGGTGGTGGCGTCCTTGGTACGGGCGAAGATGATGGCGGCGTCGAAGTCTTCCGCTTCCAGGACACGGGTCAGCACGGCCGGCTTGTGTTCTTCGAACACCATCAGGCCTTTCTGGGTGATGCGGTCAACGGTCTGGGCCGGGGCCGAGACTTTGACTTCCTGGTAGTCGCCCATGAACTTGTTGACGAGGTTGCGGATCATCGGCGGCAGGGTGGCGGAGAAGAGGGCTGTCTGGCGCTCGGCCGGGGTTTCGCTGAGGATGCGCTCCACGTCTTCGATGAAGCCCATGCGCAGCATCTCGTCCGCTTCGTCCAGCACCACGGCTTTGATGGAGTCCAGGGTCAGGGAGCCACGATCCAGGTGGTCGATCATGCGGCCGGGGGTGGCCACCACGACCTGGGCGCCGCGGCGCAGGTCCATCTTCTGGGGACCGAAGGGGGCGCCACCGTAGAGGGTCACCACTTTCAGGCCGGGCATGTAACGGCCGAAGTCGATGAGGGCGGCGGCAACCTGCTGGGCCAGCTCACGGGTGGGGGCCAGCAGCAGCAGCTGGGGCAGGCCCAGGCTGGTGTCGACGTTGGCCAGCAGCGGCAGGCCGAAGGCGGCTGTCTTGCCGGTGCCGGTCTGGGCTATACCGAGTACGTCGCGACCTTCCAAAAGCAGCGGGATGCAACTGGCCTGAATGGGTGAGGGAGTTTGGAAACCCAGATCATCCAGGGCTTGCATAAGCGGCTGGGGCAAGGAAAGCTCTGTAAAGGTCGCGGACATAGCGGCTCTCTGTGGCGTGAAAGGCCGCGCATTATACGGGTATTTTTTGCGCAGCGGGCATTTTTTTTAGAATGTCCTTCAGCTGGCTACGGCACTCTTTAACAAAAGGTAAAAAGGACGTTTTTATGCAACCTGCGGATACGCATTCCAAACTTTTTGGCTACCTGCTGTGGATCTTCGGCTTCACCGGTTCCCACCGTTTTTACTACGGTAAACCGGTGTCGGGTACCGTCTGGTTCTTCACCTTTGGGTTGCTGGGTATCGGTTGGCTGATCGACCTCTTCCTGATCCCCGGCATGGACCGCGAGGCGGACCAGCGCTTCAACCCCGGCCCCATCGACTACAACATCGCCTGGATCTTCCTGACCTTCCTGGGCGTCTTCGGCATCCACCGCTTCTACCAGGGCAAGGTCTTCACCGGCATCCTCTACCTGCTGACCCTGGGCCTGTGCGGCATAGGGGTGCTCTACGACTTCTGGACCCTCAACGACCAGATCTCCATGAAGAACGCCCAGTACCGCCGCTGAGGGCGGCCATAAAAAAACGGGGCCAAGGCCCCGTTCTCTTTACTTCACGTCCGGCAGGTTGCGACCGTAGTAGATCTCCTGCATTTCCTTCCACAGCTTCTCGGTGATCTCTTCCACCTCGATGCCGGTCAGGTCCTTCTTGGACATGCCGAACAGGTAGTGGTCGAGGTCGTACTCCTTGAGCATCATCTTGGTGTGGAAGATGTTCTCCTGGTACATGTTCACGTCCAGCATCTGGAACATGTCCTTGGTGTCCTGGGACAGGAAGTTCTGGATGGAGTTGATCTCGTGGTCGATGTAGTGCTTGGTGCCGCGCACGTCACGGGTGAAGCCACGGACCCGGTAGTCGACGGTGACGATGTCGGATTCCAGGGTGTGGATCAGGTAGTTCAGGGCCTTGAGCGGTGAAATGACGCCGCAGGTGGACACTTCGATGTCCGCCCTGAAGGTGCAGATACCGTCGTCCGGGTGGATCTCCGGATAGGTATGCACGCAGATGTGGGACTTGTTGAGGTGAGCCACGACGGAGTCGCTGGGCAGGGGGCCCGGCTTCTCGGAGGTGTCCACTTTCTGGGAGTCCTTGAGGGGCTCTTCGGACACCAGTATGGTGACGGATGCACCCTGGGGGTCGTAGTCCTGGCGGGCCACATTCAGGATATTGGCACCGATGATGTCGCAGACCTCGGTCAGGATGTCGGTCAGACGATCCGCGTTGTACTGCTCATCAATGTACTCGATGTATTCCTGGCGCTGCTGCTCTGTCTTGGCATAACAGATGTCATACAGACAGAAACTAAGGCTCTTGGTCAGATTGTTAAAGCCGTGCAGCTTGAGCTTGGACTCTTCCACTTATCGGATTCCTCACCTACCTGGCCGCCTGGCGGCCTCTATGAACACGGGCCCCACCCCCGGGCGTGGGACCTGACAGCTTGCCGCCGGGCGGCTTTGCAGGGCCATCATCGACCTGCATGTCGAGGCGCTAAAGCATTGAAGCGCCTTGATATGCATTCGTTGTTCCGCTGCGCCGGCCCAAGCCGGAAACAACGACGCCGCAACCCGCCCTCCGGGCAAGTTGCGGTCAGACGCCTGTAGCGAGGCGCCAGGTTACGGGAGGTCGACGATCCTGAAGCTGTGGCGCACCGGGGTGGCCTTTTCCAGCATCTTCGACACCGAACAGTATTTTTCCATGGACAGGTTGACGGCACGTTCCACGTGCTTGGCCTGAACCTCGCGGCCGGTGATCACGAACACCAGCTCGATCTCGGTGAAAACCCGGGGAATGTCGTCGGCCCGGGTGCCCTTGATCTCCACTTCGCAGCTTTGCACGTCCTGGCGGGCTTTCTGGAGTATGGACACCACGTCGACGGAACTGCAGCCGCCAACGGCCATCAGTATCATCTCCATGGGGCTAGGACCCGTACCCGGGTTGTCGCCGTCCATCACCATCGCATGGCCGCTTTCGCTGGTGCCAACGAAGCGCATGCCGTCCAACCATTTCACCGTCGCTATCATGCTCGGATCCGTGCCGCTGACCAAAGTGGGCGCAAAGATACCACATGGTGCCCTCTTTTAAAGGATCAATTTGTACTTGATGCCTCTCTATGACCCTGCCAAAGTGTGATAACGTCCAAAAATTCAATGGGTAGAAGCGAGGCGATACCATGGCAATCCTCAATCGAGTACAGCCCGATCCGGTGCTCGAAAGGTTTCTGTCCCACTGCCACGTCAAGCAGTACGGCGCCAAGGCCCCCATCATCCATCAGGGGGAAAAGGCCGACACCCTCTATTACGTGGTCAAAGGCTCGGTAGTGGTGCTGATCAAGGACGACGAAGGCAAGGAGATGATCCTCTCCTACCTCAACCAGGGGGACTTCTTCGGTGAGCTGGGTTTCTTCGAGGAGGATCCGGTGCGCACCGCCTGGATCCGCACCAAGAGCCAGTGCCAGATAGCGGAAGTGAGCTACCAGAAATTCCGCCAGATCATCCAGCAGGACCCCGAGATCCTGTTGCGGGTCAGCACCCAGATGGCCAAGCGCATCCGCTCCACCAGCCGTAAGGTCGGCGATCTCGCCTTCCTGGACGTGGCCGGCCGCATCGCCCAGACCTTGCTGAACCTGGCCAAGCAGCCCGATGCCCTGACCCACCCCGACGGCCACCAGATCAAGATCACCCGCCAGGAGATAGGCCAGATCGTCGGCTGCTCCCGCGAGACGGTGGGCCGGGTGCTGAAGATGCTCGAAGAGCAGAGCCTGATCCACGCCCGCGGCAAGACCATAGTGGTTTACGGCACCCGCTGAGCCACCCATTCGCGGAGTTCGGCCAGCACCGCCTTGCGCGGGCCCAGCTCCGCCAGTTCCAGGCCCGCCGCCAGGGCCAGCAATAACTCGGGGCAATCCCCCTCCGCCGCCCAACCCCAGGCCAGGCGCCACAGCGCCAGGGCCAGGGTTTCAGGCGGCCTCTTGCCCCTGGCGAAAGCCTCGAGATCGCTCCTGTCCCAGTCGCTAAGCTCAGGGCCCTCGGCCCCTAGGTAGAGGCCGTTGATAAGCTCGAGCGGCAGCGGCTTGTGCCAAGGCAGAGTCTCGAGGAAGCGGCCATGGGCCTTTGCCAGCAGCGCCTCGCCCCGCTCGTCCAGGGCCTTGCCCATCATCACCGACAAGAGCCCCGAGGCGGCGTCGAGGCTATGGCCCAGGCGCAGTGGCCGCCAGCCGGCCCGGCGCCAGAAGCGCAGCAGCTCGGCGTCGGCGGCAAAGCTCACCAGCAGCAGCGACTCCCGGGCCTGGCGTTCCAGTTCTTCCAGCAACCAGGAGCCTATGCCCTGGCGGCGCTGCACAGTGGCGATGCGCATCACCCTCAGCCCCTTCAGCAGCGGCGCCTCCGCCAGCCCCAGGTGGGCGCTCAGCGATTGCAGCACCAGGTGCCCCTTGGGGCGGCGCTGGCCCTGGTGGACGGCCTTGGCAAGCGCCGGTTCCAGGCCCCCTTCCCTCACCAGGGCCATGACCCCGGCCACCTGGCCCTGGCTGCTGGCCACGGCGAAACACACGGCCGGGTCGGTGAGCCAGTGCTGGATATCCGAAGGCGAGGTCTGGTAGTGGGCGCTGACCAGCAGCCCCATCACCGCCTTCAGCCACTGGGGCCTCGCCACCAGCTCGGCGCCGTCCAGCCAATGCAGGGCCAGGGGCCCGGGCTGGGGCTGCGGCGGTTCGGCGTCCAGCAGCAGCAGGCTGTTGATAAGGGCCTCCACAGGACAGCCGGCGGCCCAGCGCACCGGCGCCTTCAGGTGCAGCTCCCTCGTATCGGGGTAAAGGGCCTTGAGGCGGGGCAGGAAGCGCAGGGCAAAGCCCCGGCCCGAGCCCTCGTAGCCGTGCAAGGTGCTGGACAGCACCAGCCGCTTGTGGTGCTCGGCCAGGGCGTCCAGCAAGGGGGTGGGGATGGCGGCGGCCTCGTCCACCAGCAGCAGGGCCCCTTCCGGCTTTTGGGCCAGCAGCGCATCCGGGGCCCAGAAGTCGATACGGCCCAAGTCGCTGACCAGGCTCAGCCCTTCCCTGCTCGCACCGGGCAGGGCCTGTTCGGCGAAGGCGAACAAAGGGCCCAGGGCTTCGACGCGTGGCGCCGTCACCAGCACTGGGCTGCGGCCCTGCTTGAGGCTCTCGGCCGCCAGCATGCCAAGCGCAGCCGTCTTGCCGCGGCCCCTGTCCGCCGTCAGCACCAGGGGGCGGCCGCGGTGGCCGGTCAGCACCTTGAGGCCGGCGGCCAGGGCCTCCTGCTGGTCCGGGGTGAGCCCGGCCAGGGGGTTGGCGCCGGCAGGGGCATGCTGGCGAAAGACCGACAGCCCCGCCGCCAGCCAGGCCCCCAGGGGGTGCAGGGCGGCCAGTTCATCCAAGGGCGGGCTCAGCAACACCAGCAGGCCGCCGCCGGTCAGGCAGCCGGCCAAGGCGCCCAGGGCATCGAGGGCGATGCCGTCATGCCAGTCCACCACCAGCAGGTCGCACTCGCTGCCGAGCTTGTGGCGGGCCTGGGCCGGGCTCAGGCCGTCCGGCCCCAGCCAGAGGGCGTTTTGGGCCTGGGCTGCCAGGGCCTTGGCCTGGGCACGGGCCTGGTCGGGAGGGCAGGTCAGCAGCAGCAGCCGGCGTTGCCAGGCGGCCTTGGCGTCTTGCCAGAGGGATTGGGCGTCTTTCATGGCGCTATTCTGGCGGATCTGGGCAGGGCCCGCACCAGCCTTTTCAGCTCATCGAGGCGGCCCGGATCGGCGCCGCCGTACCTGAGCTGCTGGTAGAGGCCGGTGACGCGGTTCCACTGGCTGGCCAGGGCCGGAAAGCTGTCCGCCACCCGCAGCGCATAGGCCTCCGGGCTTTCCCCGGCCCGGCGCGCCAAGCCCAGGCGCTTGCAGCCCTTGAGGTAGAGGCGGGCCGCCGGCCCCGTTGCCGGCCGCCTGTCCCTGCCGCTCCACCAGTGCAGCGCCAGCAGGAAGGCCAGCAGCAGGCCGCCGAACAGCAGCGCCGCCGGCAGCCAGTCGCTGGTGCCCAGCAGGGCCGAGAGCAGGGCGTCGCGTCGGCCGCTGTCGTAGTTCAGCACCCAGCGCTGCCAGCGGTAGTCCATCAGCGCCGCCTGGTAGCGCAGCCAGCGCAGGGCCGGCTGCTGCTTGAGCCGCCATAGCCAGTTGCCCCCCTTGCTGAAGGCCGGGTCGCTGGCCAGGCCCTCGAAGCCCCTGTCGATGCGTTCGGGGGAGACCTGGGCCGTGGGGTCGAAACGGGTCCAGCCGGTGGCCGGCAGCCAGGCCTCCACCCAGGCGTGGGCGTCGTACTGGTAGAGGGCGTAGAAGTCCCCTTCAGGGCTGTACTGCCCGCCCTGGTAGCCGGCCACCACCCGGGCCGGAATGCCGGCGGCCCGTAGCAGGAAAGCCATGGCCGAGGCGTAGTGGCCACAGAAGCCGGTGTGGGTCTCGAACAGGAAACGGTCTATGACGTTATCCGGCAGGGCTGGTGGCGCCAGGCTGTAGTGGTAAGCGGAGTCGGCAAAGCGGCTGTTGACGGCGGCGGCCAGGGCGGCGTCGTCTTTATAGCGGTGGCGAAGCGTCTGGGCCAGGGCCCTGGCCCTGGGATTGCCTTGCGGGGGCAGCAGCTTGTTGATAGCCAGCACCCCGGGCAGCTCGCGGCCCCTGGCCGGGGTCGCCAGCCGCAGCCGAAAAGACTCCGTCCTGGCCAGGGGCTTGTCGGCCACCACCCGCCTGTCCCCCGTGTAACCGAGGCCGGGCGACAACGGCAGGGAGCCGTCCAGCACCGGCAGCCAGGGCCTGCTGCTGGGCTCGCTCATCAGGCGCCAGTCGCGGCCCTGGGGCGGCTTGGGCCTGGCCGGATGTTCTTCCTCGCTTTTACGAAAATCCGCCTGGTGCCAGGCACGGCCGTCGAAGACTTCCAGCGTCAGGGCCCGCCAGTAGAGGCTGGTGCCATTGGGATGCCAGGGCAGCTCGGCGCGAAACGCCAGGGCCGTGGACTGGGCCAGCTTGGAGATGTCCCCCGGGCTCAGGCTGTCGGACAACCCTGTGCTGCCGAGGCCCGCATCCGGCATCTTCCACAAAGGCCCGAGCCGCGGCAGCAGCAGGAACAGCAGCAGCATCAGCGGCAGGCTCAGGAGGCTCATGCGCCCCAAGGTGGCGGCCAGGTGCCGCGCCCTGCGTACCCCGAACAGGCTTAGCAGCACCGCCAGCTGCACCAGGGCTGCCAGCAGCAGGTAGAGGGTCATGGCCATGGACTGGTAGCGCACCAGGTCGGTGGCCAGCAGGAAGAGGCCGAACAGCACCAGGGCGTGGAGGTCCCGGGGCGCCTTGATCTCCAGCACCTTGAGGCTGTAGCCCAGCACCAGCAGGGAGACCATGGCGAGGTAAAGCCCCTTGCCCGGCAAGGTGATGGCCAGGGCCCCAGCGCCCCCCAGGGCCAGGGTCACCAGCAGCCAACGCGGCGGCTGGCCGAAGCGGCCCAGGCAGATGCCGGCGCACCAGGCCAGGCAGAAGAGGTTCAGCACCACCAGCACCGGCCCCACCTGGCTCCAGTTGGGCAGCACGGCGCCGAGCTGGGCGACGATCAGCAGTACCAGGGTAGGCCTGGGCAGGTACCACCTCATGGCGCCTCCCCAAAGCAGGCCAGGGCAGCCAGGCATTGGTCCCGGTGGGCGCTGCCCGTACCCAGCTCCACCTTGAGGGTGCCGAGATCCAGGCCAAACAGCTCCTGGCGGCGGCTGGCATCCAGCACCTGCCAGGCCAGCCTGGCCAGCCGCTGTTCCAGATCCCGGCCCGGCACCGCCTTAAGCCGCAGCCAGCGGCTGTCCTGGGCCGGGCTCGCAAATTGCTTGGACCACATGCCCCGCCCCTGGGCCAGCTGCTTCCAGGCCACCTGCCGCAAGGACTCACCCTGCTGGTAGCTCTTGAGCCCCTGCCAGTCGCTCTCCCCCTGGCGTTCCCTGGCCTGCTCCCCTTCGTCGTCTTCGGCATGGGGGACGCCTGACCAGGGCTCCGGCCTGGGATAGAGCAGCAGCTCCTGGTCGAGATCCGGGTGGCTCCAGGCCCTGAACAGCCCCAGGGGATAGCGGCAGGCCACCGTCAGCCGCCCCGGCCTGTGGCGGCCCCGCTTGCCGGGCGGTGCCAGCAGCGTCATCCGCGCCAGCCCCTTGACGTCGATTTGGCGCACCGGGCCCTTGCCGTAGCGCAGCTCTATGGCCCAGTGGCCGCGGCCCTCGGCCTGTACCGGCAGGCGCAGGTCGTCCCCCGCCGCCTGGGGCTGGAGGGCCAGGCGGCTCAACTTGAGGCCGGTCAGGTTGCGGTGGGTGAGGTACATGCTGGTGGTGAAGAGGCTGATCAGGAAGAAGGCCAGCAGCAGCACCAGGTTGTTCTGGTAGTTGGTACCCAGGAGGAAGATGGCCGCCACCGCCACCAGGAAGGCGTAACCGAAAGGGGTTGGCAAGATGTAGATATTGGCGTTGGACAGCCGGCTCTGGGGCGCGGCGGGCTGGCGCCGGCTCAAGAAACGTCGCCAGAGATCCTGCCTCATGACAAGACGGGGTCCACGGCCGCCAGCACCAGCTGGGCATAGGCCTTTTCGCCGCCCTGGGCCACCGGGCTCAGGCGGTGCTCGGCCACGCTGGGGAAGACCGCCTGTATGTCTTCGGGCAGCACATAGTCGCGCCCGGCCAGCCAGGCCCAGGCCTTGGCCGCCGCCAATATGGCCTTGCCGGCCCTGGGCGACAGGGGCCTGGGCACGTCCGCCAGGCGGCGGCTGGCCGCCAGCAGGGCCAGCAGGTAACCAAGGAGATCGTCCGAGGCCTTGACGGCGTCCACCTCGGCTTGAAGGGCCGCCAGTTGCTCGGCGTCCAGCAACGCCGCCAGCCCCTGGTGCTCCAGGGCCTCGCCCCGCAGCAGCCGCCGCTCCGCCTCCATGGGCGGGAAACCCAGGGTGATGCGCATGGTGAACCTGTCCATCTGGGACTCGGGCAACGGATAGGTGCCGGCCTGATCCACCGGGTTCTGGGTGGCGATGACGAAGAAGGGGGCCGGCAGGCCATAAGTATGGCCGTCGACGCTGACCTGGCCCTCGGCCATGGCCTCCAGCAGGGCGCTCTGGGTCTTGGGGCTGGCGCGGTTGATCTCGTCCGCCAACAGCACCTGGCTGAACAGGGGCCCGGGCTGGAAGTCGAAATGGCCCTGGTCCTGGCGGTAGATGGAGACGCCGATAAGGTCGGCCGGCAGCATGTCGGAGGTGAACTGCACCCTCTGGTAGTCCAGCCCCAGGGTGGCGGCCAGGGCATGGGACAGGGTGGTCTTGCCGGTACCCGGCAGATCCTCGATCAGCAGGTGGCCGCGAGACAGCAGGCAACAGAGCGCCAGGCGCACGGGTTGCTCCTTGCCGAGGATGACGGCATTGAGCTGGTGGAGGATCCGGTTGGACAGGGACACGCAAGCAACCTCTTGGGACTTTTTATTAAGCCTAAGCCTTTCATTTCAAAGTACCAAGGCAGCTTCGCTTCGCCTAAGATAAAGCTGACCAGTGGCTCAAGGAGTAACAAGATGAAAAAAAGACTATTCCCCCTGGTGTTGATGCTGGCAGCAGGCCTGACCCAGGCGGGCGAGCTGCGGCTGAGGGGGTATGATGGCTATCCCTACAACGGCACCCCGGACAGCGACCACCCGGGCTTCTTCATCGAAGCCGCCAAGGCCATCTTCGCCCAGCACCAGACCGACGTCAGCTACAACGTCGTGCCCTGGAACGCCATGATCTCCGGTGCCGACAGGGGCGTCTACGACTGCCTGCTGGGCATACACCCCACAGAGGCCCCGGAACTCAACTTCACCCGGGATCCCTGGACTGTGATGTCCCCCCACCTCTACGTGCGCCCCACCGACCCCATGAAGTACGAAGATCTCAACAGCTTCGGCATGCGCCGGGTGGCAGTGATCAAGGACTCGCGCATGGAGGCGGCCCTGAAGCCCCTGGCCACCCTCAAGCCCAAGCCCAAGCAGCTGATCCTGGTGCCGGAAGCCGATGGCATGGATGAGCTGGTGCGCCGGCTGCGCATGGGCGAGGTGGACGTCATCGCCGCCCCCGAAGCCACCATGGCCCAGTACATCAAGGCGCACGGCCTGGAGAAAGCCATCCGTGACGTGGGCCACTTCGCCGACCCAGTGCCGCTTTATGTGGCCTGTTCCAACAAGGAAGGGGACGCCAACCTCGTCACCTGGCTCAACCAAGGCCGCCTGGAGCTGATCAAGACAGGCCAGTGGCAGGAGTTGAAGAAAAAATACGACGTCGAATAAAAAAAGGGCCGCTACAGCGGCCCTTTTTCATGGCATCCAGCTCAGGCGTTGCACTGAACGTTGGTGCTCTCGAAGATCTTGTCGGCGCTGGCGGCCACGAAGCCGGTGTACAGCTCGCCGTTGGCCAGGGGATAGCGCAGGGCGAACTCGTAGAAGCAGCTGGGGATGGCGAAGTCGCCGTCGCTGAAGTGGACGCTGGCCTTGTCCGCCATGGTGGAGGACTGCTCCAGGCAGACTTCGGGGCTGCCCTTGATCTCGCCGCCTGAGCTGTTCAGCACGAAACCGGCATCCTTGAGGGCCTGGTTGACGGCCTGGATGGTCTCGAAGTTCTTCAGGTGGTTGATGGACACCGTGAAGTGGTTGGCGCGGTAGCCGTAGGCCGCCATCCAGGCCGCGTACTCGCTCTCTTCCAGCAGCTTGAGGTAGTCCTCATGGGAAACCTGCCACTGGGTGCCGGAGTAGAGGAAGTTGTCGGCGGTCACGCTGGCCTCGTCCACCTGATCCACCATCTTATTGACCAGGGCCTGCAGCTCGGGGCTGCACTTTTCCACCAGCAGCTCGGAGATGAACACCTTGGGCTGGGTGGCGTCGGGGTGCTCGAAGTGCTTGGCGTAGAGCTTCTTGGCCTCGAAGTGGTATTCACCCTTCTGCTCGTAGCCCAGGGCCAGGAAGTGGGCGGCCAGCTTCTCCAGGCCTACCTTGGGCAGGTTGAAGGTACGGAAGGCGATATGGTCGTTGATGATGTCGTCGCCCTGCTCGGAGCTGGCCAGCAGCTGGTGCACCTTGGCGGCGCTGG